>DATLVC010000453.1:0-11074 GCA_035577685.1 Micropepsaceae bacterium | reverse complement strand
GCACGGATGGCGCGATCAGCGGCAGATAGACTCGCTGCAGCACGTCCCACGGCCCGCGTGCGAGCAGACGGGCCGCGCCGCCGATGGATGGCGTGATCCGCGTCAGTCCGGCACTGACGCTTTGCAACGCGACGGCGAGATAAAGCGCCATATAGGCGAACAGCAGTGCGGCGATGCCGCCGGTCAGGATGAGCCCCGGCGATATGCCGAATGCGCGTTGGAAGAAATTCGCGATTGTGTTGTCGAACGCGGCAAAGGGCACGAGCACGCCGATGGCGATCACCGAACCCGGCACCGCATAGCCAAGAGCCGTGAAGGAGGCCGCCCGTCCGGCCAATCCATTCGGGTGTTGCTGCTTCGCGAAGGCCAGCACCAGCGCGCCCAAGGTCACGATGAATCCCGCGGAGGCCGCCAGCGTCAGCGTGTTGAACAGATGGCGCGAGAAATCGCGCGTCGGCCCGCCGGATTCGATCAGCAATTCGCCCAGCACCAGCGCTGGCACGACGAAGCCGAGAAGCGGCGGCATGATGCAGGCGAAAATCGCGGCAGCGGATTTTGGCGCCGACAGGCGGTAGCGCACGGGCCGCCGGTCGCGCCGGCCAGTTTCGTGGAACGCCGCCCGGCCACGGAACATACGCTCGGCCAGAAGCGCCAACGCGACGAAGCCGATCAGCACGGCGGCCAATTCCCGCGCGGCGGTCTGATCCGAGAAGGAGAACCACGCGCTGTAAATGCCGGTCGTGAACACCGGCACGCCGAAATAGGAGACGGTGCCGTAATCGGCAAAGGTGTTCATTGCGGCGAGTGTTGCGCCGGCGACCAGAGCCGGCCGCGCCAAAGGAAGCGAAACCGCGAAGAAGGACGACCAGGGCCCGCGCCCCAGCAGCCGCGCGGCTTCGCGCGCACTGGCCGATTCGTTCAGAAAACGCGCGCGAGCGAGCAGATACACATAGGGATACAGCGTCAGGACCAGCATCAGCGCAGCGCCGGGAAGCGAACGCACATCGGGAAACCAATAATCGCCGGTCTCCCAACCGGTAAGATTTTGCAGCAATTGCTGAACCGGTCCGTAGGCGGACAGAAAATCGGCATAGGCATAGGCAAGCACATAGGCAGGTGCTGCCAGGGGCAGGATCAGTGCGGCTTCCAACACACGCCGGCCGGGAAATTCGCAACAGGCGGTGAGCCACGCCGCCGGCACGCCGACGGCCAGGACTCCGACAATCACGAGCACCGCCAGCAGCAGCGTGTTCACCGCATATTCGGCCAGCACGGTTTGCGCCAGATGGACGAACACCGACGTCTGGCCCGAGAACAGGCTGAGACACACCGATGCAATCGGAACGACGAGCGTCAGCGCCAGCAGCAACGCCACCGCATCGAGTGCCGACAAACGAAAACGCCATGTTCTCCCTCTCCCCTTTCGGGGGAGAGGGTCGGGGTGAGGGGGCGAACCTGCAACAATATCGGCGCTCATTTGCGCGGCATCATTTCCGGACCCGGATCTGCGCGACCACATTGTTGCGCACGATAATGGTCATGCCGTCATAATCGAGCGTCTGGGTTCCCTGCGCGGTTGTGCTCTTCTCCGGATCGCCCAAAACCGCCATCAGCGTGAACAGCGCCAGCCCGACGCGGATATGGTCTGCAGTTTCATAACGCGGGTCGTTGACGGTGATCAGATCGACGGTTGGCGATTTTTCGCTGATCTCGGCCGCGAGGTCGCCCCAGGAATAGATGGTGTCGGGCCCCTGCTTCTGCGTGTTGCCGGGAACGCCGACCGAGGCCGCAAGCTCGGTGGGATTCATGCCGAGCGCGACCGGGCCGACGCGTGTCCCGGGCACAATCAGCATGTCGCGGGGAGCGGGCGCGGCGAAGCTTGCCTCCGCCAGCGAAAGCGTCATGATCAAGATCGGCAAAATCCAACGCATTCGTGGCTCGCAATCCGGCGGATGGCCGGCCCGATTTTTCCGCGTTTTATCGGCCCCTCGGGGCGTCGCATGCAAGAGCAAATCGGCTTGATCGCAGCCTCAACCCCATGTGCAAGTCGCTGCGAATTGGTACAAAGCCGTAACAAAAGCGGCTTCAGGGAGGGCTTATGAGCACGAACAATCGCACGGGTTTGACGCGGCGCGGGCTGTTGCAGGCGGGAGGCATCGCGGCGGTAGCGGCGGTTCCTATTCGTGCCAAAGCGGCCGCTGCCGCGCCGGGCAAGCTCATAACCACGCTCAGCACCTATATGGCGGAGGCTGCGAACAAGCCGCTGCCGCCGGCGGTGGTCGAAAAATCCAAACAGATGATCCTCGACACGCTGGCGGCCCAAATCTCCGGTTCGCAATTGCCGCCGGGAAAAATGGCGCTGGGTTTTGCGCGCGCCTATCAGGGCGACAAGATCGCAACCATTCCGGCATCCAACATGCTGTGCGCACCGATTGAGGCCGCGCTCGTCAACGGGATGCTTGGACATTCGGATGAGACCGACGACACCCATCCGCCGTCGCAATCGCACCCCGGTTGTTCCGTGGTGCCTTCGGCCCTGGCCGCCGGCGAGCGATTCGGTGCGAGCGGCGAACGCTTCATCCGCGCAGTGGCGCTGGGCTACGACGTCGGCCCGCGCGTAACCATGACGCTCGGCAAGCTGCAATATATGGTGGCGACGCATCGCAGCACCCATGCGATTTCGGGTACCTTTGGCTCGGCGGCATCGGCGGCCTGCATGGCGGGATTGAATGCGCAGCAGATGCGCTGGCTGTTGTCCTACACGGCGCAGTCCGCATCGGGCCTTGCGTCCTGGCAGCGCGACACCCAGCACATCGAAAAGTCTTTCGATTTCGGCGGCATGCCGGCGCGCAACGGCATCACCGCGGCGCTTCTGGTGCAGGCAGGCGGCACCGCGCTCGACGACATATTCTCGGGCGCCGACAATTTCCTCGACGCGTTCAAGCCGATGAACGATCCCAATATGCTGATTGAAGCGCTCGGCGAGCGTTACGAGATCATGCGCACCGACGTGAAGAAATGGACGGTGGGTGCGCCGATCCAGGCGCCGCTCGATGCGCTCGACAATCTGATCAAAAAGAACAAGTTCAACGCCGATCAGGTGCAGAAAGTCGCGGTGCATGTTGCCACGGACGAAGCCACCATCGTGGACAATCGGGAAATTCCGGATATCTCGCTTCAGCATCTGATGGCGGTGATGCTGGTCGACAAAACGGTGTCGTTCAAATCCGCCCATGACGAAGCGCGCATGAAGGACCCCGCGGTCGTGAAAGAACGCGCCAAGGTGCAGCTGGTGCGTGATGACGGGCTGGAGAAGCTGATGCCCAAGCGCGTTGCGGTGGTCGAGGTCACGCTCAATGACGGGAAGATGCTCTCCGAACGCGTCGAGACGGTGCGCGGCACGGCCGGCAATCCCATGACGCGCGAGGAGATGATCGCCAAAGCGCGCGATCTGATCGTGCCGGTCCTGGGCGCGGATAAATTCCAGAAACTGTCCGACAAAATTTTTGCTTTGGAATCGGTGAAGAACGTCACGGAACTCCGCCCTCTGCTCCAGGTGGGGTAAGCGTCGCTTCAATCCACGCCGGTTCGCCGCTGAATTCCATCGCGCGCTCGATAGATTTGGTGTCTGTCGACTGTGATCGCGCACCTTGGGTGCGCGTGGGATGAAATTCACGGTGCCGCTCCCCATCTTATATGACGTGTCGTATGAGAGATGAGCGAGTCGCTGCATGCACCGAAATTGCACCATAATTGCACCCTTATTTTCGGCTTTTTCCGCCGGCGTATGCAGCAATTTCAAGGGCTTAGGCCGCGCAGGACCGCCAAAACAGGGGGGAGGGGGGATGGCATATATCGCACGAATAAACGCGCCCATTTTACCTTTTCCCGCGTAATTTAAGGCCATGAACAAGCAGACCAACCCGGCGAAACCGACCCATCCGCACGCGGCCGCCCGCGCCGAATTGGAAGCGGTGCTGACCGCCAATTCGGCGATCCAATTTGTGGATGCGGCCATCGCGGATATCTGCGGCGCGCTGCGCGGCAAGCGCATCGCCATCGCCGATGCGCCAAAACTGTTCGAATCCGGCATGCAGATTCCGCTCTCGCTGCATCTGATGGATGTGCGTGGCGAAATGATGAATCCTGGCGGGCGGGGCTATAGCGATGGCGATCCGGACGGCACGGCGTGGCCGATTCCGGGGACCGTCATGGAGGTTTGGGGCTCGGGTCCGCCGCGCGCGCAAATGTTGATGAGCCTGCGCGACAAATCGGGCACGGCCCTATCTTACGATCCGCGTGCCATCCTGGAGCGAGTACTGGCGCGCTTCAGCGAACTTGGCCTGCTGCCGGTCGCCGCCCATGAGCTGGAGTTCTATCTGATCGATCAGGAACGCGACGAAAAAGGGGGGCCGCTGCCGCCGGTTTCGCCGCGCACCGGAAGGCGGGAAAATACACCATCCGTATACGGAATTGACGATCTCGACCGCTATCAGCGATTTCTCGCGGCGCTGGCCGATGCCGCCGCGCTGCAGCGCGTGCCGCTGAGTGCCGTGACCAAGGAATATTCGCCGGGCCAGTTCGAAGCGAATCTGCGTCACCAGAAAAATGCGCTCACCGCATCCGATCACGCGATTGTCTTGCGGCAGATTGTGAAGGCCGCGGCGCTCAGCCAGAATTTCCAGGCGACCTTCATGGCCAAGCCCTATCTCGACGCGTTGGGTTCGGGCCAGCACGTACATCTAAGCCTTCTCGACAGTGCAGGACACAATGTTCTCGACAATGGTACGGCTGAGGGCAGCGAGACGCTGCGTTACGCGGTTGGCGGCCTTGCCGCGCTGATGCCTGAAAGCATGGCGTTTTTCGCGCCGAATCTGAATGCCTATCGCCGTTTTCAGCCCGACATGTTCGCACCGGTCAATCGCCGCTGGGGCATCAACAACCGTTCGGTGGGCTTGCGCGTGCCGACCGGGCCTGCGGCCGCGCGCCGTATCGAGCACCGCTGTTCCGGCGCGGACGCCAATCCCTATCTCGTGATGGCGGCGATACTGGCCGGTGTGCACCATGGCATCGTCAACAAAATCGATCCCGGTCCGCCGGCCATCGGCAATGTTTCGCGTGAACCCGATTCCCAATTGCCCTTCAGCCTCGAGGATGCGCTGAAGCGGCTGGAAGAGTCGCGCGTGCTCGTGTCCTATTTCGGCACGGACGCCATTTCGCTGTACCGCGAAACCAAGGCAACTGAACTGGCGCGCTTCAAAAAGCGCATCACCGCCGAAGAATATGAATGGTACTTGTAATTTTCCGTTTGCGTATGAGTTTGCTAAAGTTGCCGAAGGCGCACGCAAGATGCGCCACATAGGAAACGAAAATTCGCGCGGAGGAATTGATGAAAACACCATTCGTCATGGCTGCGATTTGCGCTGTCCTGGGTTCGGCGCCGGCCTCTGCCCATCATTCGCTCGCCGCCTATACACTGACGAGCTACCGGACAATCGAAGGAACGGTGAAAAGCTTCGAATGGACCAATCCACATGCGAAGCTCACGGTGGCGGTTGCGGATTCCGGCGGCCACAGCGTCAATTGGGAGTTCGAAGGCAGCAGCGTCGGCCGTCTGCACAGCGATGGCTTTAAAAAGGACCTTGTGATGCCGGGCGATAAGATCAAAGTCGCCTTTAATCCGCGGCGCGACAACGGGGCCGGTGGGTTCTTCATCGCGGTGACGACTGCGAACGGCAAGACCTACAGCGTTGATCGCTTCCGGGACCTCAATGGCGAGGCGCCCAAGCGGCTCTAACGCTGCGTCTTACGGGACACCGTGCGAGATGGTAGGCTGCTGGCATGAAAACTCCGTGCATGACGCGGAGCGGCTATGGAGGGCTTGCCATGAAGAGACTTCTTGTTGCGGTTCTCGTGCTTCCCCTGACACAGAGTTTGGCTTTGGCGCAGAACGCGCCCGCCGGCGATGCCACCGCCGGCAAAGCCGTCTGGGACCGTGCGCTTTGCAAGAATTGCCATGGCGACGATGGCCAAGGCGCGTTCGGTCCCGATCTCGCGGGCCGCGGGCTGAACGTCGCAGAATTCAAACAAGCCGTGCGCAAACCTTGGGGCATCATGCCGGCTTTCGTCGAAACCCAGGTCAGCGACAAACAGATTGCCGATCTTGCGGCCTATTTCGCCGGCCTGCCGAAAGCCCAGGAACCCGGCAAATGGAAAGTCGAAGTCAAAGCCGATACGCCTCCAGGACAAGCGGCGCTGATCAATCTCGGCTGCGCGCAATGCCATGGCGAAACCTTCAACGGACCGCGCGGCAACCTCGCCACCGTCAATGCGGATTTCGATGAGTTCGCCACCTTGGTCTACAATCACACCACGGCCTTGCCGAAGGCCCGCGCCGCCATCGGCGCGGCCAATGCGAACAACACACCGCTGATGGGGAATTTCAACCGCACGCGGGTGACCGAAGCCTCGCTCCGGGAAATCTATTATTGGACCCGCGATGAAATCGGCTACCGCGCACCGCTCCAGGCCCGCCTCGGCAAAGGCGAGCCGGCGGCCAACGGCGTCACCTACAAGCTCGACGTCAACAATATCGGCCTTCCGGGCAAAGGGTTGACGGCGGAGGGCGTGACGGTGCGGCTGCAAATTCCGGCTGGCGTGAATGTGGTCTCCGCGACCGGTGCTGGCTATCAAGGCGTCCAGGGCAATATGGCGGTGTGGCAAATCCCGACGCTCGCGCCCAAAGACCAGCAGAGCTACACGATCACGCTCTCCAAGGCGGGCAGCCAGGCGGACAATTTGCGCGGCAATATTCGCTGGGTGAAACCCGCACCGAAGACCGGACCCAGCGAAGACGTGGTGAATATCGCACCGGCGCCACTGTAAAAAAGGGCCTGTAAGATTCAGGAAAACGGCCGTCCGGCGCGAGTCGGGCGGTCGTTTCTAGCGCGTTGCGGAACGCGGCTTCGCCGGTGTAAACTTCGCGTGAAGGCTCTCCCGGGAGGAGGGCTGATCGGGAGGGACCTCAACCATGAAAAAACTTTTGCTTGCCCTGCTTCTGCTGCCGATGAGTCAGACCGCGGCCTGGGCGCAAACCATCCCGGGTGGCGATGCCGCCGCGGGCAAGGCGCTCTGGAACAACGATCTGCGCTGCAAGGATTGCCATGGCGGCGTAGCGGAAGGCGCGTTTGGACCGGACCTTGCGGGCCGCGGCTTGAGCGCAGACCAGGTCAAGCAGGCCGTGCGCAAGCCTTGGGGCATTATGCCGAGGTTCATCGAAGAACAGGTCAGCGATCAGGAACTGACCAATCTCGCCGCCTACTTCGCCAGCCTGCCGAAAGTGGCGCAGCCCGGCCCGTGGAAGACGGAAGTTCCCGCCAATGCGCCTGCCGGCCAGCGTGTGATGATCACCATCGGCTGCGGCCAGTGCCACGGCAATGTTCTGATCGGGCCGCGCGACGATATGGGCGCAGTGGACGCGGACATCAACTGGATCAAGGACCTCGTCTACAATCACACGACGGCCATCCGCACGCATGCCCAGCGGCTTGGTACCGGCAACGGTCCTGTGCGCATTCACATGGGCAATTTCAACCCGGATCGCGTGACCGAAGCCCAGCTGGCGCAAGTGCTCGATTGGATCAAAACCGATGTTGGATTCCGCGCCGCGTTCCGTGGCCGGATCAGCAAGGGCGAGCCCGGCGATAAGGGCGTGACGTATAAACTGAACGTGCAAAATCTTGGGCTTCCCGGTAAGGGCTTGGCTGCCGAAGGTATCAGCGTCCGCTTGGTCATTCCGTCCGGTGTGCAGGTCGTGAACGCGACGGGCGACGGCTACAAAGGTGTCCATATGGATCCCAAGGAACAAGCCCAGGTCGCCGAATGGGCTTGGCCGAAAGCCGGTCCGCAGGACAAGCAGGCCTACACCATCACGCTCTCCAAGGCCGGCACGGAAAAGGACAATCTCCGCGGTCTGATCCATTGGGATAAGCCGATGATCAAGCCGGGTCCGACGGGTGACGAAATCGCCATTCCCGCGGCGCCGCTCTAAGCGACCGCAAAACGCCTAAGAATCGGCCGGCTCCGCGAACACGGGCCGGCCGATTTGTTTTCTGTCCTCGCGCGGCCACGATATAGTCGGCTCGCGGCAAACCGGCCGGAGGAATTTTCGGGTGGGTGGTGTGCGGAAGGCTTTTCTTTATCTTGCCAGCGGGCTGTCCTGTGTACCGGTGTTGGGTTCTCCGTCTCAGAGCGCGGGTGAGGTGCCCGATTTCGGCGGCATCTGGGCGCGCAGCACCTTCGGCTGGGAACTCGCAGATTCCGGGGCCGGGCCGCTCAAAAATCTCCAACGCCGCCGCGATGGGACCAGCGATCCCCAGATGCTGGTCGGCGATTACACGAGCCCGATCCTGACCCCTCGTGCGGCCGAGATCGTCAAGCAGCATGGCGACATGTCCAGGGCAGGCGAGGCCTTTCCCGATCCGTCCAATCAATGCGTCTCGATGGGCACGCCCTTTATTCTGCGCATCAACGAAATGCAGATGGTGCAGCAGAAGGACCGCGTGCTGATCCTCTATATGCAAGATCACCAGGTCCGCACCATTCGGCTGAATGCGGCGCATCCGGCCAAGGTGACGCCGACCTGGCATGGCGATTCCATCGGCCATTACGAAGGCGACTCGCTGGTCGTCGACACGATCGGCATGAAGGTGGGCCCGGTGTCGATGGTGGATCAGTACGGCACGCCGCATAGCGACCAACTGCACGTCATCGAGCGCTATACGCTCGTTCCGGACAATGTCGCCAAGGCGTCGAGCGCCAAGAACGACAAGGAATATGGCCGCGCCGACGCCCCGTCCGCGGATGGGGTGTTTGTGGACTACGATTACAAGGGCAAGGGAATCCAAGTGCGGTTCACGGTCGAGGACCCCGTGATGTTCACCACGCCATGGACGGGCTCGATCACTTATTTGCGCGCCGCCAACCAATGGGAAGAACGCGTCTGTGCCGAGAACACGTTCGAATATTATCATCACAGCGTCATGCCTGTGGCGGACAAGCCGGATTTCTAAGGGAGCATCGCTGCGATGAAAACCGGGTCTGCCTTGTTGGGAAGTGCGGGGCTTGTAGCTGCAGCGTTGCTGACTGCGCCCTTAGCGCACGGCGCCGATGCGATTCCCGATTTTTCTCCCACCGCCAATACCGGCTGGCAATTGACCGACGATGAATTCATTCCCCCGCCAAGCGGCCCGGGTCCGGTCAGGAGCGATCCCGCGCACCCTTACATCAGCTTCTATCGCTTTCCGACCAATCCCAATCCCACGTTCCGCGTCGCCGATCTCAGCAATCCGATCCTGCAGCAATGGACACGCGAAGCTCTTCGAAAGACCAACGAAAAGGCGCTCTCCGGAAAATATCTGGCGATTCCCAAGGAACGGTGCTGGCCAGTCGGTGTGCCGGCATTCGACCTTCTTCCCGCGACCCCAGTCTATTTTCTGCAGCAGCCCAAAGTCGTGACCATGATCTGGACGCAGGACCACCAAGTGCGTCACGTCTATCTGAATGTGCCCCATTCGGCGAAACCCAAACCGACATGGTTTGGCGAATCCGTCGGCCATTATGAGGGCGACACGCTGATCGTCGATACGATCGGGCTTAACGCCAAGACGTTCGTGGACAATTATCAGACGCCGCACACCGAACAGCTGCACGTCATCGAGCGCTTTCGCATGATCGACGGCGGCAAGACGCTGGAGGTGAACGTCCATGTTGAGGATCCCGGCGCTTTCACCACACCGTGGAATGCGATTCAGCGCTATCGCCGCAATGAGGCGGGACCCATGCCCGAAACGGTGTGCGCGGAAAACAACGAAGACCATTTCGACCAGGACATCGGACCGATGCCGGTTGCGGATAAACCCGATTTTTGAAAGGCACTCGACCGTGAGGACGAAACGCGTATTGGGCTTTGTGGCTGCCTGCCTTGCGGCTGGCCTCATGTTGGGCGGAAATTTCGCGGCGCAGTCGGCATTCGCCGCCGATGGGAAAAAGGAAGAACTCAGCGAATCCTATCGCGGCAGCAAGCGCAACGATCAGGAATACCAGAAGATCGCGCCGTTCAAGCTATTCGATAATCTCTATTACGTTGGCCCCGGCTTCGTCTCCGCCTGGCTGATTCCAACATCGGCCGGAATCATCATGATCGACACGGCGCAGGAGCCCTATGTCGATCACGTCGTCGACAGCATCAAGAAATCCGGCTTCGACATTAAGGACATCAAATACATCATCCTTTCTCACGGTCATCTCGATCATTTCGGAGGGGCGGCAAGGATACAGGAATTGTCCGGCGCGCGCCTCGTCGCGCTGGACGAGGATTGGAAGATGATGGAGCAATTTGTGACTCGCCCGGGCAAAGACGGTGCGCGCCCCGATGTTGCGCCCAGGCGCGACATGGTGGTGAAGGAAGGCGACACGCTGACCCTCGGCAACGAGACGCTGAAATTCTACAAGCATCCCGGTCATACGCCCGGCTCGCTATCCGCCGAATTCACCGTCTACGACAATGGCACGCCCCATAAGGCGTTCCTGTTTGGCGGTCCGGGCCCGCGCAATGGCGTGACCGGCGGTCAGCAATTCGTGGACAGCATGAATCGCGTCGCTGAGATTCCCGGCATCGAAGTGGCGGTGAATGTGCACAGCTGGCTGACCTCATACCCCTATCCCAATGGCGGGATTCTGGAGCGCGCAATCAAGTTGAAGGCGCGCAAGCCGGGCGAACCCAATATCTTCGTCGATCCAGAAGCGTGGAAGCAATGGGTGAAAATGGCCCAAGAAGGTGCCGCGAAAAACCTCGAAGATGAAAAGCGCAAAGCGGCCGCGAAATAACCTGCCGAAGCTAGAGCAGGATTATCCCAGCATCTTAGTGACCATCTCGTAGAGATTGGCTGAAAGTCCCGCACCCGAAGCAATCGCTTCGAGTTCGGCCCGCATCAGTCGCTGGCGCTCGGCATCATAGCGGCGCCAGGTTTCAAACGCGGCTGCCATGCGCGCGGCCGTCTGCGGGTTGATGCCA
>DATLVC010000452.1:0-11171 GCA_035577685.1 Micropepsaceae bacterium | reverse complement strand
GTGTAGGGGGTTTTCCTTTGCGTCCGGCCCTCCGTTTCGCGGGGGCGCGCCTGCAACCATCTCGCGCAGCTCGTTCAAATGTTTGGTTGCGCTGTCGATAAGAAACAAAAGAGGCTTGGCGACCGCGCTTGGATCGGCATCTTCGTCGGCGCGGCGTGGCGTCTGAGCCTGTTTCAGGAATTCAAAAAGGCGCTGCGAAAATTCCTCGCCTCGCCGTTGGAAATCGTCGGCGTTCATCACCGCTCAGCCCGCCGCGCGGCTTGCCGATGCTTTTCTCTTTTTCTTGGCGGTCTTGGCCGCGGCTTCTCCCGGCAAGCGGCGCACCACAAATTCGATAGCCTGCGCCGACATACCGGGTGCAATTACCGCGCCGGAATAATCCCGCCCCATCTCCAAGGCGCCGGTGAGATTCACTTTCAGACGGACTACCGCAGTTGCGCCCGCTGCCAGAACAAAAGTCGAGGGCACAAGTTGAACCTGACTGGGCTCGAGTTCACCCTGCACCACGAGATTGACATTAAGTTCCGTCGCCGACGTGTTGTTGAGCACGAAGGCACCGCTCGCTTCCTCGTTCAATTGGCCCACAAGCAGGATCGGCTGCCGCCGAGGGGGCGCAGGTCTTGCCTCGGGAGCGGCTTCGGCGGAAGGAGTGGGCTTCGCTGCCGCGCCATCGCGGAGGGCACGATCGAATTCCTTGATGTATTCCTTGGACAGGTTCAACGCGATCGACGAATAGCGCAGATTCACTTCGACCGCGCCTTTCAGCACATCAAGGAGACGGTCCTTCATCGCTAACCGTTAGCCTGGTTCGCGTGGGTGCCGGGACAAGGTCTTGGGCAATAGAAATGATCGTACCAATGAACGACGTAATCCGGGGTGTCGTCGACCGTGACCTCGTAGCAGCAGGCGTTCTGCGTATTCCCGACCTCGACGGTCCAGCGCAGATAATGATCGCTGCACACCGAAACCCAAACCACCATCTCGTAAGTGCCGGCTTCTTGTGGCGCGGTACATTGCGCGACGATTGTCGTCCGTTCCTTTGGGCCAAGCGCGATTTGGGAGGGCGTGAACTGCACCAGCCCGGCGTCTTTGCCGGCGCTTTGTGCAACGGCGGTATGGGCGCGAAAGTCATTGTTGGTGACGATCAGCTTCACCTGACCGGTGCTGCCAGCCGTCAATTGGCATTTTATCTCGCCGAGCGCTTTGGGCATCCAGCAGGGTTCGGGAATTTCGCAGCAGGAATGCAGCTTGGGCATCTTCACCCCGCTTAACCCCGAAAGCGCGCTGTTGGTGCCTTTGGTGAGGACGTTCAGCACCTCTTTGCCGAGCGAGAATTGCGCCGCCACGACATCTTTCAGCAGCTTTTCGAGATTGCCGGTATTGACGGCTGTTGTGCCTGTGCAGGGAGTAATCGTCATATGCCACCCTTATCGTTGAACGGCCACCGCGACGCGATAATTCACCGGACCAATTTCCCAAATGCCGTGATAGGAATGGCCGCGCTTGAGGTTTTCGGGAAGATGAGCGCTCACGACAATTGTCCGTTCGGCATCGGGCGGAAGAGAGCCACTCCCCGAACCGATGCGAAGCTTGAGCAATCCGCCATACCCGTCGCGCAGCTTTCGCAGCCAGTGACCAGCCAGCTGGACCGGATCGTCCGTATCCTGACGATAGGTCTCCGCGAATGCGGCTTCCAATCCTTCATCGTCAAAAAGGCCGACAATCGAGCGCTCGGGCAGCTCGATCGCGACGTTGCCTTTATTGACGACCGTCATATCGAGCTCGGATTCGCCTCCGGCCTTTCCGGCAAAATTCGCACTTTCCGGAAAGACACTCAGACGCGGCGCGGGCGCGATCTCCAGTGTCACCGGAACGGACTTGCCGGAAAGGCGCAATTGCGCCTGGTATTTGCCGGCGGGCGTTGCATGATCGAGGCGAAGCTTGAGCGATGGCCCGTTCAAGCGGCTGTTGCGGACAGGAAGTGCGATGACGGAGCTTTCGCCATGTGCAGCCAGTTCCTCGGGCAGGACGATCTCGCCGCATTCATGCCCTGCGAGCTCCGGATTGGACAACGAAAGTCGGCGAGGCGTGCCGCGAAAACTCAGCGGTTTCGCACTGGGAGCCGGTCGCTTGGCCATGTCAGGCGCTCCTAGCCGGCGGGCTTGATTGGAGCCGGGACGTCGCGTCCATCCACCACGATATTGCCCCGGCCTATGGCGCCTTTGCATTCGCAGGGATTGGGTACATAGGGTTCGGTGATGACTTGCGCCTGCCCACAGAGCTGCACGCTGGCGAGCTCGGCGCCGAACAGGGCGACACCGATCTTATAATCGAGCGGCAAATGTACCCGCACCGACGGGATTTCCTTGATCCGGAATGACAGATCCAAAGGCTTGATTTCCAATGGATTCATCGTGAGGGTAATCGGCTCTATCCCGATGTCGATCCTGGGAAGCGTGGTCACGCCGAACGTGTAGCTCGTCGGGATGCCGCTGATATCGGCACTGAGATCAATTCCGAAATCGAAATGAGAGGGAAGTTTTACGCTCATATCCCGCCACCCCTCGGTATTTCAGAGCCGGGCAAATCGCACGCAGGGATTCGACTTGGCCGACCCATGCCGTCTCTGTTCAAGCCACAAGCTTAGCCTAGAGTAGCCATAACAAACGTAAGTCGACGGGCAAGCAAGCCTTGTCGCTTGAAACCATAATTTGTCACAGCTCCGCGCCGTCTTTGATTAAATTTGGAGCAATTGTCCGGTTACAGGCTGTCCTCTGTGGAACTTACGCAAAGTTCCATCACACAAAGCAATCATATGGCTTTGCCGTGTTAGCGCCAATGGAATCAGTCACTTAAATCCAAGCGCGCGATCGAAACTCACCGAATCCAAATGCGGGCACCATGCGCCAGATGATTATGCGGTCCGGGTTGTCCGACTCAAATGTCTCGGCAGGCGGGCTGCCTCATCCCCATCTTCTGCCTGAGCTCCGACGACGCATGCGCCGGCTATCACCTCATGCGCGTAAGCAAACGCGGCGCTGAAACCCCTGGTTTATTACGGTTTTCCAGGCCGGTTTGAGTCGTCCGCTCCCGTATACGTCAATTGCCCCATAGGCCAGTTCCGCAACGCACGCATAGACTTTCAACACTTGCCGCTCGGCGCGGGAAGAAAGCGAATTGGCAGTACCGGCATCCCTTTAACCCGGAACCCATCGCCTTCTCCTGAACACTCTGCGGCAGAAAAAGAGCGAATGAAAAAACGGTCGACAAGCGCGGCGCCGTGGGCGTGAGAGCGCGAGCGGATGCGCATGTCTTCGCGCACCGCGAAAGAGAACCGGTTGGAGCGATGCGTCGGGCGGGTCGTCGCATTTTTAGGAGGATCAAGTCCGGAGGTCAGCAATCGATCTCCGTCTGTGGAAGGTGGGGGATTTGTTGCGATGAGATTTCCAATCATACGCGGTCATAGCGTGCGGATAGGCGCGGTGTTGTTGGGATCGGCATCCCTGCTGACGATGGTCAGCGCAATGGGCGCACAAGCCCAACTGGTGCCGACCTCGACGCAGGCCACCGCGGCCCCGCCGGTTCAAACGGCCCAAGCCACACAGCAACCTACGCAGGTCGCTCAGGCGCAAACTGCCCAAGCCACCGGAGGGCAGATTGCTCTCACCGCCGGACAGGTCCCCGAACAGGTGCTCGTCACGGGGTCGCTCATCCACGGTGCGGCTTCCGTGGGCGTGCCGGTAACGACCTTTGGCGATCAAGATTTCAAGCAGACCGGTGGCCTTACCATCGGCGACATTTTCAAAGACGTTCCCGCGGTTTACCAGATCCCCCAAAACGACGTGATTGCGGGCGGCGGCTACATCGCGCGCGCACAAAACCTCAACCTTCGTAATCTCAGCACGCATGGTTCGCGCCAGCTTCTGCTGATCGACGGCATGCGTTTTCCCAATCAGGGCCGCGGCGGCTGCCAGACTGACCCCTCGATCATTCCGCAGCTCGCGGTCGATCGGGTTGACCTTCTTACGGATGGCGCGTCGGCAACCTATGGCTCCGATGCGATTGTCGGGGTGATCAATGTCCTGTTGAAGCGCGGCTATGACGGCGCCCTGTCGCAGCTGCAATACAGCACCTCCACCGACATCGGCCACCCGCTTTTCACCGCAACCCAGCTGTATGGCCGCACGTGGGACGGCGGCGATATCACCGTCAGCTATGAGTGGTACAAGCAGAGACATACCAATGGCGCGGTCCGGCCGTATTTTACCCAGGACTTCTTTGCCTTTCAGGGGCTGGACGACCGCCGCAACATCATCAATTCGCGTCCAGGCGTGGTGACCGTTGGTGCGGCCACCGCACCTGCCGGCACGCCAGCGGGCTTTGCTGCCAATCTGGGTCAGACCTGCAGCAATTGCTTTTCCATTCCGACGGGTCAAAACGGTGTCGGCCTTTCCTGGGCCAGCGTCCTGGCCCATCCCGGCGTCCACAATCAGGTGGATCTTTTTGCCGATGGCTGGGCCGAGCCCGATCAGCAGCGCAATGCCGGCACGGCGACATTCGACCAGAAGATAACCTCCAACGTTTCATTGTTTGCCGACGGTTGGATTTCCAATCGCCAAGCCTTGATGCACGCCCAGTCGTCGACCAACTCGTTCAATGCGGCGGTGCCGACCATAAATCCGTTTTATCCGACGCTTGCTCCGGCGGGATTGCGGATCAATTACGACCTGAACCTCGATCTTCCCTCGCCCCAGCGCGTGGTGGCGAACGAGATTGCCGGCCGCTATGACCTCGGTCTGAATATTTCACTGCCGCATGACTGGCTGGCACGGGTCTATGGCGCGGTCAGCAAGGAACACAACACCGACAGCACGACCGGTACGGTGAACCCCAACATGGTGAGCGCTGCGCTGGGCTGGACCATCAATGCGGTTCCAGCCAATGGTGCCACGCCTTTCATCATTCCCTCATTCACCAAGCCGAGCAACGTTCCCTATCTGAACGTGTTCTGCGATCCCACGGCGTTCACCTGCAACGATCCTGCGACGCTCTCCTATGTCACCGGGTTCAGCAACAACAACGAGTCGGAAATCGTCACCGAATATGGCGCGACCGCAGACGGGCCGGTTTACGATCTGCCGGGCGGGACGATCAGAGCGGCCGTCGGTACGCTCCTGACGCACACGTCCTATTCTCTCGACACTTTGGCCTCCAACGCCAACAATGCGCTCATCAACAACCATACAACGGCATCGGGCCGCAGGACGGTCTATTCCGCCTTCGCGCAGTTCAACATCCCCATCTTAGGCGACGGGTTCAATCTGCCATTGGCGGAGAAGCTGGTCCTCGAAAGCTCTGTCCGGTGGGACAAGTACAGCGATGTCGGTCCGACGATCAATCCGAAGGTCGCCTTGGATTGGGACGTAGGATACGGGCTGACGCTGAAGGGCAGCTGGGGCACCGCCTTCCGCGCCGCCGAATTCCAGGAAGGCAATCCGTCAGGTCCCAGCTCCGTCAACCAATTGGCCACCGCCACCAACAATACCGTCGGCACTTGCCCAGTGGTTGGCGTGCCTGCCGTTCCGGGTTCGATTGCGGCATTGATCGATCCCAATTGTTCTGCCGCGTTGCAATTCCTCGGCGGTCTCACGACCGGTCTTAACGGGTTTGCGCCTTCCATTCGTCCGGCCGGGTATCATCTCCAGCCGGAAACCGCTCAAAACCTGAGCGGTGGTTTCGAGTTCGCTCCGTCCGAAGGAATCCTCAAGGGGCTCGATATCCAGGCCACCTATTGGTACATCCGGATGCGGAACGTCATTAACGGCTATTTCGGTCTGTTCAGCGTTCAGACCGGACAATTGGACAACCCGGCCTACACCGCGGCCTTCCTCACCGCGGCAAACGATCCCAATTATGCCGCCCATGTGCAGGCGCTGCTGGCGTCGCAGCAATCGACGCTGCAGACGACGATCGCGCCGAATATCTCGTTCATTGCCGATACGGGAAACCGCAATGTCGGTTGGCAAGCCGTCAACGGCGTCGATTTCCAAGCCAGTTATGATTGGGACATGGGGGATTGGGGCGCCTGGAACACCGGCTTCACCGGCACCTATGTCATGGACAACAAGACGCAATTCGCGCCGGGTACGCCCCCCATCAGTCTCTATTATACGCCACAATCGCCGGGCAATCCGGCCACCGACACCGGCGGCCGTTTGAAATATCGGGCGCGGTTGGGATGGGCGAGCGACGATGGCTGGAGTGTCACCGGGTTCGTGAACTTCCTGCCGCATTTCAATTCCGATACGGCACCGCTCCCGCCCGCATGTTTCATGATCGGCAACACCGCATGCGACGCAAGCGGACTGCCACAATTTGCTCAGTACACGACCCAATATAAGACGCTGACCAATTTCGTGCCGGGTCTGTACACTTTCGATTTATCGTTCGGTTACAAGACGGGGAATACGCCCGCCAATGACTACCTGAAGAATCTCGGCTTCCAACTCACGATCAACAATATTCTCGATAAGCAAGCACCGTTCGCTTACCAGATCAGTCCGCCGGGCGGCGCGCAGGCTCACGCGTATTTTTCAACCACGGCGGGATCGTCCCTGGGGATCGACGGACGGGTCATAACCTTCGTGATCACCAAGGCTTGGTAGGAAATGATGCACGAAGTCACGTTTGTGACCTCCTGAGCCGGCAATACGTCAATTGCCCTATGGGATGGCACACGGCGGCCCCATAGGTTCGAAATGGATGTCGCTGTGCGCCTGTGTTGGGAGAAGCCTATGCGTTTGATGTCGTTGATAATTTTGGCAACGCTGGCGACCGCGGCTCCCGCTCATGCGGGGTGGAATGAATACGTTTATCCTGAGCTTGGCGTTGCCAAAGATTTCCCGGCTCCGCCGCAAATGGAAAAGAGCACCTACAAGGCGCCGCTCGCGAAAGAAGTTCCGGACATTGTTCTTTCCGTCGTGCAAGGCGGCATCACCTACCGGATGACCGTGGCCGATTTCTCTGCCCGCGCAGGCGAAGGCGCCAATCTCTTGGGCGAAGCCGAAAGCTTGCGATCCAGCGGGGTGGGGAAGACCGCGACGCTGGTGGATTTTCCGCTTTACGACAAAGGCGCCAATTCCGTTTACGGAACCATGCTCAGCGTCGACAAGAAAGACGGCGAGCATGCGATGTCGGCTTTGTTCTTCAACAAGGGCCGGCTCTATATCGTTGAGGCGATTGTCCCGCCCGGAAACCCGAATCGCCTTTCGCCGGACCTCGCCAGGTTCATGCCCTCGATACGATTCCATCTCGAGGGCTATGGCTTCGATGTGGCGACCGGCCATGATTATCCGCTCGGCGACGACTCGCCGGAGGACCGCGATACGCGTCCGATCCCGGGCTACAAACCGCCTGCAGGTTTCAGCCCAGCCCTCGATCAACCACTCGCCAATCTGCCTCGCAAATAGGATTCGCCGAAGCGCGCGCACTTTTTCAGGAGAATACCATGAACGCCAAAACCATCTCTTTCCTTGCCGTTGCCGTGAGCGCCGTTGCGACACCGGCTTTGGCCCACCATTCCTTCGCGATGTTCGATTCCGACAAGACCATCACCCTGTCGGGAACGGTGAAGGAGTTTGAATGGACCAATCCGCATTCGTGGATACACATCACGACCGTGGATCCCGCGAGCGGCCAACCGGCCGATTGGTCGTTCGAAATGGGTTCGCCAGGTCAATTGGGTTCGCGGGGCATGAAGCCGGACAGCCTGAGGCCGGGCGACAAGGTCACCGTCCGCGCCCATCCGATGAAGGACGGCTCTCATGGCGGCCAATATATGTCGGCGACATTGGCCGATGGCCGGACGTTCGGAAACGCGGGTGGCGCTGCGCCGGCGAATCCGTGATTGGATAACAAAGAGAGCGGATTTCCCTTGGGCTTGGTCCTGGTTGGTGCGATATCCGATTCGGCAGCGCGGGTCGAAGCGAACCGCACCGGGAGGGTTCGCCGCGCACAAATGCAGCCGTTTCTCACCGTCGATGCGCTTTGCATCCAATATGATGACCAGGTCGCGGTCAAGGACATGTCGTTCGTCGCCCAGCGCGGCGAGTTCCTGACGCTGCTCGGCCCATCGGGCTGCGGCAAGACGACGACCTTGCGATCCATTGCCGGTTTTGTGGCGCCGTCTCAGGGACGCATTCTCGTCAACGGAGAGGACATTACGGCCCTGCCGGCGCATCGCCGCAATATCGGTGTGGTGTTTCAGTCCTATGCACTCTTTCCGCATCTCACGGTGCATGAGAATGTCGCGTTCGGGCTGCGCATGCGTCACGTCGCCAAAGCCGAGCGCAGCCTGCGCGCCAGCGACGCGCTGGCAATGGTGGGGTTGGCGAAGCTTGGGGATCGTTATCCGGCGCAACTTTCGGGCGGACAGCAGCAGCGCGTCGCGCTTGCGCGCGCGCTCGTGATCGAGCCGGCGATCCTCCTTCTCGACGAGCCGCTTTCCAATCTGGACGCCAATCTGCGCGCCGGACTGCGACAGGAAATCCGTGCCTTGCAAAGCCGGCTGAAGATCACGACGATCCTGGTCACCCATGACCAGCAGGAGGCGCTTGCCGTGTCTGACCGGATCGCGATCATGAATGAAGGGCGCATCGTCGATATTGGAACGCCGGACATGCTGTGCGATCATCCGGGGGATGTCTTCGCGGCGGCCTTCATGGGCGCCCGCACCGTGATATCCGGCCGCACCCGCGATGGTGTTTTCGAAGCGCAGGGCCTCATCTGCAACGGCGCGCCCGAGAACGCGACGGACATCGTCCTCCGCGGCGCACGGCTGGGCCTGAACGCCAAGAGCGGACCACTCTTCATGAGAGGCAGGGTCGCGAGCCGGATTTATCTAGGCGATTATTTTGAAACCGATGTCGAAACGCCGTCGGGGAATGTGCGCTTGATCATCCCTTCCAATGCGCCGCCGCCGGCTGTCGGCGAGGAATGCACCGTTTCGGCCTTGCCCGGGGGAATCAGTTTTATTTGTCCCGATTCCGGAACGGACGGGAGCGGTCAATGAGTCTGTCGCGCCGAAAATTCGGCCGGTTGCTTCTTGGAGCGGGTGCTGCAGCGCCGTTTTTTTTCGTGCGCAATTCCTGGGGCGCCCCCAAACTTGGCGACGAGCTCATCGTGGGAATCTGGGGTGGCGTCCAGGAGCGGCTGGTCCGGGAATATTGCGAAAAGCCGCTGGTCGCGAAATATGGCTGCAAGGTGCGTCTTGTACTCGGCGGCACACCCGAACGGCGCGCCCGTGCCTATGCCGAGCGCGGTCGCCCGAGCTTCGACATCATCTACCTCAACGTCGCCGAAAGCCGCCAGGCCGTGAAAGACGGCGTGACGCAGGCGCCCACGGCGGCAGTTCCGCAATATGCCCATCTCGTGCCGCTCGCGAAGGTCGGTGGATATGGCGTTGCCATCAATCCGATCACCATCATCTACGACAAGCGCAAAGCGCGCGCGCAAGTTACATCCTGGAAGGACCTTTGGAATCCGGAGTGGAAGCATCGCATCGCCTGGCCGGCCTTTCCTTCGGCGCAAGGGGCGGCAGGTTTGCTGATGAGCGCGAAAGTCTGGGGCGGCGATGAAAAAAACATCGATGTCGGGTTTCAGAAGATCAAAGAGCTGAAACCGTTTGCGGCGATCTCCTCCAGCCAGGACGAGCTCTATCAGATGTTCGATACCGGCATTTGCGATATCGCCATCGAGTTCGGCAGTCTCAGCCGGAAATATGGCGAAACACGCAACCCCAATCTCGTCATAGCCGCGCCGAAGGAAGGGCAGGCTTCCGCCCTCAATGTCGCCTGTGTCACGGTCGGAACGGCCAATCAGAAGCTCGCCGAAGAATGGATCAATCTGCATTTGAGCGAGCCCTGCATGGTCGCTTACGCGCGCGAGACCTATTATTCGCCGACGGTCGACAATGTGCGGATTCCGGATGTGCTCAAACCCAAACTTGTGAGCCCCGCGGACGCGATGCACCTGGTGGATTTTGATTGGGACGTGGTGAACCGCAACCAGCGTGCCTGGGTGACGCGCTTCAACAGGGAAATCGCCGGGTGAAGAATTGGCTCGGCCCAGCGCTTGCGGCGCCTGCCACGATTTGGCTGCTTCTGGCATTCGCGGCGCCTTTTCTTATCGTCGTTCTGATGGCCGTGCAGCCTGAATCGGATCCTTTCGCGCCGCTCGTGCTTATCCCGAGCGCGACGCAGTTTCAGGCGATCTTTGAGGACAATTTCTATCTCTCCGTTCTGTGGAAGACGACCATGCTCGCGGCCGGCGTCTGTGCGGCCACGACGGTGCTTGCCTATCCGCTCGCACTTTGGGTGATTTCCTTGAAGCCGAAATGGCGGCCGCTGGCGATATCGGCGGTGCTCGTGCCGCTGCTTATCAACGTCGTCGTGCGCTCTCTGGGCATCGAGCTGTTGCTGGCGCCGGACGGCTTGATCAATGCCGCGCTGTCGCTGTTCGGCCTGCCGCGTGCGCCCAACATGTTGTACAATTACGGTGCCATCGCGGTGGGGCTTGTTCAGGTTTTCCTGCCCTTCATGGTCCTGGCGCTTTACGATGTTCTGCAGGCGACGTCACCGCGCGTCTTGGAGGCCGCCCGGAGCCTTGGCGCCTCTCGCGCGACGCAATTCTTTTCCGTCGAATTGCCGATGTCGTTGCCCGGATTAAGGGCCGGGCTTACCTTCGTCTTTCTCATGGCGTCCACGACCTATGTCTCGGCGCGCATGCTCGGCGGCAAGAAGGCGTTCACTACGGGCATGCTGGTCTGGCAGGAAGTGCTCGAAAATCTCAACGGGCAATTCGCGTCTGCCCTGGCGCTGATGATGACGCTGATCGCCGTGGCTGCGTCCGTGGCGATCGCGATTGCGATGGGATGGCTGACGCCCTGGCTGGTGTTTCGTCCGGCGCGGGCCTGGGCAATGCCGCGATTGGTCACAAATGTCCTCGATATCATTGTCCCGCCGCTGGCGCGCGTGCTTATTGCTATTGCGCTGTTGCTGCTTTTGCTGCCGCTCGCGCTCGTCTTTATCCAGAGCTTCAACGATGTGCCGCAGGCGACAATGGCGGGATTTCGGGCATTCACTTTGCGCTGGTATGAACAATTGTTCAGCACC
>DATLVC010000451.1:0-2785 GCA_035577685.1 Micropepsaceae bacterium | reverse complement strand
GAAGGTCGGCGGCTCCGGCGTGACCTCCGATCTCGACATCTACGCCAATGTGCTGCGCAACATGTTCCATTTGCCGGGCCGGCTGATCACCGGCTTTCCCGGGGGGACCGAAGTGCTGCTTTCCATGCAGCGCCGCGAAGTGGACGGCCGCTGCGGCTGGTCATGGTCGAGCCTAGTTTCGCGCGACAAGCATTTGCTCGACGACAAGCTCGTCACCGTGCCGCTGCAATTGGGGCTGGAGAGCAATCCCGATATTCCGAACGTGCCGCTGGTGCTCGATCAGACCAATGATCCGAAGGAAAAGGCGGCGCTCAAACTCATCTTCTCGCGCCAGGTGATGGCGCGGCCCTTCGCGGCGCCGCCGGGCCTGCCGCCAGACCGCGTGAAGGCCTTGCGCGATGCCTTCGACGCCACGATGAGAGACCCGGATTTTCTGGCCGAAATGAAGAAGCTCGATCTCGAAGTGCGGCCGCAATCGGGCGCCAAGGTCGAGCAGCTCGTGAAGGAGGTCTACTCCTATCCGCCGGATGTCGTGAAAATCGCTTCCGACGCGATCAAGGTCGCGGGGCGGTAGTCGCGTTTACCGGACGCGTTCGCTGCTGCCGACCGTCTTGTAGCGGATGCGCGTCCCATCCTCGTCAAGCACCTGTAATGAGGCCTGGAACTGCGCCGGCGGCGGCACGTTCATCGGCGTGACCGCCTGGACGATATAGAGCCGCTTCTCAGCGGACATCAGAACTTCCGCGAGAAGGCGATGATTGTCGGGCGTCTCGATGGTCAAACGCCAGCTCGCCATCTGGTCGATATTGTTGGCCTCATCATATTTCACCTTGCCCTTGGTGCGGATCGCCGCGGCGGCTTCCTGCATCGCGGTCGCCTGCTCGTCGGGCGCGGATTTGTAATCCACCACGGTCACCGAATAGGTGCCGGCCTGGCGCGATTGGGGGTCGGCTTCCGCTGTGAAGACGCGCGCGGTGAGCGCGGTTCCCTTCGCCGTCTTATAGGGCATTTCCGTCTTGGTGGGATCGCCCGGGAAATTGACGGTGAAACGATTCTCGCGGTCGGCCCATTCCGACCACACCTGGGCATGAGCCGTTGCGGAAACGAACAAAGCCAGTACCGCCGGAATAAGGAAAAGCCGCCGCATGGATGTCCCCTGATGGTCGTTCGCTACCGGCAAGATTGCCAGAATTTCGTTCCGTTGTCGCCAGCCCCCGTTGTGACTATCCTCCCAGCGCGACGCATGGCAGCCCCAGACATGACCGAAGCCCCGGCGCCCAGTGAGAATGTTCCGGCAAAATCCGGGCGCATTCGCAGGCTTGCCAAATCCATCAGTGCCGTCATCGCGGCGGTCGGTATCGTTTCGGCCGGGATCGGCTATATCACCAACGGGGCGCAGTTCTTCTCCAAGATCGAGGATTATTTCTACGGCCGCTCGGAGCTGCATACGCTGATCGACACGGCCGAGGATCGTCTGGCCCATACCGATTACGAAGCCGCCTGGGCCGCCAATATGAAAGCCCGGCAGCTCGCGCCCCGCGACGCGGCTGTGGGGGCGCAACAGGCCCGCATCGCCATGAAGTGGCTGGAAGACGTGCATGTGAGCTCCACCACCGGGCCCAAAAGCTTCACCGAATTGGCCGATCCTTTGAAGGCTGCGCTGCTCGAAAGGCTGCCCGCCACCAAGGGCCGGGAGCATGCCGATATCCGCGCCCATATCGGTTGGGCCAATTTCCTGCGCTACCGCGACGGAAGTCCCAAAACCGATATCGGCGAAGAGTTCGATGCTACCATTGCCGAGGACCCGGACAATTTCTACGGTCATCTGCTGCGCGGCTTCTGGAGCCTGTGGAACGGCGACATCGAGAAAGCGCGCCCCGATCTCGCCATCGCCATGCAGAGCACTGTCGATCCGGCCTATTCGGACGGCATGATCATGGCCGGGTTCACGAACAGCACCACCGATGATTTCATGGCGGCCGCCATCGAATATGCCGACAAGATCCGCGCCGCGGGGCGCACAATCGACGATCACACACGGGGCCAGCTGCTTTGGTATTATTCCATGTGCCTGCACGATCAGAATCTGCTGACGGCCATAGGAAAGACCTTACCGGCAAGCGAGCAGATCTCTCTCCTCGACTGGCTCAAGAAAGGCGATGTGTCCGCGCCCAACAAGCGCGTTGCGGATTATTTCATCGCCTATTTTTCGGAGCAGGACGGCAAGAAGGACGACGCGCTGCGGCTCTACAACGAGCTCGTCAACACGTCGGAGGACAAGCGCAACGAAATCGTGGCGGTCATGGCTGCCGCCGATGCGAAGCGGCTACAAAAGCGCTGAGGCGCGCGACGCGCACTGCGGATCGACGGTTTCCCGGGCGCAATGTTTTCCTGAACGCCGGGTTCAGGTCGGCGCGGCCTGGAGCGATGGCCTGACCGCCACGCGCCTCGCCATCAAGGCCGCCAACAAACTCACCGCCGCCGCCGCCGAAAGCCACAGCGCAGGCGAAGCACGGTTGCCGGTCATCTGGATCAGCAATGTCGCGATTGCCGGTGTGAAGGTGCCGAAAATGCCGTTGGCGAGACTGATGATGATCGCGTAACCGGAGGTCCGGACCTTGGCGGGCATCAGTTCCGCCAAGAGCGGCACCAGCGTTCCGGCATACATCGCATACAGCACCGCGAGCCACATCTCCACGATCAGGAGCCTAAGGAAACTCGGCGATGCCACCAGCCATGCCATCGCGGGATAGGCTGTCGCCAGCACCAGCAGCGGGCTACCGAT
>DATLVC010000450.1:0-2567 GCA_035577685.1 Micropepsaceae bacterium | reverse complement strand
GAAATCGACGGCTGGGCGTCGGCGACCGTGCAACGGGTAGCGAAGCGTGTGCACATGACACCATCGCCGGAACTGGTGAAACTGACGCAGGACGCTGCGGCGGAGACCGATCCGGTGAAGAAATCGGCGATGTATATCGCCTATCAAAAAGCCATCATCGATCAGGCTAACCTGCTGATCCTGTTCCAGCCAGTCTACCAATTCGCGATGCGCGAGGCGATAAAATCCTTTCCCTTGACGGCGGCGGGGTGGGAAGTCGAATTGTTCCGTACAAGCTCTTAGAAGCAATGAATTACGCAATGCAGATGTGACTTGGTCGATTCTCTACTTTGGTCCCAAGGCGTCGGGGTTCTGGAGCAAACTCCACTTGCTCGCATTTCTAACGCGAGGAGATGCGAGGCTGCGGCTTTGCACCACGCCGCACCTAACCCAAGTTGAACACCAAACTCCAATTTTGGCCGGCACTCGCGGCATAAACCATTGATTTGTTTGGGGTGCCCTCGGGTCGCGAAAATCCTGTAGTGCTAAATAATGCGGACATACGGCCCATTTAACTTGACGAATCGCATCATCGTCCGGTGCTAATTCGGCATGTTCGTCCGCGAAAAGCGCATCAACGGCTACACCTACCTTTACCTCGTCGAGAGCGTGCGCGAGGACGGCCGCGCCAAACAGCGCATCATCAAGAACCTCGGCCGGAAGGACGCCGTCGTTGCCTCGGGCGAACTCGAACGCCTGGCCACCTCGATCGGCCGCTACGCCGAGCGCGCGATCGTCCTCTCGCAACTCAACGCCGGTGATCTCGATGGTCTCAGCTGCAAGCGTATCGGCGCACCGCTGCTGTTCGGCCGGCTTTGGCAGGACACCGGGTGCCGCGCTGTGATCGACGAGCTGCTTGCTGCCCGCAGCTTCGAATTTCCACTCGAGCGTGCCGTCTTCGTCAGCGTGCTTCACCGGATCATGGTCTCTGGTTCCGACCGCGCCTGCGAGAAGTGGATGATCGACTACGGCATTCCCGGCATCGACGAGCTGGCGCTGCACCACTTCTACCGCGCTATGGCTTGGCTGGGCGAAGAGCTCAATGCCGAACAGCAGGCCGGTGCCACAGGCTTCGCCCCGCGCACGACCAAGGATCAGATCGAGGAACAATTGTTCACGCGTCGGCGCGATCTGTTCAGCGAGCTCTCTGTGGTGTTCATGGATACCACGTCGCTGTCGTTCACCGGCTCCGGCGGCGCGACGCTGGGCGAACGCGGTTATTCCAAGGACCATCGGCCTGAGCTGATGCAGATGATCGTAGCCGTGGTGATCGATGCCGACGGCAGACCGATCTGTTCGGAGATGTGGCCCGGCAACACCGCCGACGTCACCGTGCTGATCCCGGTGATCGACCGGCTGCGCATGCGCTTCGGCATTGACCGCATCTGTGTCGTCGCCGATCGCGGCATGATCTCGGCGCCGACCATCGCCGCTCTGGAGGAACGCGGCCTGGAGTATGTCCTCGGCGTCCGCGAGCGCACTGACGTGCTGGTGCGCCAAGTGGTACTCGGCGACAGCAGGCCCTTTACACCGCTCTGTGTCGAGCGCGCAGGCGGCAAGGAGACCCAGCTCTGGATCAAGGAGGTCAAGGTCGAGCAGCGCCGCTATATCGTCTGTCGAAATGAGGCGGAGGCGGAGAAGGATGCTGCCGATCGGCGCGCCATCGTCGCCGCACTGGACCAGCAACTGAAGCGCGGCGACAAGGCACTGATCGGCAATTCTGCCTATCGCCGCTATCTGCGTACCACCACCGGCCGCCGTGCCTTTGAAATCGATCCCGGCAAGCTCGCCGACGAAGCACGTTTCGACGGCATCTTCGTCCTGCGCAGCAATGCACGCATCAGCCCATTGCAGGCAGTGCTGCGATATCGCGATCTGCTGCAGGTGGAGGATCTGTTCCGCACCGCAAAGGCACTGATGCGCACGAGACCGATCTACCACTCATCAGATGCGGCGATCCGCGGTCATGTCTTCTGTTCATTTCTTGCCCTCGTTCTGCGCAAGGAGCTGGACGAGCGGTGCCGAACCGCCGGGCTGCGCCCCGAGTGGGCCGATGTGCTGCGCGAGCTCGATCGGCTGCAGGAGATCGAGTTCAACAAAGATGGCCGGCAGATCATCATGCGCACGCCCGCTGTCGGCATCATCGGCCCGCTGTTCAAGGCCGCCCGCGTTGCGCTACCCGCCAATATTCGCGAACCGGATCCAACCTGATCTACCCCTCCCAGATATCTCCCGCGTGGTGCTAACAACCAGGCACGCGCCGCTAAATTATTGAGCCAGTTACGCTTTTCGAAAGTCACTGTTCAAGTCGGGCCTCGAACACGGGCGCCAGATTGCCGGGCGAGGCGTTGATCACCTGCAACACCTCGGCAGTAGCGGTCTGCTGTTCCAGGGCTTCGCGCTGCTCGGTGAGCAACCGCGCGTTATCCATCGCGATCACCGCCTGGGCGGCGAAGTTCTCCAGCAATGCAGTTTGCTTGTCGGAGAAGGCCCCGATGGCGTGCATATTCCCCCGTCAGAGGAACGCG
>DATLVC010000449.1:0-9680 GCA_035577685.1 Micropepsaceae bacterium | reverse complement strand
CGCCAGGGCACGGAGCGGAACCGCAATGCGATCGATTGGATCGAGGCGCAGCTCAAGAGCTATGGCTGCGCCACCGAGCGGCTGAAATATGAATATCTGGAGCCCGGGCGAACAGGCAGCGAACCCCGCGTCGAAGTTGCGAGCCCGGCCAATGGCAGCGAGCCCGCGCGCACGTTGGGCGGCGGCCGCGGCCGCTATTTGCGCAATCCGACATTTCTGAATGGCGATCCCAACCGGCAGCCCGATCCGAAACTGCGCGCGCTCGATACGCCGCCCGCCGTGCCCGGTCCGCGCGAGGAAGTCTACTGCACCAAGATCGGCACGACCCACCCCGAGGAAATGTACATCGTGTCCGCGCATATGGACGGCCATGGCTGGGGGGAAGCGGCCAATGACGACGGTTCGGGCACCGCGTTGGTCATGGAGCTTGCGCGCATCCTGAACAGCCCCGATGTCGTGACCGAACGCTCGATCCGATTTGCGCTGTGGAACAATGAAGAGACCGGCCACCAGGGCTCGCGCGCCTATGTCGAGCAGCGGCGCGCTTTGCAGGGCAAAGAGAGCCCAGCGGGATCGGGCAAATATCCAGAACCGAAATGGCTCGGGATGATCCAGCACGACATGATGCTGTTCGATCATGGCGCCCCGCGTCCCGATGGAAGCATCAGCCCGGAGCAGCGGCCCGAAGCGGACATCAATATCGAGTTCCAGGGAAAAGCGCGATTCGCCTCTGACGCCGACCATCTTGCCTGGGTCATTGAAGGCGCGAACGAGAAATATGCGGGCGATTATCCTGCCGTCATCGGCAGCCACATGACGAACACGGACTCGGTCGATTTCGAGGATGTTGTGGCGTCGGTCTCGCTCAGGGAAAACGAGCGCGGCACGCAGATCGGCAGCGGCTGGGATCCGCATTGGCACCAGCCGACCGATGTGTTCGCGACGTTCACCGACAAGGATTTCCGCCTTGGCCTGAACGCGGCGCAAACGACATTGGGTGCCGTTGGCCAGCTCGCAGGCGTAACGCTGAAGAAATAACTAGCCCGCGAGACGACGCGTGATATCCGTCGGGAGCGCGGTGACTTTGCCCGGTTGGTGCCCGCGCGCTTCGCCAGCCTCGGGCACATCGCGCAGCGGACGCGGCTCGCCGAACAGGTAGCCCTGTGCGTAATCGATGTTGTATTCGAGAAGCTGGACCACGGTCTTCTCGTCCTCGACGCGCTCGGCGACCAGATTGAGACCGTTGCGCAATAAGAGATCCTTGAAATCTTCGGCAGCGACCGACGCGTTGGCCTGTTCCACTCCGGCAATCAGGGTTTCGGCGCGCACTTTCAGGAAATGGAAGCCAAGCCGCCTCGCGCGGGCCCAATCGAAATCGAGCTTGCTGACCTGATCCATCGAAAGACGGAATCCCAGATTGGCGAGGTAGCGCAAATTCGCCTCTTCGGAGGTATTCGCCTTGAGCACCGCGCCTTGCGGAAACTCGAAAATGATCTGGCTGGCGAGATCGCGGTGATGGTGCATGAAATCGAGAAATTGCGGGAAGAATTCCGGATCGGACAGGGTTTGGGCCGAGATGTTGAAGAACACGGCGAGGTCGCGCTGCTTTTGCGTCAGCCGGCGCACGATCTGTACGCAGCGAAACAGCAGCAGATTGTCGATCACCGACATCAGACCGGCAGGCGCGGCAATCCGGATATATTGCGCGGGCATGATGATGGCGCCGTCTTCGGAACGCAGCCGCGACAGCGCCTCGTAGAAGCGCACTTTGCGTTGCGGCAGGCTGACCACCGGCTGCAGATAGAGATCGACGCGGTTTTCCTCGAGCGAGCGGCGGATGATTTCCAGCATCTGAGGGTCGGTGTCGGCCTTTGCGGGATGGGCATCGATGACCCGCGGCCCCGGAACATTCACCGGTGCGGGGGCCTTCAACCGGGCCGCCATGTTGGTGCTGAACTCCCGCACCAGGCCTTCAATGACGCGTAGCTCTTCGGTGATCTTCTTTTCGCGTGCCTCGGTCTTTTCCGCGATGGCGAGTGTGACTTCCGCGACTTTTCTCTTGGTATCGTCGAGGGCGGTCTGCACATTGGCGTTGGCCGTGCGCAGATCCTCCATGTCCTCTTCCATTTCGTGCATCCGGCGCGCGCGGGACAGAGCGCTTCTGATTTGCAGCGCGGCGATGACGAATAGGGCAGCGGCAAGGCCCGTCGAGATGTAATCCAGCCGGAAGGACTGATGCACAAGCCAGGCGAAGGCGGCGTTCACCGCGACCGAAGCATTGTTCGTGAAGATATCCGTCACGCTGACGCGCCCCGCGAAACAGTTTCAGCGGCGATCTTAAGGATTGGGCGTTTCCAGAACGTTAACCCTGCTTACCGGTTAAGATTTTCGCGACAAATCCCAAGACGAGTCCCCTCATTCGTCCCGCACTTTGCCGCGAGTGCGCTTGATTTTCGCCCGTGCGGTCTTGGCCTCCAGCCGCCGGCGCTTGCTGGCTTTGGTGGGTTTGGTGGGCCGCCGGGGCACCAGCGGGGTTGCGGCCCGCGCAATCAATTCGATGAGCTTTTCGCGCGCCTCGGCCCGGTTGCGCTCCTGGGTGCGGTGGGCTCGCGCCACGATGATGACGATGCCGTCCTTGGTTAGACGTTGGCCGCAAAGCGGGATGAGCCGGGCGCGTACCGCATCGGGCAGTGACGGCGAATGTGCCACGTCGAAACGCAGCTGCACTGCTGAGGACACTTTGTTGACGTTCTGCCCGCCCGGCCCCGATGCCAGCACGAAGCTTTCGGACAGCTCATCTTCGTCGATGGCGATCGTGTCTGTAATGAGAATGCGCGCCATCAATAGGAAAGGCCCAGAACCTCTTCGGCGCGTTTGAAGGAAAGTTTCTGCGCGTCCGCTACGGCCTTATAGGTGAGCGCGCCCTTGTAGACATTCAGCCCGGCGCGCAGATGCGGGTTCTGCGCCATCGCTTTTTCGGGTCCGTTCTCAGCGAGCGCAATCGTGAAAGGCAGCGTCGCGTTGTTGAGCGCGAAGGTCGAGGTGCGCGCCACCGCGCCCGGCATGTTGGCGACGCAATAATGGACCACGTCGTGCAATTTGTAGGTCGGGTTCGCATGGGTGGTCGGGCGCGAGGTTTCCGAACAGCCGCCCTGATCGATGGCGACATCGACGAGCACCGAGCCTTTCTTCATGCCCTTCACCATCGCTTCGGTAATGAGCCTGGGCGCCGCAGCACCCGGCACCAGCACCGCTCCGATGACAAGATCAGCACCCAGCACATGCTCCTCGATAGTGTCGATGGTGGAATAAATCGTGTTGAGCATGGCGCCGAATTGCAGATCGAGTTCGTAGAGCCGCGGCAGCGATACATCGAGCACGGTGACATGGGCTTCCAGGCCCATCGCCATGCGCGCCGCATTGGTGCCGACCACGCCGCCGCCCAGCACGACCACACGCGCCGCCGGCACGCCCGGCACACCGCCCAGCAATTGTCCGCGCCCGCCCGCTTCCATTTCAAGACAGCGCGCGCCCGCCTGGATGGACATCCGTCCGGCCACCTCGCTCATCGGCGCCAGGAGAGGCAAGCCGCCGCGCGAATCCGTCACCGTCTCATAGGCGATCCCAATCACACCCGCATCGAGCAGACCGCGCGTCTGTTCGGGATCGGGCGCGAGGTGAAGATAGGTGAACAAGGTCTGTCCGGGCCGCAGCAGCTTGATTTCCGCGGCTTGCGGTTCCTTCACCTTCACGATCATTTCGGCGCGGGCAAACACCTCGGCCGCGTTGGGCAGGATCGTCGCACCCGCGCGCGCATAAAGCTCATCGGAAAGATCGATGGCATCGCCTGCTTTGGTTTCCACGAAGACGCTGTGCCCGCGCGCCGTCAGCTCGCGCACCGTGGCCGGAATCATTCCGACGCGGAATTCGTTGTTCTTTATCTCCTTCGGCACGCCGATCTTCATGGCTCAAGGCCCTTCATCTCTGCGGTAAAGCGCCCGCTGCGCTATCAATCCCCTAGGAAGGTGAGTGACAATCGAACACAATTGGCATTCCATATGGAATCGAATGACCTTGGAAGAGGTATCAGGTGAGCGAAGGCGATAAACCCTCTTTCTGGCAAACGCTGCCCGGCGTCCTGACCGCGCTCGCGACCATCATCACGGCGGTAACGGGATTGATCGTCGGACTCGTTCAATCAGGGTTTTTCAAACCCTCGCCGGCCGAAACGGTCGCGGCGAGTCCATCGGTCCCGGCGGAACCAGCCACATCCTCTGGGGCAAAGGAGGCGGCCCTCGGCGCAGCGCCGGCCGCGCCGGCTCCGAGCGCCCCAGCCTCGTCACCGGCGGCCCCGAGTGCATCCCCGCCTGGCGCAGCGCCCGCGACCCTGAACGGGCCGCATATGAACCTGCTCGCGTCCGAGAATGGCGGCCATTTGGTTGCCGCGTCCGGAGACAATTGGAAATACACGATTGACGGCGATGAAACCTATCATTGCTGCTATTACCCTAAAGAATACGGCGTCTATGCTTTCAAGGATGGCAAAGCTGCCAGCTTCGATACGTTTGGATCGCTCATCGACGCCACCCGGCCAGATAATGCTCACGAGCTGCAGCTGGCGGTCGGAAACGACTCGCCGCTGGGCGAATTCAAGCCCATCGCCAAATGCGAATTCCAGAACGTGAAGCTGTTCGAAACACCCTATCAGGAATGCAAATTCCCCGCGGTTCGCGCCAAATATTTCAAGGTCACGATTCTGTCGACATTCGGATCGACAGGCGATTCGACCTATTTGGACGAATTCCGACTTATGGGCGTGATGAACTGACTAACTCACCCGTTCCAGGACGCTGCGCACGCCCTCCATCATGCGCGCGATTTCCGACTCGCCCGCGATCAGCGAAGGGATCAGCACGATCGTGTCGCCGCTGATGCGCACCACCAGGTTCTCGTCGAAGAACGCGCGCTGAAGCGCATCATAGCCGCGGCTGCCGACCGCATCGGATATCGGTTCCATCTCGATGGCGGCCGCTAACCCCACGCTTCTGATGTCGATCACATGGGGCGCGCCCTTCAAACCGAACACCGCGTCGCGGAATTTTGGTTCCAGCTTCAGGCCGCGTTCGAACAGGCCTTCGTCGCGATAGACGTCGAGTGTCGCGAGCCCCGCCGCCGCGGCCAGCGGGTGGCCGGTATAGGTGTAGCCGTGAAAGATATCGATGGCGTAATCGGCGTCGGGCACGAAGGCCTCGTAGATCGCCTTTTTCACCAGCACGCCGCCCATCGGCACCGCCCCGTTGGTAACGCCCTTGGCGAAGGTGATCATATCGGGCACCACACCGTAACGCTCGGCGGCAAACCCATAGCCCAGCCGGCCGAAGCCGGTGATCACCTCATCGAAGATGAGAAGAATGCCATGTGCATCGCAGATTTGGCGCAGGCGCGGCAGATAGGCCTTCGGCGAAGCGAATACCCCGCCCGATCCCGCCATCGGCTCCACGATCACCGCGGCGATGGTGTCGCCGCCCGCTTCGGCGCAAACCGTTTCGAGCGCGTCGGCATAGTGCGCGCCATCGTCAGGCTCACCCTTGGTGTAGCGGTCGCGCGCAGGATCATAGGGCAGCGGCAGGCGATATTCCGTGCCCGGAACGAACGGCCCGAACCCCTTCTGATTATTGGGAAGGCCGCCCAGCGACATGCCGCCGAAATTGACGCCATGATAGGACCGCGTCCGGCTGACGAAACGGAAGCGCTCGCTTTTGCCTTTTGCCGCGAAATAGCCGCGCGCGATCTTCATCGCGGTATCCACCGCTTCCGATCCCGAATTGCAGAAGAACACATTCTCCAGCCCTGGCGGCGCCAGCGCGGCAAGGCGCGCGGCCAACGTGATCACCTTGGGATGGGCGAAATGAAAGGACGGCGCGTAATCGAGCTCGGCCGCCTGGGCGGCAATCGCCGCGACAATAGATTTCTGTGCGTGGCCCGCATTCACGCACCAGAGGCCCGAAATGCAATCGAGGATTTTTCGGCCCTGCTGGTCCCGGTAATACATGCCTTCGCCGCTCGAAAGCAGACGTGGCCGCGCCTTGAACGAACGGTTCGGGGTGAACGGCATCCAATAGGACTGCAGATCGTTGGGATTCGCGGGCGAATCTTCGAGCACTGTTTTCTCCGGCTGAATGAAGGTGGCCGAGTGTCGGCAAGTGTCAGAGGGCCGTCAACCTCCAAACGCGCCGAGCCCGCGGCACTTTCGCACCGCGGGCTCGGACTTACGCTTCTATCGCCTGCTCAGCGATACCAATCATGGTCGCGATCCCAACGCGGATGATCGCGATACCATCCGCGGTCATGGCCGAAGCGCGACCACTCGCGCGGATAGCGATAATAGTGGCGGTGGTGGTAGCGGTCATAGTAGGAGCCTTGCTCCACCGCGACGCGCGCACCATCCGGCCCGATCACGAATCCAAAACTCGTCGCTGCACTCGCCGAAGCCACACCGGCTCCGGCCAAAGCCAATGCGACGATCGCGCCTTTGATCAGCGTTTTCATAGCTTACTCCTCTCTTTCGCCGGATTCCGGCGATGGCTATTCAGCCCTCGAAAGGAAAACGTCCCGCGACGCCCGGCTGTTCCAAGAAACCCGTGCGAAGGTTAATCAGCGGCGCCAGTGATCCCGGTCCCAACCCCAGCGCCGATCGCGATAGCGGTAATAGGCGTAGGGCCGATAATAGGGCCGCCCATAATAATAGCTGAACGCCGGCCCTGGCCGATAACAGTAAGGCCGATAGCCATAAGGCCCGTAACACGGGTCGCTGTCGTAATAGCCGCCGTAATACGGTCCTGCTCCGAAGGAAAATCCGAACGAGGCGGCCGCGTTCGCCGGGGTTGCGGTTGCGGCTCCAAGGGACGCCAAGGCCAGGGCTCCAAGTGCCGCCTTTGCGATGGTCCTCATAATGATCTCCTTTGCTCCCAACCCCTCCAGGCTGGTCCAGAGCCGGGGCATTTCAGCCCCGGCTCTCCCTGATAAAACGTTTCAACGATGGACGTGTTCCATAATGATTACAAAGGTTTACGTCCACTCAACGCCCGCGGTGTCCTTCGCCGCGGCCGCCTCCGCCACCACCGCCGTGGCCACCGCCCGCACCACCGCGTTCGCCTCCGCCATGGAAGCCGCCACCGACATCACCGCCGCCGCGCGGACTGCGGGCCTGGAAGGCCTGTCCACCAAACTGGCCGTGAAGCGCACCATTGTTGGCGGCGACACCGGGTTGCACGAAAGCGCGTCCGCCGCCATCGCGTGGCTGGAAATTCCCGCCGCCGACGCGGCCGCGGAAATCACCGCCCATTTGCCGGCCATTTTGCGGCGCGACAAAATTGGGCCCGGTGTAGGGACGCGAGAATTCCCGTCCGCCGAAAGCCTCACCACCACGGGTGCCGCCACCATTCCAATTGCGTCCGGCGTAATTGTTTCCGAAGCCGCGCGTTCCGCCGCCGTTCCAATTGCGTCCGGCGAAATTGCTTCCACCGTTTCGGCCACGGCCGGCGAAATCGCCACCGCGATGGACCGGCCCGTTCCAGCGCATATTCCGGTCCCAATCAATGCGGCCCGGACGCGGTCCGCGCCATTCGTCATGGCGCCAACGGCCATTCAACCAGAACAGGCGTTCGCCGCCGTAAGAACGATAATAGATCGGGCCGCTGTACCAGAGACCGCCGACATAGATCGGCTGCTGCCAGATTTGATAGGCGCAATAATCCGGCGGATAACCCCAGGGTGGATCGTAATAGTCGCAGGCATAAGGATCGGCGTAACCGCTGTCATACGGTGCGCCGTAGTACGGATCCGCATAGGGGTCGGCGTAGGGATCGGAGTCGTAATAACCGCCGTAACCCGGATCACCGCCGATGCCGACATAGGCGCTCACTTGCGCATTCGCAGGGGCTGAGATGGCGATGGACGACGCCGTCAATGCGAGCGCGGCGAACATGGCCTTGGTTAGGGTCCTCATTTTTTCCTTCTTTCTCATCCCACCCAGTTGAAGCCGAATTTGCCAGGGACGCGCTGAACCCAGGATGAACGCGCGGTTAAGGTGCCAGACATCCGCAGCAGGAGGTGCCAGAGACATTTTTGTGTCCGGCGGATATGTCCGTGTAAAGATGATTTAGAAGACGCACGGATCGCGCCATTCGCGCCCGGGCCGGCCTGACGCGGCAGGCGGCCCGCCGGTCAAGACGGGGGAAAGACGTCCGCGAAAACGGCCGGTTTTGTGGGTTGGTCCCCTTGACCGGCGCGGGCCGCATGACTATTTACCGGTCGCGAGGGTTGGCACTCTCCAAGCGTGAGTGCTGCCACGCCTGTGCTTTGCAGGGGCTACGGCCTCAAACCGCTGAAATATTTAACCTTTTACGAGGAGAACCGCATGAAATTCCGTCCTCTTGGCGACCGCGTGGTCGTCCGCCGCGTCAAGGAAGAGCAGAAGACCGCTGGCGGCATCATCATTCCGGAAACTGCCCAGGAGAAGCCGCAGGAAGGCGAAATCATCGCCGTCGGGCCTGGCGCCCTGGACGACAATGGCAAGCGCGTCGCCCCCGAAGTGAAGCCGGGCGATTTCGTGCTGTTCGGCAAATGGTCGGGCACCGAAGTCAAGATCGACGGCGAGGAGCTCCTGATCATGAAGGAGTCCGACATCATGGGCATTGTCGAAGGCCGCATGGCCGGCAAAGGCAAGAAAGCCGCGTAATCAGAAATCAGAAGACAGAACACGGGTATCGGAATTTCTGATCCCCGTTGTCGGTATTCCGTAATCAGGAGAATCATAATGGCTGCTAAAGACGTAAAATTCGGCGCTGATGCGCGCGAAAAGCTGCTGCACGGCGTGGACATCCTCGCCGAAGCGGTGAAGGTGACGCTGGGCCCGAAGGGCCGCAACGTCGTGATCGACAAGAGCTTCGGCGCCCCGCGCTCGACCAAGGACGGCGTGACGGTGGCCAAGGAAATCGAGCTTTCGGACAAGTTCGAGAATATGGGCGCGCAGATGGTCCGCGAAGTCGCGCAGAAGACCAATGACGCAGCCGGCGACGGCACCACGACAGCAACGGTTCTTGCCCATGCGATCGTGCGCGAAGGCTCCAAATCGGTGGCCGCCGGCATGAACCCAATGGATCTGAAGCGCGGCATCCAGAAGGCGGTGGAAGCCGTCGTCGCGGATCTCAAGAAGCGCTCCAAGAAGGTGAAGTCGAACGACGAGATCGGCCAGGTCGGCACGATTTCGGCGAACGGCGACAAGGAAGTCGGCCAGATGATCGCGCAGGCGATGGCCAAGGTCGGCAATGAGGGCGTGATCACGGTCGAGGAAGCCAAAAGCCTTCTGACCGAGCTCGAAGTTGTCGAAGGCATGCAGTTCGACCGCGGCTACATCTCCCCTTATTTCATCACCAATGCAGACAAGATGGTCTGTGAGATGGACGAGCCGTACATTCTCATTCACGAGAAGAAGCTCTCCTCGCTGCAGCCGATGTTGCCGATTCTCGAAGCTGTGGTGCAGGCCGGACGTCCGCTCGTCATCATCGCCGAGGAAGTGGAAGGCGAAGCGCTGGCCACCCTCGTTGTGAACAAGCTGCGCGGCACGTTGAACTGCTGTGCGGTGAAGGCTCCGGGCTTTGGCGATCGCCGCAAGGCGA
>DATLVC010000448.1:0-4924 GCA_035577685.1 Micropepsaceae bacterium | reverse complement strand
TGACCCAGCTGCATGCCGGCGGAAAATTCGAACAGAACGCCTATAAGGTTTCGGGCGGCCTGCACGGCGTGGGCGTGTCTGTCGTGAATGCCCTGTCCGAATGGCTAGATTTGCGCATCTGGCGCGACGGCAACGAACATTACATGCGTTTTCGCGACGGCGATCCGGTGGCGCCGCTGAAGGTGGTGGGGTTGGCGAACGGCCGGCGCGGTACGGAAGTGACCTTCCTGCCCAGCACCAAGACCTTCACCAAGACCGAGTTCGATTACGCCACGCTGGAGCATCGCCTGCGCGAGCTCGCCTTCCTCAATTCGGGCGTCACCATAAGGCTGACCGACAAACGCGGCGTCGAAAAGAAGGAAGTCATTCTCCACTACGAAGGCGGGCTGGAGGAATTTGTGCGCTACCTCGACCGCGCCAAGACCGGGCTCATTCCCAATCCGATCCTGATCGGCGCGGACCGCGACTCCATGCGCGTGGAGGCCGCCCTTTCGTGGAACGATTCCTACCACGAGAACATGCTGTGCTTTACCAACAATATTGGCCAGCGCGACGGCGGCACGCATCTCGCCGGTTTCCGCGCCGCGCTGACCCGCGTGGTGACGAAATATGCCGATGAAACCGCCGGCAAGAAGGACCGCGTGCCGCTGACGGGCGATGATTGCCGCGAGGGCCTGACCTGCGTGCTGTCGATCAAAGTGCCCGATCCGAAATTTTCGTCGCAGACGAAGGACAAGCTGGTGTCGTCCGAGGTGCGCCCCGCCGTAGAAGGTGTGGTGCTGGAACAGCTCGGCCGCTGGTTCGAGGAGCATCCGGCCGAAGCGCGCGCCATCGTGGGCAAAGTGGTGGAAGCCGCGACCGCGCGCGAGGCCGCCCGTAAAGCGCGCGAGCTGACCCGACGCAAGGGCGCGCTGGACGGCAGCGGCCTGCCCGGCAAGCTCGCCGATTGCCAGGAACGCGATCCGGCGAAATGCGAAATCTTCATCGTCGAAGGCGATTCCGCCGGCGGTTCGGCCAAGCAGGGCCGCAACCGCGCCAATCAGGCGGTGCTGCCCTTGCGCGGCAAGATCCTGAACGTGGAACGCGCGCGGTTCGACAAGATGCTGGGCTCGCAGGAAATCGCGACGCTGATCACCGCACTCGGCACCGGCATCGGGCGCGAGGAGTTCAATCCCGACAAATTGCGCTACCACAAGATCATCATCATGACTGACGCCGATGTCGACGGCGCCCATATCCGCACGCTGCTGCTGACGTTTTTCTATCGTCAGATGCCGGAGCTGATCGAACGTGGGCATCTCTTCATTGCGCAGCCGCCGCTGTACAAGGCCTCGCGCGGCAAGTCGGAACGTTATCTCAAGGACGAGCGCGAACTGGAAAATTACCTGATCGAGGAGGGCATCAAGGACAGCGCGCTGACGCTTTCCAATGGCGAGCGCATCGCGGGTGCCGATCTTGCGCATTTGTTGGAACGGGCCCGCGCAGCACGCGGCGCGCTCGACGGATTCCCGCGTCATTATCCGCGCTTCGTGCTGGAACAGGCGGCGATTGCGGCTGCGCTCAATCCCGAGGTGCTGTCCGATGCCGTCAAGGCTGAGGAAGCGGCGCGTTACATCGCGGTGCGGCTCGATTCCATGTCGGATGAAATGGAGCGCGGCTGGAAGGGCGAGCCGACGCCCGATGGCGGGCTCAAATTCCGTCGCGAGGTGCGCGGGGTGACCGAGACCATCGCCATCGACGGCGCGCTGATCGCCAGTGCCGATGCCCGCAAGCTGGACCGCATGGCGGCCGAGCTGCAGGCAACCTATCTGAAGGCGAGCCGGCTCACCCGCAAAGACCAGGTTCGCGAAGTGCGTTCGCCGACGCAATTGCTGGAGGCGATCCTGGATTGGGGCCGGCACGGGCTCGCGTTGCAGCGCTACAAAGGGCTGGGCGAAATGAACCCGAACCAGCTCTGGGAAACCACGCTCGACGACAATGCGCGCACGCTGCTGCAGGTGCGGGTCGAACATGCCGACGCCGCCGATGATCTGTTCGCCAAGCTGATGGGCGATGTGGTGGAGCCGCGACGCGAATTCATCCAGGACAACGCGCTGAACGTCATCAATCTGGACGTGTGATAGTGATACAAATAGCCCGTTGTCATGGCCGCGAAAGCGGCCATCTAGCCGGCCTGCGTCTGCGCGCCGACGAATTTGCGTCGCCTGGATGGCCCGCTGTTGCGGGCCATGACATTATAAGGTGGTGTCAAATATCGGAGTGCCGCCATGTCCGCGCATGATTTCGAGTTCACCTCCATCGACGGCAAGCCTCTGAAGCTGTCGCAATTCGCGGGCCACCCCGTTCTGGTGGTGAACACGGCTTCGCAATGCGGGTTGACGCCGCAATACAAAGGGCTCGAAGCGCTCTGGCAGAAATACCGGGATCGGGGCCTCGTGGTGCTTGGCGTGCCGTCGAACGATTTCGGCGCCCAGGAACCGGGCAGTGAAGCCGAGATCAAGAATTTCTGTTCGACGAATTACAAAGTCACCTTTCCGATGACGTCGAAATACCCGGTCATCGGCGCGCAGGCGCATCCGCTCTACAAATGGGTCGTCGGCCAAGCCGGTGAAGCGGCAGCCCCGCGCTGGAACTTCCACAAATATCTGATCGGCCCCAAAGGCGAGCTTGCCGGCACCTTCGCATCGAAGACCGCACCCGACGATGCCGCGCTGACCGGCGCCATCGAAACCGCATTGGCGGGTTAGATGCTGACGCTCTATTTCGCGCCGGGTTCGAGTTCTTTTGCCGCGCATATCGCGCTGCACGAGGTCGGCGTGGCCTTCGAGAGCCATCCCATGTCGTTTGCCAAACGCGACATGCAATCGCCCGCCTATCTTGCCATCAACCCGGAAGGCAAAGTTCCGACGCTCGTCATCGACGGCCGCCCGCTGACCGAAGTGGCCGGTATTCTCTATTATCTCGCACGGAAATTCCCCGAAGCGAGCCTGCTGCCGGTGAACGATCTAGAAATGGAAGCCCGTGCGATTTCGTGGATGTCGTTCATCGCCTCCACGCTGCACCCGGCGCGGCGGCTTGGCGTCGAACATACGAAAAAGGTCTATGACATCGCCGACCTGCGCTTGGGCGACAAGGAATGGGTGCTGGGCCGCTATTCGATCGCCGACATCCATTTGTTCCGGCTGTATTGGCGGTTGACGAAAGCACTGGATGTTCAGGCCGGCGCATTTCCGCATCTTGCCGCGCATCACGCGCGCATGATGGCGCGCCCGGCGGTCAAAAAGACCATCGAAGTCGAAAGCGCCGTCGGTTACGAATTGCCGGACTGGTTCCCCCGGAAAACGCCCTCAGCTTGAGCTATTTCAGTCGCATCAATTCCGCGGTGGCGCCCATGCGCTCGAACGAGGCGAACGGGCATTTCTCGGCCGCCCGCTGCAGCAGCGGCTTCGCCTCCGCCGCCTTGTCATGCGCAAGGTCGTATTCGGCGACATAGAAATCCGCATCGCACACCCGCTCCGATAATTTCGCGGGATCGCCTTCATTGGCGGCGGCTGCGACCAATTCGGGCTTGCCCTCCCCCATCAGGAACTTCACCACCGGCCCCGGCCACTGACCGAGGTTGAGCGTCATCGCATTGTTGGCAAGCGACACCTTGCCGGTATCAGCTATGCCGGCCTTCATGCGGGCGACCGACAACCATAGCGCGTTATACGCCCAGATCTTAAGGCCCGCGCTTTTCGCGAGATCGGCGGCGGCCTTCTGCGGCGCCCCCGTCACCAGCGAGATATAGCCGCGAAAGGCGTAAGCATCGGCGTTGTACGGAGTGTCGAGCGCGACGGAGAAGTTCAAATCCTCCTGCGCTGCGTCGTAATCGCCGACCGTCGCCTTGGCGATGCCGCGATAGGCATAGGCTTGGGCACGGCCCGTCGAGTTCAATTCGTCGCTGTTGATGGCGCTGGTGAAAAGCCGGATGGCGTCGTCATATTTGCCGTCACGCGCGGCGAGCACCCCGGCATTGGCGTCTTCGATGCCCCCGGCATCGGCCGTTCCGGCGAAGGCAGACACCAACGCCAATGCGAGGAATGTTTTTCCGGATGCGCGCATGGTGTCCTCCGCGAGAGCAGGAAGGTGCACTCTAGCAGAAAGATCACGCCGTCGCGCGCACCAGCCAGGCCGCTGAAGTGAGATAAATCCCGCCCGGTCCCATTTCCCGCGCCAACCGCTCCGTCACCGCGGCCCGCACCTTGGCCCGTGTCGCCTCGTCGGCATCGGTCAGGGTCCGCTGCAAGGGCCCACCTTCGATGACCGCGTCGGCCGCCTCCTCCGGCGTCGCGCCGGCAAAGGTCTGCGAGTCCAGTCTTTCGAATTCGGGATTGAGGAAGCCGGCCTGCAGCAGCACGCTTTTCACGCGGTCCGGATTCTGGAAGGCGTAGCGGCCCGGCGCATCCGGATCGGCAGGCGGCGACGGAGGCAGAAAGGGCTTGGCGGCGCTTTCCGGAACGAAGGCCCACAGATGCTCGAACGGGTGCCGCCAGCACGCAAAATGCAGCCGGCCGTGTGGCTTCATCGCGCCGTGGATGTTGCGGAACGCGGCGACGGGATCGGCGAAAAACATCACCCCCAGTTGCGAAAAGCCAAGGTCGAAGCTTTGCGGCTCGAATTCGTAATAGTCGGTTACGTCGCCTTCGGCGAACTGCGCATTGCTCTTGGCTGCGGTGGCGCGCCGCCGGGCGAGACTGAGCATGGGGCGGGAAATATCGATCCCCAGAACATAGCCTTTGGGCGCCACAAGTTCGGCGAGTTTGAGGGTAGTCGTGCCGGAACCGCAGCCGATGTCGAGCACATGCTCGCCCGGCCGCGGCTGGGCGCGATCCAGAAGTGTCGCGGTCAGAAAGGCATGGTCGCGGTCGCGCTTTTCCCGCAG
>DATLVC010000447.1:0-12133 GCA_035577685.1 Micropepsaceae bacterium | reverse complement strand
TATGCTCCCACGCCGGTTATGGACATGAAATCCTCCATTAACGGGGTTTACGAACGCCGCCTGCCCGGCAGACGGCACGGAAGAACGAAGCATTTTTCGTGCCCTCGCAGCATTCGAGGCGGGGCGTCAAATCCATGCTTTACGAAAAGTTTCCGAGCTGGGATTTGCCTAGAGAAGCCTGGCGCGCGACGGCAAATTTCTCCCCAAAAATGGGCCGAACCTGTATTTCGCGACAATGTGGGAGAAATTCTTTGCGCTGAGCTTTTCAGCAGTCAGCCGTCCGCTTTTTGTCACAAGGACGGTCAGCCCCATCGTGGCCGCCCGCCGCAGGCGCAGCCTAAGCGTGCATGTCCCTGTTTTCCCGGCCCTCATAATGCTCGTTGGCATAGGCTGGGCGCTTCCTCGCAGTCAGATTGCACACAGGGCACTTCAAATAAGCCTGCCGCAAATACAGATTCCACAGTGATGGCCCATAATGGATCAAGTCCGCCCCACACTCGGGGCACGGATCACCGGCATATAATCGACCGCCCATGGCAAACGCAGAAGTTGGGGTTGCCCGGTGCCAACGCTCTTGGGGCCAATCCGTTCTCCACAAAAGGAAATCGGGCGATCACAAATTTGGGCGTTGGTTAAGGAGCCGTTGGATCGGTTAAGGCGCGCCCAGGCGCCGGCCGCTGATGGAATCGATGTCGGCCACGGCAAGTCCTCGGGCACGCCGATGCGCCGCACCGGACCCGGGCCCGAAGGCGGCCGGTCATATTGCTGCCAGAAGCCGGAAAAGTCAGGGCCTGCGCTCGTAGCGCCGTTCGCGCCGGTCCCGAAAAGAACGAGTGCGGCGGCGCCGATCAATCTCCGCGCGATACGCGATGAAGCACGTCCGAACATCGTCCCCCTCAGTCCCGATCACATTATCCGATTTTCATCCTGGCAGAGGAGATGCGAAACGATACGATGGTCCATTCGTTTCCATCCCGACATCAGGCGGAGCCATGGCCATGGGAAAAACTCCAAAGGATAGCGCCGCAGCGGACGCCAAGAAGGACACCTCGATCTCCGAGGACGACAAACTCGACGATGCCCTGGACCATAGTTTCCCTGCGAGCGATCCACCTGCCGCGACCGATCCGGAAGTCCATCTCGGCAGCGCGAAGACCAAAGGCAAAGCCAATCCGCCGACCGGCCCCGGCAAGCGCTGATAAAATACTATGTCGATAAGGTTAGTAGACTAATACAGAGTCTGGCGCTAGTGTCTCCCGGCAATAGCTTCCGGGAGCATGACCATGCCACGAACCATCTTCCGCTCTGCCGACCGGGAACCGAGCGCTTTGTCTGCGACCGTCGCGCGGAATATCCGGCGGCTGCGTTTTCGCGCCGGGCTCACGATCGAGCGGCTCGCCCAGCTTGCCGACGTCAATCTCCTGACCGTGGATCAGATGGAAAACGGCAAGGGCGAACCCACTCTTGCACTCGCCTGGAAAATCGCAAACGCACTCGACGTGCCCTTCGCTGCCTTGATGGCCGAGCATGCGCCAGGCGGCACCGTGATCACGCGCAAGGACCGCGCCAAAGTCATCGTCTCGGAAAATCTTGGCGTCGCATCCCGGGCTTTGTTTCCGTTCGACGAGGACGCACGCGTGGAATTCTACGAACTGCGCGTGGCGCCCGATCATTACGAGACGTCGCAGGCACACGCGGCGGGCACGCGCGAAATGCTGCACGTCGCGGAAGGCGCGCTTGAAGTCATTGTGGGGCGCGAGCCGCCCTATCGCGTGAACAAAGGCGACACGATTCAATTCCAGGCGGACTTGCCGCACAGCTACCGCAACCTGACGGCACTGCCAGCAACCGCCTACCTTGTGATGACCTACCAATAGGAGCTACAGGGGGGGTAATATCCAGCAATGTTCGTTGTCTCGAACTGCTCTCAACCCTTCGTGCATAGGAGGAATCCATGACATTGCGACTTGGCGACATAGCGCCCGATTTCCAGACTGAAACGACGCAGGGACCCATCCGCTTCCATGAATGGCTAGGCGACTCGTGGGGTGTGCTGTTTTCCCATCCGAAGGACTTCACGCCCGTCTGCACCACCGAACTCGGCTATATGGCGCGGATAAAGCCCGAATTCGACAAACGCAATGTGAAGATCATCGGGCTTTCGGCCGATCCGGTGGACCGCCATTCCGGCTGGGCCAAGGACATCGAAGAGACGCAAGGTACCGCGCCCAATTATCCGATCATCGGCGATCCCGACCTGGCGATTGCCAAGCTCTACGACATGCTGCCCGCAGAAGCCTCCGGGGACCCGTCAAAGCGCACCGCCGCCGACAATCAGACCGTGCGCAACGTCTACGTCATCGGGCCGGACAAGAAGCTGAAACTGATTCTGGTCTATCCGATGACCACAGGCCGCAATTTCGACGAGGTGCTGCGGGTGATCGATTCCATGCAGCTTACCGCCAAACACAAGGTCGCCACCCCGGTCAATTGGAAGCCGGGCGAGGATGTCATCATCGCCGGTTCGGTCTCGGACGAAGACGCCAAGAAGGTCTATCCGCAAGGCTGGAAAGCGCCGAAACCCTATCTTCGGATCGTGCCGCAGCCGCGCTGAACACTAACGCACGGCGACATCGGAGAAGCGGTCGACGCGGCGAAGCGGCGGGAAGATCGTCATCCAGGTTGCAACAACGGCCACCGTCCCGATGCCGCCCAGCACGACGGCCGGGACGGTACCGAATGCGCCCGCCGTCATGCCGGCGCGAAATTCGCCGAGCTCGTTGGATGCCCCGATAAAAAGGGAATTCAGCGAGCCGACGCGGCCGCGCATATTGTCGGGCGTGGCGAGCTGTATGAGCGCCGAGCGCACATAGACGCTGACCATATCGGCCGCACCCGACACCGCGAGCGCCGCCATCGAGATGTAGAAATCGCGGGACAGGCCGAAGACGATGGTCGCGAAGCCGAATATGGCGACACAGCCGAACATGGAAATGCCGGTATGGCGCTGCAATTGCCAACGCGCCAGCACGAATGCGACCAGCGCCGCGCCCATGGCAGGGGCCGTCCGCAGGAAGCCCAGCCCGGCCGGCCCCGTATGAAGGATGTCGCGCGCGAAAATGGGCAGCAGCGCCGTGGTCCCACCCAGGAACATCGCGAAAAGATCGAGCGAGATGGCCCCCAGAAGGATGGGCCGCTCGCGCATATAGGTGATCCCGTCAACGATGCGCTGGAAGGCGGTGCCTTGGCCGCGCTCCCCCTGCTGCGCCCGGATGCGCAAAATTGCCATGCCGACCAGGGTGAAGATATAAAGGCCGAGACACAGGGTGTAATTCACTGCCGGGCCCAGATCGTAGAGGAAGCCACCCACCGCTGGCCCGCCGATCACCGCGATCCGATAGGCGGAGGCATTCCAGGCGATGGCCTGGGGAAGCCGGTCGAGCGTGACCAGAAAGGGCAGAAAGGATTGCATGGCCGGCTGCGAAAGGCCCAGTGCCACGCCGAGCAGGGTAATAACGCTGTAGAACGCCCACATCGCCTTGACGCCCGTAAGGGTCAGGACCAGCAGCATGGCGGAGGCGGCGACCTGCACCAAATAGCTCGCCATCAGCATCCGGCGCCGGTCCACCCGGTCGGCGAGGTCACCAGCCGGCAAGACCAGCAACAGCATGGGAAGGAAAATGCTCAAGCCGACATAGCCGAGCGCCACCGGATCGCGGGTGATGTCGTAGACTTGCCAGCCTATGGCGACCGACTGGATCTGGGTTCCCAGCGTGGTCCCGAACCGGATGGCGAGATAGAGCCGAAGGTCCCGGTTACGGGGCTTGAACTCGTCAACAACAGAGACTGGGGGGCACACGGTCACGGGCAAGGACATCTACAGGAAGACAGTGTTAATATAAAGTTTAGGGTTACGCGCTTATTGGCACACGTCCTTTTGCAGGAAAATAGTCCTGACAGCATCCAGCAAGGTTACCGCCATCTATTTTGCCTACAATTTAAGCCTATATCCGCAATTTCGGCCCCCCGACAAAGTTTTGCGACACATCACGATTATGTCCGGAGGCTGAGATATCCATGTTAAGAGCCCTGCCGGGGAACGCCTTTGTTTTGCTTGGCGTGATGGCCTCGGCCGAAAGAGAATGATGGGATACGACGAACCTTCTTCCAAGCGCAATAACGCGGTTTACGGATCGGCCAATGTGGTGAAACGGAGCAACCCCTGGCCCCGCCGCGTTTTGCTTGCCATTCTCGCGCTTGGCATAGGCGGCTATATCGCGGCCAACCCTGACATGCTTCAGAAGATCACGTCGCTTACCTCCGGGGGAGGTGCGGCGGGTGACCGTGCTGCCGGACGCGGAGCGGGACGGGGCGCTGGTCAGGCTCCCCCAGTGCGCGTGGCGTTCGCAGAAACCCATGACGTGCCCGTCGTGGTGCACACAATCGGAACCGTGCTCGCCAATTCGGTGGTCACCGTGAAGTCCCAGGTCGATGGTCCGCTTGTCTCGGCGATGTTCCGCGAAGGCCAGATGGTCAAGAAGGGTGATTTGCTTTTCCGGATCGATCCGGCGCCCTTCGAGGCGGCCCTGCGTCAGGCGCAAGCGGCCGTCGAACGCGATCAGGCGCAGCTCGCAAGCGCCAAGGCCGATGCCGACCGCGCTCTGATGCTGGCCGACCGTGGCATCGTCTCAGCGCAGCAGCGCGACCAATTGGTGGCAACCTCCAAGGCACTCGCCGCAACCGTTGCCGCCGATGTTGCGGCGGTGGAGCGTGCCCAGCTCAATCTCGATTACACGACGATCCGCTCGCCCATAGACGGCAAGACGGGTCCCTTCATCGTCTATCCCGGCAATCAGGTGCACGCGAATGATACCGCGGGCCTGGTGACCATTACGCAGATTCAGCCGGTCAAGATTTCCTTCTTCCTGCCGCAAGGCGATCTGCCGCAATTGCAGGATCGCATGACCGAAGATCAACTCGTGGTCCACGTGACGACCCGCAGCGATGTTGCGGAAGCTGCGGCACCGGCCATTCCCGGCCAGAGCGAAGGCGATATTCCCGTAAAGGTCGATTTCATCGGCAACACCGTCGACGACAAGACCGGCACGATCGAATTGCGCGCCACCTTTCAGAACCCCAATCTGCGGCTGGTGCCCGGTCAGCTTGTCGACGTCAACGCCAATCTTGAAACCTTCAAGAACGTCGTGACAGTGCCGCGCGAATCCCTGAACATCGGTCAGGATGGCAATTACATCTATGTCGTCGGTAATGACATGAAGGCGCAGATGCGCCCGGTGAAGGTGCTCTATCAGGATCAGGTCATTGCCGCGATCGGCTCGGGCGTGAAGTCGGGCGAGCGCGTGGTGACGGACGGGCAATTGCGCGTGACCCCGGGCATCACCGTGGCAATCACGCGTCCCGCAGGCGAAGGCGCCGGCGGCGGTGGCGGACAACGCAATGCCGCACCGGCTGACAGTACGAGTTCGAAAACACCCAATCCGGAAGGCGCAGACTCTCAGGCCGCGGGCGTTCCGGTTGCCGGACCGACGCAGGCCGCCCGCCGCGGCGGATAGGCGGGACGGCAACGATGCATATTTCGGCTGCGTTCATCAAACGGCCCGTCATGGCGACCTTGCTCATGGCGGCCTTCGTGCTTGCCGGCTTGTTCGGCTATTCCTCGCTTCCGGTCAGCGAACTTCCAAACGTCGATTTTCCAACTATTGACGTCAATGCCGGGCTTCCCGGCGCCGATGCCACAACCATGGCGTCCGCAGTGGCCACGCCGCTTGAGAAGCAGTTCTCGCTGATTACCGGTCTCGACTCCATGACGTCTCAGAACGCTCAGGGGCAGACCCGTATTACCTTGGTGTTCCGGCTTGACCGCAATATTGATGCTGCAGCACAGGATGTTCAGTCCGCCCTCGCCGCTGCTGCCCGGCAGCTCCCACCAGCCATGCCGACTCCACCTTCAATTCGCAAGGTCAACCCGTCGGAAGGCTCGATTCTGTTTCTGACCGTCAGCTCCCAGACCTTGCCATTGCGCGAAGTCGACCGTTACGTCGAGAATCTGCTTATCGGCAAACTGTCCTCGGTGGACGGCGTCGCGCAGGCCGAAATTTTTGGCCAGGCGAGGCCCGCGGTCCGCGTCCAGGTTGATCCCAACGCACTCGCGCTACGCGGGATCGGAATTGACGAAGTTGCGACAGCCATTACGCGCGCTAACGTTAACATGGCCACCGGCCAGCTTGACGGTGACAAACGGGGCGCCGTGATTCATGCAGCCGGTCAGCTGAATACCGCAGCGGAGTACGCCCCCCAGATCATTGCTTATCGCAATGGTGCGCCGGTGCGCATTGCCGATGTGGCGAACGTTATCGATAGCGTTCAGAATCCAAGACTTTATAGCGCCTGGGTCAGCGGCCAAGAGACAACGCCCGCCGTTACGGTCGCCATCGACCGCCAACCGGGTGCCAACACCGTGGCTGTCGTCGACGCGATCAAGGCGCAGCTGCCTCAGCTGCTCGCTCAACTCCCGCCCTCGATCAAAGTCGATGTGACCCTTGATCGGAGCCAGACGATCCGCGCCGCGGTGTCCGACGTTCAGGTGACATTGCTAATCGCGGCCTTCCTGGTGATCGCGGTGATTTTTGTCTTCCTGCGGACCGTATCGGCGACCTTTATTCCGGCGATCGCGCTTCCGATCGTTATTATCGGAACCTTCGCCGGCATGGCCGCGATGGGCTACAGCCTCGACAATCTCTCGCTGATGGCGCTGACCCTCTGCGTCGGCTTTGTGGTCGATGATGCCATCGTGATGCTCGAAAACATCATGCGCCATGTCGAGGCTGGCGAAGACCCCTATCAGGCCGCGATGATTGGCTCGAAAGAAGTGTCTTTCACCATCGTGTCGATGACCGTCTCACTCATCGCGGTGTTCATTCCAGTCATCTTCATGGGTGGAATTGTCGGGCGGCTGCTGCACGAATTCTCGATCACCATTGCCATTGCGGTGCTCGTGTCGGGTATCGTGTCGGTCACGCTGACTCCCATGCTGTGCAGCCGGATGATCAAATCGGCCAAGGAAGAACACAACAAGAAGCACTCTGTCTTCTACCGGCTGAGCGAGAATGGTTTTTTGGCGATGCAAAGAGGGTATGCCCGGTCGCTTGGCTGGGCCATGGCGCATCGCCCTGTGATTTTGGCGATCTTCTTCGTCAGCGTCGTTGCGACTGTTCAGTTGTTCCGGATCATGCCCTCTGACTTCCTGACGGCAGAGGATACCGGGCAAATCAATGCCTTCACGGACGGGGCGAATGGCGTTTCCTTCAACGAAATGCGTCGGCATCAGGAGGAAGCCGCGAAGATCCTTGCGGCTGATCCAAACATTGACGGGTTTATGAGTTCGGTAGGCGCCGGCGGAACGCGTGGCGGCTTGAACTCCGGAACGTTCCGCATTCAGTTGAAGGATCGTGATAAGCGGCCGCTTGGCGTCAACGATGTGATCACGGAATTGCGCCGGAAGTTCCAGCGGATTCCGGGCATCAATGTGGTGATGCAGAACCGGCCGCCCATCAATATTGGCGGCTATGTTTCCCGCGCACAGTACCAGTACACGTTGCAGGACATCGATCTGACCGAGCTTTACACTTGGTCGGCGCGGCTAACCCAGGCGCTACAGCAAAATGCGACCTTCGCAGATGTGAATACCGATCTCGATCTCTCGACGCCTTCGGTCGAAGTCTCGATCGATCGTGACCGGGCGGCGGCCCTCGGTGTGACCCCGCAGCAGATCGAAGTCGCGCTGGGTGCCTCGTTCGGCGGGCAACAGATCGCCCCAATCTACACGCAAGCCGACCAGTACTGGGTGATTCTGGAGCTTCTTCCGCAATACCAGCAAGACGCCGACGCCATGAGGCGCCTCTATATCGCGACACCGCGTGCAGCATCGGCCGCAACAACCAATGTCGGATCCTCGGTGCCTCTGTCCGCCGTGGCACAAATCACGCGTGGAACGCAGCCGCTCACCGTGAACCATTTCGGCCAGCTTCCGGCGGTGACGTTATCGTTCAACCTGCCGCAGGGTGTACCCCTGAGTGACGCAGTGAACGAGTTGGAGGCGGTGAAAACCCAAATCGGTTTCCCCGCTTCCATACAAGGCAGTTTCCAGGGCACCGCGAAAGCATTTCAGGAATCGCAGAAGGGCATGGGCTTCCTGCTGATCGGCGGCATCCTTGTCGTCTACATCGTGCTGGGTATTCTCTATGAAAGCTTCATCCACCCGCTGACCATTCTTTCTGGCCTGCCTTCGGCTGCGGTCGGCGCGCTGATTACGCTTTATCTGTTCCACTATTCGCTGACGCTTTACGCCTTCGTGGGCATGATCATGTTGGTGGGATTGGTGAAGAAGAACGCCATCATGATGGTGGACTTCGCCCTGACGCGTCAGCGCAGCGAAGGCATAGCGCCGGATGTGGCGGTGGTGGATGCCGCCATTATCCGTTTCCGTCCCATCATGATGACCACCATGTCGGCATTGATGGGAACCTTCCCGATTGCGGTCGGCTGGGGTTCCAGCAGCGAAGGACGCAAGCCGCTCGGCCTTGCCGTGGTGGGCGGCCTCATCGTGAGCCAGGCGGTGACCCTGTACATCACGCCGGTGCTGTACGTGTATCTCGACAATCTGGGTTCGCGTTTCAGCGGCAAGAAGCGCAGTGCCGTCCCCGCTCCAGCGGAATAGGCTTCAGATTCTGAGCAAATGATTGTCGAACGCGGCGGGCGCCTGCCAGTGCGCTTCCGCCGCGAAACCTGCATCGCCCGCACGCAACTTCACCACGTCACCTAGGCCCGAGGTCGCCCAGAAACGTCCCGCTTGCGCGTCGGCGGTCAAGCCGCACACATCATCCACCGCAAAACCGCCGAGCCATCTTCCGTTACCGAGCGACCATAATCCGATCTGACCGCCTTTCGGACTCGTCGCGGCGATGAACTGTCCCGCGCTGTCGATGGCGACGGAGCCGACATAGGAGCGGAGCATCCCCGGGTCTTCACCGGGCAGAGGCAGAAGCGTGAGGTCCCCGCCCACTCGTAAGGTTCCCATCAGCGGCCGCAATTGCGAGCGCTCCTGGTCCTGCATGCCGAAGGCGATCGTCTCGCCATCCGGCGCCAGCGCCATATGGCGCAGCGACAGCGATTTTCCATCGCTGCCAAGCGCGTGACGCTTCAGCACCGTGCCGGACGCGGGGTCCAGTTCGAGCAAAGCGCTGTCGATGTTCCCGGCATTGATCGGCGGGCCCTTCACATCGGCCGCTTTCGCGATGCCGCCGATGGCGACGACAAGGCGCGAACCGCCCCTTGCGAAAACAAGATCGTGCGGCTCGATGCCGGCCGCAAATATCGCGCGCGGCGCGCCGTCATGGGCCGCGCGCACGACCACTTTGCCTACGCCCGTTTCCGCGTCCACTTCGCTGGTGACCAGCGTGCGCCCATCGGGATGAAGTGCTGCGTGCCCGGCGAAGCGGTGGCCCGCCACGGGCGCAAATATGCGCGGCCGCCCTTGCGGATTTTCCGGGTCCAGAATAGCGGCGAAACTGCCGGGCCGGCGGCCGACCAGAACCACTTCGCCGCTTGCAAGCCGCGTCAAGGCATGAGCGCGCCCTGGCAAGGAAAAACCTGCCAGGCCTTCCGCATCGATGCGTACGGCGCCGTCGGTCTCACCGATCCGTGCGGCGCTGAAAAGATTGACGCCGGGGGTGTTGCCCGCGGCCGCGGCGCGCGTTTTCCACGCGAAGGCGCCACCCACAAGTGCCGCCGCTGCGCCGGCAAAAAGTCCACGCCGATGAACTCTGCCTTCAATCGCCATCGAGACTGTTGAACCCCAATGTGACCCCGACATCGCCGGGGAGCGTTTTCGCAAGTTCCGTCTGTACCGCTTTAATCGCGACGCGGGCCGCATCCACGCGGGGACGCCGTTTGGCGTCGGCTGCCGCCTCGCCCATGTCGGCCGGTATGGCATCGACCGCCTTCGTGGCCGCCGCGAACAGCGCATCGAACTTCGTCCGGTGCGCGGCGGGCGCGCCGGTCGCGAACGCCATTTCCAATCCTTGCGCCGATGCGAGATTGAGTTTCAGGTCCCGCTGAGAGCGGCCGCTGCGCCAGGCCTCGGCCGATTTCGGTTTGGCGGCATCGGCGTTGGCGCCCAGCACCGGCAGCAGCTTCACATCATGCATCAACTTGAATCCGGCCACGAGGTCGGTCAGCAAAAGGCGCGCGGCTTCTGGCGCATCGGCGAAGAGATTGTTCCAACCTTTGTTCGCCGCAATCGCCGCACGCACGCCGTTCGGCGCCGTCCAATCGGCAAGCACCTGATGCGCGATCGTCGCGAGATTATGCGCGATCGCCACGCCCACCTGCGTGCGCCAAGCGCCCTCCGCCCCGGCGGCCTTCAACAGCTTCTCGGGATTATCACCATCGTAAAGCAGCCGCTCCAGCGCGGTCAGCCCCTGCCCCGCCACGCTGTCATGGGCCAGCGATTCCGCAGTGAGGTCTTTCGGATTCTTGGACATCAGCAATTGATCGAGAGCCCGCGCCGTGGCGTTGCGTGCCTCAGGCCAATAGGCGAAGCGGTCATAGCGCAGGAACAGGGTGATCGGCCCTGTCTTGATGAGCTGGGCGTTGGCCCAGGCATCGGCCACGCCATTGTAGGCCGCGCGCAACGAAGCGAAGTCGCCGGCCTCGCGCTTGGCGGCAAAAACGGTCCAGGCTTTTTCCTCAGCCTCGCAGGCTTGGACCAGCGCTTGGTAGGTCGGGATGACAAACTGATCCGTGACCGCGAGCGCGATTTTCCCGGCTTGGGCGGCCTTGGGATCGGGCTTGGCGGGTGGCTTGGCACCGGCCGGCACGGCCGCCAAAACAAGCAGGGAGTTGCGCGGGAGAATCGCCATGGCTTCCCTTTATAGGCCGCTTACAAAGCCGACAAGCGCGGCCTTGTCCGACGGGCTGAGCGCGCGGAAACGAGCGCGCGCGGCGGCGGCCTCGCCTGCGTGCCACTCCACCGCCTCGCCCACATTACGGGCGCGCCCGTCGTGCAGCAGGCCGCCCAGTTTCAGGCTTCCCGCCACGTCCCAGAGCGGCGCCGTTCGCCAGAAACCCGGCTCGGCGGCGCCTTCCTTGATGCCGTCGTTCAGACCTGGCCCCAGATCGTGCAGCAGCAGATCGGTATAGGCGGGGACCGGTTTGCCGCTGGCGAAACGCAGCGTGGCGTGGCAGGCGGCGCAGCCCGCCTCCGCGAAGAGTTTGGCGCCTTCGCCCGATCCGGGCAGTGGCGGTGGTATGGCAGCCACGTAGCCGGCGATCAGATCGAGCAGGGAATCGGCCACTTCCGGCTCGCCCTTTTCCGCACCATGCGGTCCGGCGCGGCAGGCGGGCTGGCTCTCCGTACAATCGCCCCAGGGCTGCGGGTCGAGACGCGTCGAAAGTCCGATATCGCGCGAGAACGCGATTGCCGTTTGCGCCGCCACATCCGGCTGTGTGGCTTTCCATCCGAAGCGGCCCAGCGCTCGCTTGCCGTTCACCGTCACCCAGGGCGCGCGGCCAGCAATGCCGTCGTGGTTCGCATCTTCCGGATCGGCGTGGCTTAGAATTTCGCTCTCGGAAATTTGCGCGAGCAATCCCGCGCCGCGAAGCGACGGCGCGCGGCGCAGAGCGATTTTGGTGTCGGGCGCCAATGCGCCATAGCCGAGGTCGCGGAGAGTAACGGTCGCCGTTCGCAATTCCCCCTGCGCCGTCCATGCGATATCCGGATCGGCCTCCGGGACCTGTCCCGCAATGCCGCGCGTCTGCAATTGCGCACCATAGATAGGATCGCCGCTGCCGGCCGCATTGCCGAGGCGGATCACATTGCCGGGCGGTGGGCTAGTCTCATTCGCAGGTCCCGATGGGCTTTGCGTGTGGCAGGCGGCGCATGAGGTTGCGTCATAAAGCGGCCCCAATCCGTCATTCGATTTTGTCGAAGAAGGCGCCGACACCCAATTGCGCTCGAACAGCCGCTTGCCGATGGCAAGATCGAGCGACGCGGCCGTCAGAAAGGGTGCCGCGGCAGCGAGGCTGAACGCTGCGATCACACGACGCGGAACCA
>DATLVC010000446.1:0-3504 GCA_035577685.1 Micropepsaceae bacterium | reverse complement strand
TGTTCTTAGCGCGAAATTGCCGCTTAACCCAGGATTCGAAAAGATCGCCGGAATGCCCCGCGAGCGCGAGAAAAATCCCCAGCGCTAAGGCGTCGGGAACATTCCCCCCCAGGATTGCGACGTAAAGTCCTTCGCCGATAGCGGCAGCGATCGTGCCCCCGAGAAATCCCGCCCAGGTCTTGTTCGGCGACAAGACGGGCGCAAGCTTCGGGCCGCCGATCACGCGGCCGAACAAAAGCGCGCCGGTATCGGCCGTCCATACCGCTACAAAAAGCGCACCCACAATCACCGCGCCGTGCGGCGCCTCGCGCAGAAACACGATAGCAAGCACCGGAACACCCACATACAAGGCGCCAAAAGCGTGCCAGGGAATCATCCAACCGGTGCGAAAGCGTCGCATCACCGAGAGCAGTGCCGCACCACATCCCCCAAGCAGGACGGCCACGAGAGCCCAAACAAGCCCGTTCGGCCCCTGCAAAAGCCAAACCGCAGCAACAACCGAAAGACCGGTGGGGAGCATTTCCGGCGCGAGATGGCCGCCATTCACCAACCGGTGCCATTCGCCCAAGGCCGCAACGGCACCCAAGAGCACGAAAGCAGCAAAGAAGACGCCACCGCTCAGAAGTGCCGTGACCGCGGCCAACCCCATCACAAGGCCCGATGCCGTGCGCGCCGGGAGTTCGAACCGGGCGGGCATGGAGGGTTGTGTGTCGGTCACGATGGTGCGATCCTACGGCTCACTCGGCATCGAAGATTTCGGCGGCTGCCATACGCAATGCTGTTTCGGCCAATGACGGTTCCCCACGGCCACGTTCTGCGGCCGTGACGCCGCCGAAACGCCGTTCCCGGCGGGCAAATTCGGCAAGAGCCGCTTCCAGGTCTGCCGCCCCGAAATCGGGCCACAGCTTGTCGGTGAACACGAACTCGGCATAGGCCGCCTGCCACAGCAGGAAATTGGAGAGCCGCCTTTCGCCGCCACTGCGGATAACCAGATCGGCATCGGGGATGCCGGCGCTTTGCATGCTTTCCCCGAACATGTCCGGCGTGATCCGCTCGGGATCCAGCGTGCCCGCGGCCGCCGCGCGGGCCAACACCCGTGCCGCTTCCGCCATTTCCTCGCGGGAGCCATAGTTGAACGCAAAGGCGAGGTTCAACGTCGTGTTGCGTGCCGTCAGCGATTCGGCGCTCTCGATTAACCCCGCAATGTCGGGATCGAGCCCCGTCCGCGCCCCGATGAACCGCACGCGCACATTGTGCTTGTGCAGCTTTTCGATGTCGGCACGGCAATAGCGGCGAAACAGCCCCATCAGATGACGGACTTCGGATTCCGGCCGTCGCCAGTTTTCGGTCGAGAAGGTGTAGAGCGTGAGATATTGCAGACCCAATTCGCGGGCCGCGCGAACAACCTTGCGAACGGAGGAAATGCCTTTGACGTGACCGGCCTCGCGCGGAAGCAGACGGTTCTTCGCCCAGCGGCCATTGCCATCCATGATGATGGCGACATGCCGAGGCAGCCTGTTCGGCGGAGGCGCGTCAGGCGGCGTGGAGTCCAATATCGGTTTGGTCAAACGTCGATCCTTTTTTTCCCGCCTCCTGGACCATGCCCCATTTCCCCGGTCCTAAACATGCATGATTTCCTGTTCCTTCGCGGTCAGCGCCGCGTCGATTTCATGCACACTGTCATCCGTCATCTTTTGCAGCTCGTCGGCCAGCTTACGATGCTGGTCCTCGCCGATCGCGTGATCCTTTTCGAGCCGCTTCAAATGATCCATCCCGTCGCGCCGCACATTGCGCACGGCAACGCGGGCGGCTTCGGCATATTTATGGGCAAGTTTGGCCAATTCGCGGCGGCGCTCCTCGTTCAGTTCCGGGATCGGAATGCGGATGAGCTGCCCGTCCATTTGCGGGTTGAGTCCAAGCCCGGCATCGCGAATCGCCTTGTCCACTGCCTTGGCCAACCCCTTGTCCCAGACTTGAACCGTCAAAAGGCGCGGTTCGGGCACGTTCACCGTGCCGACCTGGGTCAGGGGCATGGTGCTCCCATAGGCTTCGACAGTCACCGGATCCAGGATCGCAGGATTCGCCCGCCCGGTCCTGAGGCCTGCGAATTCGTGCTTCGCGGTCGCGACAGCGCCCTTCATGCGCCGTTTCATGTCTTCCTTATCGAATGGTGGCAGCTGTGCCATCTTCGCCTCCCTCAAGAAGGGTGCGGCAGACCCGCCCCCATTCCCCTTCCAACAAATTCTAACGCCGTTCGCCGATCACTGTGCAGCGCCCCTGGCCATTCAGAATTGCAGACAGCGTCCCCTTTTCATGTATCGAGAAGACGACGATCGGGATTCCGTTCTCGCGCGACAGCGAAATGGCGGAGGCGTCCATCACCTTCAGGTCGCGCGATAATACCTCATGATAGGTAAGAAAATCATAGCGTTCCGCGTTTTTTACCCGCTTGGGGTCGTCGCTATAGACCCCGTCCACCTGGGTCGCCTTGAACATGGCATCGCAGCCCATCTCGGCGGCCCGCAAGGCTGCCGCCGTGTCCGTAGTAAAGAAAGGATTGCCCGTCCCCGCCGCGAAGATCACCACCCGGCCCTTTTCCATATGGCGGATGGCCCTGCGCCGGATGTAGGGCTCGCAGATCGACATCATGGGAATGGCCGATTGGACGCGCGTCGGCAGGCCTGCCCGTTCGAGCGCCGCCTGCATGGCGAGCGCGTTCATGATGGTGGCCAGCATGCCCATATAATCGGCGGTGGAGCGGTCAATGCCGGCCGCCGCGCCCGAGAGCCCGCGAAAGATATTGCCGCCGCCGATCACCAGACAGATCTCGGCGCCCTCGTCGGCCCCGGCCTTGACGTCAGCGGCTATGCGCTCGACCGTCGAGACGTCAATGCCATAGGCCTGCGTGCCCATCAAAGCCTCGCCGGAGAGCTTCAGCAGCACCCGGCGATATTTGAGGGAGGCACCCATGAGAAATCCGGCCTATGAGTGCTTTTACAGTCCCGCCGTCGCCTTAACCTCGGCCGCGAAATCGGTGGTGGGTTTGTCGATTCCCTCACCCACGGCAAAACGCACGAAGCCTGCGACGCGCACGGCCGTTCCCAAATCCTTTGCGGCGTTCGCAACCACTTTGGAGACCGGCGTTTCGCCGTCAATGACGAAAATCTGCGAAAGCAGAACCGATTCTTCGTAGAATTTGCGTAAGCGCCCTTCGATCATCTTTTCGATGACATTCTCGGGCTTGCCCGATTGGCGTGCCTGATCGGCATAGATTTCGCGCTCGCGCGCCACCACATCGGCAGACAGATCCTCAACGCTGAGCGCAAGCGGATTGGCCGCCGCGACATGCATCGCGAGCTGCTTGCCCAGCGTCATCAATTTGCCGGCGTCGCCTGCGGACTCCACCGCCACCAGAACACCGATCTTGCCAAGGTCGGGGCCCGCCGCATTGTGTACATAAGACGCAACTACGCCGGGCGATACCGAGAGCGCTGCCGAACGGCG
>DATLVC010000445.1:0-8088 GCA_035577685.1 Micropepsaceae bacterium | reverse complement strand
TGGCTGGCTTCGCGCGCCCGATCGATGAGACGCCCGGTGCCGAAGAAGATCGCCCGGAAGGCAGCCCGCAAAGCGTGGATACGTTCGCGCGGGATTCCCCGGCGCTTGAGCCCGATCAGGTTCAATCCTTCCAGCCGCGCGTGATCGCCCCACACCATGCCGTAAGGAATGACGTCGTCCGGGACGCCGGTCACACCGCCGACAAACGCAAAGCGCCCGATGCGGCTGAATTGCTGAATCGCGGAGAGCCCGCCAATATTGACGCCATCCTCGATGGTGACATGGCCGCCTAACGCAACGCTGTTCGCGAACGTGACGCCGTTGCCGATATGACAATCATGCGCGACATGGCTATACGCCATGAAGTAACCGCGATTGCCCACTTGCGTGAGCCCGCCGCCTTTGACCGAGCCGCCATTCATGGTGACGTGTTCACGAATGATATTTTCGATTCCAATGGAAAGGCGTGCCTCGGCACCCGTGTCCCCGCGGAATTGGGGGCCGCCGCCCAGCACCGCGTGAGGATGCACCACGCTATGCGCGCCGATATCGGTGCGGCCGGTAATGATCACATGCGAAAGAACACGCACGCCATCGCCCAAGCGCGCATGGGCGCCGACCAAAGAAAACGGCCCCACCTCGACATCGGCTCCCAGCGATGCCCCGTCCTCGACAATAGCCGTCGGATGAATTTTCGGCATCACTCCGCGCCGCCGGCCGGGACATGCGCGGGCGCTGCGCCCAGCGCGTTTTCCGTCAGCATGGCGCTGTATTCGGCTTCCGCACAAAGCTCCTCGCCGACGAACGCCTTGCCTTCGAAACGCCAGACAGGTCCGCGGCGCCGCTGCACCTGCACCGGAAGACGCAGGATGACACCGGGATGCACCGGCCGGCGAAACCGCGCTTTGTCGATGGTCATGAAATAGACCATGCGGCGTTGATCCTGCAGCCCGAGCGTATGCACGACGAAAGCGGCCGCGGCCTGCGCCATCGCTTCCACGATCAGAACCCCGGGCATGACCGCATATTCCGGAAAATGCCCAGTGAAATGCGGTTCGTTGATTGTCACTGCCTTCCAGCCGACTGCGGACTCGCCGAGTTTGATGTCGGTCAGCCTATCGATCATCAGGAATGGCGGCCGGTGCGGCAGCAACCTTTTGAGCTGCTCCACATCGAGTTCAGTCCGCGAGGAAAGCGTTTCCGTTTTCTTATCCATTCTTAGATCGTCCACCCTTGCGCGCGAGCTTGGCGATCAAGGCACCCTCTTTATGCCACTCGCGGATCGGACGCGCAGGAATTCCGCCATAATCGCGCCCGCCGTCCAGATCGTGCGCGACTCCGGAAAGACCCGCAAGCCGCGCCCGGTCCCCAATTGTCACGTGATCGGCGATTCCCACCCCGCCGCCAACGATCACGAAATCGCCCAGCAACACGCTGCCGGAAGTTCCTGACTGACCGGCAAGTATACAATGACGGCCCGTGATGGTGTTGTGCCCGATCTGCACCAGATTATCAATTTTGGTGCCTTCGCCTATGACCGTGTCGCCAAGCGCCCCGCGATCGACTGCCGAATTGGCGCCGATTTCCACGCGGTCCTGCACGATCACCCGGCCAAGATGCGGTACCTTGATGTGCCCGTCGACGCCCGAGGAATAGCCGAACCCGGATCCGCCGATTTGAGCGCCCGCCTGAATGAGGACATCATCGCCGAGATGGGCGAACATGATCGTCGTGTGTGCTCCGATCTCCACCCGCCGCCCGATGGTCACGCCCCGGCCGATCACGCTGTAGGCGCCGATATGGGCGCCGTCCGCGATCTCGGCAGCGGGACCGATCAAGACCCCTGGCGCAAGAACCACGTCCTGACCGATTCGCGCAGACGGATGCACAGCGGCATCCTGTGCGCGGATAGCCAATTCGTGCTCCGGATAAAAGCGCCGTGCTATCGCCGCGAATGCACGTGCGACGGACTCTGCAACGATCGGCACCGTCGACTCGGGGGTAATCTCGCGCAATTTGCCGCCGACGAGGCACCAACCCGCCTTGGTGGCAAGAAAGTCAGGCTTGCTACGTGGGCCGGCGTAGAAAGCGAGATGCGGCGAGCCCGCCTGAGCCAATCCCGCAACGTCGTAGATCAACGCCTCTCCGTCAGCGCCTTGCGGACATACCAGACCGGCATGAGCGCAAAGCTCGGTCAGACAGAACGGACCGCGATTGTCATAGAACCGCGGATCGGCCATCCGGCACTCCCTTCGCTATGGACGCAACCAGGCCTTTACTTCTTGACTGCCGGCGGGGCCGTCAGAACGGGAGATGTTGTCGGCCGTGGTGCCGGGGCAGTCGCGGCTGTCGCCGCCGGAGCAGCCGTCAGCTCTACCTTGACATGGGGCAATGCCTTGTCGAGACGCTGCACCGCGACCGGCGTCACATCGATGTCCACCGACGAGAGGATCACGGATGTGCGATCGAGCACCATATTAGCGCCGCGTTCCTGCATGATGGCTTTCAGGATCGGTTCGAGGGCGATTTCAAGCTGCCGTGCGGCCTTGTTGAACCCGGCCTGAATTTCGGCCTGACGCTGCTGCACACGTCCCTGGAACGCTTGCTGCTTGTTGGTGAAGTCCTTTTCCTTCTGGTCGCGAACATCGGGCGCCATGATGGCAAGTTGCTGCTGCAACTGGCCCGCTTCGGTCGTCAGGGCGGCTTCCTCGGTCTTGAACTGCGTCTCGGCCTGCTTGGAGAGGTTCTGGGCTTGGGTAATCATTTCCTGCCCGGCCGAGGAACGCTGCAAGATGAAATTGCGGTCTATGACGATGATGCGCGGCGCAGCCGCTCCAGGCCCGGCCGCCCCAGCTGCTGGCGCGGGCGCGGCAGCCAGAGGCGCTGGCGCGACGACCGCAGGTGCGGTCTGGGGCTTGGCCACCACGACGCCCGGCGCGGTCGCCGCAGGTGCGGGCGCGGCCTGCGCATCGGCAGGCCCGCTATGGGATTCCGCAATCACAAGCGCGAGCGTGAACGCTGCGAATGCGGCAGCGGCGCGAAAATGAGTTGTCTTGCTCATGGTTCAACGCGTCCTTCTTCACATCAGAATTGAGTGCCTGCACTCAAACGAATTGCCTGAGGCTTATCGTAAGATTGCTTCACTACGGGATAGCCGATATCGACCTCCACCGGACCGAACGGCGATTTCCAATTGACGGCAATGCCAAGCGAAACGCGCGGCGCCAGATCGTCCTTGCAGCTTGCGGTGGTGCCGCATTCGAGGGTTAGGCTCCGATCCACGCCCAATGTCCCAAAATCGGAAAAGGCCGATAGGTTGATGCCATAATCCGCCGGCAATATATCAGGCAACCGCACCTGATAGGTGCCGATAAAATAAAGCTGCCCGCCCAGGGCGGAATCGGTGGTGAGATCCCGCGGGCCGATACCGGCGATCTGGAAGCCGCGGAAGGACGGGCCGCCTTTGAAGAAGCGTTCGTTGATCGGCACTGCCAACCCGCCATAGCCGCTGATATATCCAGTATTGAGCGCGATCTCGCCGACGAGGTCGAAGAAGAACGGGTGGAAATATTCCACGCCCGCCACCGAGCGCAGATATTTGAGGTCTCCGCCCAGGCCCGAGACGTCCTGGCTGAGCGCGAAATTCCAACCTTTGGTCGGCTTAATCGGGTCATCCCGCGTGTCATAGGTGTAGGTATAGCCGACGGATGACGCAGAATAGCTTGGGAAAAGGCGAATCGCCGAGGACGCCGTGGTCACCGAATCGATCCGCGTGAAAGCGAAATTGTAGTGCGGCGAGATGCGCCCGAATTCCGACACCGGAAAGCCGAACTGAACGCCCGTCGCCGTCACATCGGAAATATAGCCGATCTGATCGGTGAAGTCGGTGATTACCTTATAGACCAGGAATCCAGCGGCCAGCGGCCGTCCCAGGAAATAGGGTTCCGTGAAGCGGAAGTCATAGTCTTTCTGGAAGGTGCCGATGGACACGCTCGCGCGCAGGAATTGGCCGCGCCCGAAGAGATTGCGCTCAGTATAGCTGAAGTCGAGCAGCAAGCCCTGTTGCGACGAATAACCAGCGCCGAGTGCAAGTTCGCCGGTCGGCTGTTCGGTGACGTTGACCGTCAGCACGGTGCGGTCCGGCGTCGACCCCGGATCCTCCGTTATGGTCACGTCTTTGAAGAAGCCCAGCGCGCGAATGCGTGTGCGCGAACGATCCGCGAGCACGCGATTGAAGGCATCACCTTCGGCCAGCCTGAATTCGCGGCGGATCACCTGATCGCGCGTGCGCGTGTTGCCCACGATATTGATGCGTTCGATGTAGACGCGCGGCGCTTCGTCGATTTCGTAGAAGAGATCGACGGTCTTGGTCATCGGATTGCGTTGCACGCGCGGACGAATGTCGATGAAAACGAAGCCCCGCGTTCCGGCCGCGAAGGTCAACGCCTCAATCGATTTGTCTACGAGACCGGCATCGTAGACATCGCCCTCATTGGTCAGCAGCAAGGACTGCAAATCGTTAGGGTTAAGGTCGCGGATGCGCGAATTAATCTGGATCTTGCCGAAATGATAAAGCTCGCCTTCGTCGACCGTGAACGTGACGTAGAAATTCCGCCGGTCGGGCGCGAGCTCGGCAATCGCCGAAACGACGCGGAAATCGGCGTAGCCGCGTGACAGATAAAAGCGGCGGAGCTGTTCGCGGTCGAAAGTCAGACGGTCGGGATCATAATTGTCGTTGGTGGTGAGGAATTTCCACCATGCGCTCGTTGTGGTGGCGATCTGCTCGCGCAAATCCGTATCGGCGAATATGTGATTGCCGATGAAATTGATGGCGGCGACGCCCGTGGTCGGCCCTTCATTGATTTCAAACACCAGATCGACGCGATTCTGGGGTCGCTGAATGATCTTGGGTTCGACGGTCGCGGCGAAACGGCCCGAACGGCGATAGAGTTCGATGATGCGTTGTACATCGGCCTGGACGCGGGCGCGCGTGAACACCATGCGCGGCCGGACCTGAACTTCCTTGTTGAGGTCGGCATCCGAGGTGTTCGAATTGCCCTCATAGACCACCTGGTTGAGAATCGGATTCTCAACCACCCGGACGGTCAGGATCATGCCGTCGAATTCCATCCGAACGTCGGAAAAAAGTCCGGTGTCGAACAGCACCTTCAGCGAACGGTCGGCGACGGCCGGATCATAAGCCTGGCCCTGGCGCAGCAGGAGATAGGAAAGGACGCTGTCCGGTTCGATGCGCTGCGTGCCCTCGACGGCAATCCGCTGAATGACGCCCTGGCCGGGCGGCGCGGGCATCGGCATCACCATCGGGGCCGCCTGGTCCAGCGTCATTTCCGGACCGGGCGGAAGCGGCGTTTGCGCCTGCGCGGGTGCGGGCGCCTGCGCCAGCGCAGCCTGCGGAGCGAGCGCTGCGAGCGAAGAGGAAGCCATCAGCGCCCAGGCAATAGACCGGACTCGCCGGGCGATAGGGTGGCCGTTTAAGGTCATCGACTCGCCTTTGATTGTCATGCCCCGGCTTTTAGCGCGGCACGCGAATGCGATCAAAAGAGGTTTAAGCGGACCAGGTCGTTGAAGGTCGCAAGCAACATGAGGCACAGCACAAACGCCAAGCCCAGCCTGAAACCAACTTCCTGCGCACGTTCCCCCAACGGTCTTCCGAGGACCGCTTCGAATGCATAATATAGAAGGTGCCCGCCGTCGAGCACCGGAATGGGTAAAAGATTGACCAGCCCAATACTCACAGACATCAATCCCGCAAGCCCGATCAGAGCAGCAAAGCCGATCCGCGCGGCCTGATCCGATACGGCGCCGATGCCCAGGATGCCATGCAGTTGATCCGGGCTCTCACGCCCGCTGACGATCCTGGCCAGATAAGAGCCCGTCTGCGAAATGATGAACCAGGTTTGGTCGAGGCCACCCACCAGCGCCTCGCCAACGCCGACCGATACGGTTGCGTCCCTGATGCCGAGCCGGCCGACGGACCGCTTGGCGCCGGTTGCGTCCGTGATTTCCGCCGCCATCGGCACCACGTCCAGCGCGATATCGGTGCCGTTGCGCGTGACCACGATATGCAGCGTCTTTCCCGCATTCGCGCCTACAATGCGCTGCAGGTCAGAGAACATGTGGACGGTCTCTCCGCCCACGGAGCGTATTGCGTCGCCCGGTTTCATTCCGGCCGTTTCAGCGGCCGAACCGGCGGTCACGGCTTCGACGACGGGCGGTTCGGCCGGTTTTCCGACCGTCAGGATCAGACCGGCAAAAATGACGATAGCGAGGATGAAATTGGCGATCGGGCCTGCAGCGGCAACGAGCGCGCGCTGATAGAGCGGCTTGAAATGCAATATGCCTTCGGTGCCGTTATCGCGCAAACCAAGTTGCAACGAACGGGTTTGCAATTCTTCGAGCACTTTGCGGTCCGGACGGCTCGACGGATCGGCATCGCCGGCGAAGCGCACATAGCCGCCCAGCGGAATCCACGAGAGTTTCCAGCGCGTGCCCTTGGAATCGTTGAAGCCAACAATCTCGCGGCCGAAACCGATCGAGAAGGTCTCCACCGTTACGCCGCACCAGCGTGCGACCAGGAAATGGCCAAGCTCGTGCACGAACACGACGAGCGTGATCACGAACAGAAAGGCGGGAAGCCCTACCCCCATCCATGAAACGAAATCGGCGACGACAGCAGGCATACTCACTTATACTCCTCGCTTCGGACCGGCGGTTTCAAGCCGCCGCCACCCCAGATGCCGCCTCCCTAGCCCTAACGCGTGCGGCGCTATCCAGCGCCAACACTTCATCCAGCGTTTCCGGTGCCCGGCCGTTCATTTCATGAGCAAACGCATTCAATGTTCGCTCCACGGTCCGGGCGATCCCGAGAAAACCAATACGGCGTCCCAGAAACTGCTCGACGGCCACTTCATTCGCGGCGTTCAAGATGGTAGGGGCCGCTCCGCCCATCTGCAAGCAAACTCTCGCAAGCTGCAAACAGGGAAAGCGTGAGAAATCAGGTTTTTCAAAGGTCAGCTGGGTAAATTCCGTGAAATCTAGGCGTCGCGAGGGGGAGGCAATGCGTCGCGGCCAGCCCAAAGCGTGCGCGATGGGGGTTCGCATATCGGGCGCGGAAAGATGGGCGAGCACGGACCCATCCGCGTAAGCCACCAGGCAATGCACCGCCGATTGCGGGTGGATCACGACATCGAGCTTCTCTGGCGGCAAGCCGAAAAGAATATGCGCCTCGATCAGTTCAAGGCCCTTGTTCATCAGAGTCGCGCTGTCGACGGAAATCTTGGCGCCCATCGACCAGTTGGGATGCTTGACCGCCTGTTCCGGCGTTGCGCTCGCCATGCGGTCCACGGACCAGTTGCGGAACGGACCTCCCGACGCGGTCAGGGTCACCATTTCGATCGCATGGGCTTGCGCGAAATCGAGCAGCTGGAAGGCCGCGTTATGTTCGGAATCGACTGGGATCAGCACTCCGCGTGAATCTTCGGCGGCGCGCCGGAAAACCTCGCCGGCCGCGACCACACATTCCTTGTTCGCGAGCGCGACAATCGCGCCGCGCTTGGCACATTCGAGCGTGGGGGCAAGCCCCGCCGCGCCGACAATGGCGCTCATCACCATATCGGCCGGCTCGCGCGCGGCGTCCAGAATCGCGTCGGTGCCGCCGAGCACGCGAATGCCGGTGCCGGCAAGCGCGTCGGCTAGCGCGCTCTTGCGCGAGGCATCTCCAATCACAACCAAGCGCGGACGGAATTCGCGGGCCTGCGCCGCCAGAAGCTCGACATTGCGTTGCGCCGTCAGCGCCGCGAGCGGGAACGCATCCGCGCCATATTTCGCGCGTACAAATCGTATGACGTCGAGTGTCGCGGTGCCGACCGAACCGGTACTGCCGAGCACAGTGATACGCCGGCCCAATACCGGCGCGAGATCGAGATCGGGCGCGTGGCTCACCAAAGGCTCGTTCATGGGCTCGCACCATTAAGAGGGTTGAAGCCGACGAAAAATATCAGCACCGCACAGACCGGCGCCGCAAACAACACGCTGTCGATTCGGTCCAATATGCCGCCATGCCCTGGA
>DATLVC010000444.1:0-7943 GCA_035577685.1 Micropepsaceae bacterium | reverse complement strand
GGGTGATATTCGCCAACAAAGCTTCGCAGCCTCTCGTGGGCACCGATGCCGAGAAGAAGCGCATCTCCGCCGTGTTACGCACCCCCGAAGTGCTGGAAGCAGTCGAGCGCGTGCTGGCCGGCGGCTTACCCGAGACCATTGCGTTCAGCGTGCTCGTGCCGGTGCAGCACCATTACGAAGCCTATATCGCTCTCACCAATGGCCCGCTGGTCCTCGTGCGGATTCGCGATCTCACGGAGCTCAGACGGGCCGAAGAGCTGCGGGCGGATTTCGTGGCCAATGCCAGCCACGAGCTCAGGACGCCCTTGGCCGCGGTTACCGGCTTTATCGACACGCTGCGCGGCCATGCCAAAGACGATGGGCCGGCGCGCGAAAGATTTCTCGAAATCATGAGCGTCGAAGCCGGGCGCATGCGCCGGTTGATCGAGGACCTTCTCTCGCTCACCCGGATCGAGCTCAATGAACATAATCCCCCCGCCGGCGAGGCCGACGTCGCGGCGGTCGTCCGCGACGCCGTCGCAGTCCTGGCGCCGCTCGCAGAAGGCGACCGGATCACCATCAGCATCGATTCGCATGAGCCTCTGTGGGCTGTGGGGGATCGCGACGAGCTGACTCAGGTGTTCCAAAATCTCATTCACAACGCCATCAAATATGGTCGGGCCGGGGGCAAGGTCCGCATTCGATTTGGCCGGGCAGAGGGGCTGAGCAAGCGTGAAGGTGCCGGACTGGTGCTCGTCTCCGTCCAGGACGATGGCGAGGGCATCCCGCGCGAAGCCATCCCGCGGCTGACGGAGCGCTTTTACCGCGTGGATGTGAAACGGAGCCGTGAACGCGGCGGCACGGGTCTGGGCCTGGCCATCGTCAAACATATTCTCAACCGCCACCAGGGACGGCTGCAAATCGAGAGCGCGCCCGGGGAAGGGAGCACTTTCACTGTGTTTTTGCCCGCGGTTCAGGTTGTCCCAGAAATCAGCGCGTAAGACCCGGATTCCGGTCATCAAAGTGTTATATTTATGTTGCAAAGGGTTGACGGAATTGTCCTACAGCCCGTCAGGCTGAGGTCTGCATCCGCATGAGCGATCACATAGTGAAGTCCTTTACCGACCAGTTGGAGATGCTTGCCAATGCGGTCGCACAGATGGGCGGGCTTGCCGAGGCCCAATTCGCCAATGCCATCGAGGCCGTCGCCAAGCGCGATGCCAAGCTCGCCGAATCGGCCATCGGTTCGGACGAGCGGGTGGACCGCATCCAGCAGACGGTGGAAGACCAGGCGCTGAGGCTTTTGGCGCTGCGCCAGCCGATGGCGGTCGATCTTCGCACCACGCTTGCGGCCATCAAGATTGCCTATGAGCTGGAGCGCGTCGGCGACCTCGCCAAGAACATCGGTAAGCGCGCGCTCGTCTTGAACCGCGAGCCCCCGATCAGGTTGACTCAAAGTCTCGCGCGCATGGGGCGCCAATCGCTCAGCCAGTTGAAAGCCGTGCTCGATGCCTATTCGGACCGCGACGCGGAAGCCGCCAAGTCGGTGTGGCGCCATGACGAGGAAATCGACGAACTCTATAACAGCCTGTTCCGCGAGCTTCTCACCTACATGATGGAAGACCCGCGCACGATCGGGCTATGCACGCATCTGCTGTTCATCGCGAAGAATATCGAACGCGCGGGCGATCACGCGACCAACATTGCTGAAACCGTTTATCACATGGTGACGGGAACCTATCTGCGGATAGACCGGCCTAAAGCGGATTTGACATCGACGACGTCCATTCAACACGAGCCGAAATAGACTCCAGGGAAAAAGCATGACCGAAAGTGGTGAGCCCAGCGTTATGGTCGTGGAGGACGAGTCGGCGCTTTCGACATTGCTGCGTTACAATCTCGAACGGGAAGGCTATCGCGTTTTCGAAGCGCGGGACGGTGAAGAAGCGCTGATCCTTGCCGACGAAGTGAAGCCCGATCTGGTCGTGCTCGATTGGATGCTGCCGCAGCTTTCCGGCATCGAAGTCTGCCGGCGCTTGCGCGGCCGCGGCCATATGCGAAACGTTCCTATCGTGATGCTGACGGCGCGCGGTGAGGAAACCGACCGCATCCGCGGCCTCGACACCGGTGCGGACGACTACATCGTCAAGCCGTTTTCCATGACGGAATTTCTCGCGCGTCTCCGGGCCGTCATGCGCCGCGTGCGCCCGAGCCTCGTCGAGGATGTCGTGGCCGTTGGCGAAATCAGCATCGACCGTGGCAGTCATCGCGTCCGGCGTGCAAACCGCGACATCCATCTAGGTCCCACGGAATATCGTCTGCTCGACCAATTGATGCAGCACCCCGGCCGTGTTTTCTCGCGGGAGCAATTGCTGGACAGCGTTTGGGGCTCGGATGTCTATGTCGAAGCGCGCACGGTCGATGTGCATGTCGGACGTTTGCGCAAGGCGCTCAACGATCCCGGTGAGAAGGATCCCATCCGCACGGTGCGATCGGCGGGATACTCTTTCGACGAGACCTTCGCCGCACAATAGCCGCAAAACTCTCACACGAAAGCCATGTGGTGGCGGGATGCTCTTTGAACTCCCTACACCTCTGGGCGTTTCATTGCCTTGAGGAGGCGGGCTCCGAGAAATCGAGGAGGCTTCAATGAGACGCGTTCTGGCCGCCACGGCGGCATTGATACTTTCGCTTCCCATCGCCGCAGTGGCGCAGGACCACCGCGATGACCACGAGCGTGGACGCGGGAATCCGCGGGCAGCGGAACAGGCACCCGCGCCGCAGGCCCAAGCGCCACAGGCCCAAGCACCGCAAAACAACCCACGAGAGAATCGGGGGCAGGGGGTGTTCGGACGCACGGCCCCGCCGGCACCGGCTCCCAATGTTACCCAGGAGCGGGGACGCGAAAGGCCGAATGCTGCTCAACCGGCACCGGCGCCGAACGTTGCGCAGGAGCGCAGCCGCGAACGGTCGAACACCGCTCAACCGGCGCCGGCGCCGAATTTTGCGCAGGAACGCGGATTTGGAGCGCAGCGGGCACAGCGCGACAACGCCCCACGTGGAAATTTTGCGCAAGACCGAGATCGGGATCGTGGGCGTGATTTCAATGGCGATCGTGGACGCGATTTCCGCGGTGACCGCGACCGTGGCGGGCGCGTCTTCAATTTCCGCGGCCGCGAATATGCCGCGATGCGGGCTCCCGCATACAGTTATCCGCGGGGATGGGGGTATCGGCATTGGGACCGGGGAGACTTCCTGCCGAGCGTTTTTCTCGCCGCCCCGTTCTTCTTCGATTATGAATGGTTGGGATTGCCGCCTCCGCCTCCCGACGCCCGCTGGGTGCGTAACGGTCCCGACGCGCTGCTCGTCAGCGTCTATGATGGCCGCATCCTGGATGTGATTTACGACGCCTTCTATTGAGCGGGCATTCTGAAACAAAAAAGCCCGGGCGCGATCTTCGCCCGGGCTTTTCTTTTCCGACGGGATTATCCAGCTCTAGCTTGCGGCGCGCCGATCGCGGCGTTGCGGCTGCGGCTGATAGGCCTTGCGGGCATGGGCTTCGCAATAGGGAGAGCCGAATTTCGGCTTATGCCCGCAAAAGTGAAATTCGTTCTCGGACGGATCGCCGATTGGCCAACGGCACATGCGGTCATTGATGGTCAGCACCGTGGCGAAATTGCCGTCCTCCAAGGTGATGGGGTCCTCCTCCACGATTTGTGGCGCGGGGGCGGCCACATGCACGACCGATTTGCGCGGCACGGCGCTGCGGGGCCGCTCGGCCCGCGGCGGGCCCGCGCGGCCGGCCAAGCCAAGGCGGTGCACCTTGCCGATGACAGCATTGCGGGTGACGTTTCCGAGCACTCGCGCGATCTGGCTCGCGGAAAGCCCTTCGCCCCAAAGCGCCTTTAATTGCTCGACCCGTTCGTCTGTCCAGCCCATAGGCTTCTCCTAGATTAAGGCCACAAAATATCGTATCAGACACCGTTCGGAACACAAGCTATGTGGTAAACACACTAAACCTTGTCCACAGCTCCCGTGCGGCCTGGGCGGAAACCGTTGCCGCCACTGTGCAATTTGGCCCAACTTCGACTTTGCCGCTTCTGCTTTGGGGCGTCCGACTCTATAAGTCGCGTTTTCGTTTTTTCCCAAGCCAAGGAGCCCTCTCGTGATTTCGCCGGTTCTTCCGACCTACAACAGGGCGGACATCGCGTTCGAGCGCGGGGAGGGGCCTTATCTCTTTGACGAGAAGGGCGAGCGCTATCTCGATTTCGGCGCCGGCATTGCGGTCTCCGCACTGGGCCATGCGCACCCCCATCTGGTCGAGGTGCTGCGGGAGCAGGCGGGCAAATTGTGGCACACCTCCAACCTTTATCGCGTGCCGGGGCAGGAGCGTCTCGCGCGGCGCCTTATCGAAGCGAGCTTCGCCGACACCGTCTTTTTCGCCAATTCCGGGGCGGAAGCGGTCGAATGCGCGATCAAAATGGCGCGGCGGTTTCATTACGCCTCCGGCGCGCCGGAACGGTTCCGCCTGATCACTTTTGAAGGCGCGTTCCATGGCCGCACGCTCGCGACGATTGCGGCGGGCGGCAGTCCCAAATATCTCGAAGGCTTCGGACCGAAAGTGGATGGTTTCGATTCCGTCCCGCTCGGCGATTTCGACGCGGTGGTCCGTGCCACAGGCCCCGCCACGGCCGGCATCTTGATTGAACCGATTCAGGGCGAGGTCGGCGTGCGCGTACCGCCTGCAGGATTTTTGAAACGCCTGCGCGAATTCTGCGACGCGCGGGGACTGCTTCTGGTGTTCGATGAGGTGCAAACCGGCATCGGACGCACCGGGCGGTTTTTCGCCTATGAGGAACTGGGCGTCGTTCCGGACATCATGGCGGTCGGCAAGGGCATCGGCGGCGGCTTCCCGCTGGGCGCCTGCCTCGCCACCGAGCGTGCCGCCAAAGGCATGACCGTCGGCTCGCATGGCTCCACCTATGGCGGAAATCCGCTTGCCATGGCAGTGGGAGCTGCGGTTCTGGACGTCGTGCTCAAGCCGGAATTCCTGGAACATGTCCGTTCCATGTCTGGCTCGATGCAACAGCATCTTGGGATGCTGGCGGCCGAACATCCGCACGTTATTGCCGAGGTGCGCGGTCGCGGCTTGCTGTTGGGGCTGAAGCTGCATGTTCCCGCCGCAGCGTTCATCGCAAAGCTTCGGGAGAACCGGCTTCTTGCGGTGGGCGCGACGGAGAACGTCGCGCGTCTGTTGCCGCCGTTGAATATAGAAGAGCAGCACGTCAAGGAGGCGATGGGCGCTCTCATGGCGGCATGCGCGGCGTTCGAAACCGAGAGGAAAGCGGTATGACCGCGTCACGCGCAATTGGCGAACGCAAACCCGCAGCGACCGGCCCGCGGCATTTTCTCGAGATCGCCGATTTGGATTCGGCGACGCTCAAGGGACTTATTCTCTCGGCGCGGCGGCGCAAGGAATCGCGTTCCGGCTTCCCGCGCGGAATGCAGGACGTCGATACGCCACTCGCCGGGCGGATGCTAGCGCTGATCTTCGAAAAACCCTCGACGCGCACGCGGATTTCCTTCGATGTCGGCATGCAGGAGCTGGGCGGCAGCACCATCATGCTGACGGGGGCCGAGATGCAGCTCGGCCGCGGCGAATCCATTGCCGACACGGCGCGCGTGCTATCGCGCTATGTCGATGCGATCATGATCCGCACGCTTGCCCATGACACGCTGACGGAGCTCGCCGAATATGCCGGCGTTCCCGTGATCAACGGCCTGACCAAATTGTCCCATCCCTGCCAGGTGATGGCCGATGTCATGACCTTCGAGGAGAAGAAGGGCCCCATCCGTGGGCGCACGGTCACCTGGGTGGGCGATTGCAACAATGTCTGTGCCTCCTGGATCCATGCGGCGGCACGGTTTGAATTCACTTTGCGGGTGGCCACGCCTGACGAACTCGCGCCGCGCCCGAATTTGCGCAAATGGGCCGAAGGCTCGGGCGCGAAGATCGTTTTCACGGACAATCCGGAACAGGCCGTCACGGGTGCGGATTGCATCGTCACCGACACGTGGGTTTCCATGGGTGACAAGGACGGGGCGAAGCGGCACGCGCTTCTGAAACCGTATCAGGTGAATAGCGCGCTCATGGCGCGCGCGAAGCCCGATGCGATCTTCATGCACTGTCTGCCCGCGCATCGCGGCGAGGAAGTGACGGACGATGTGATCGACGGGCCGCAATCGGTGGTGTTCGACGAGGCGGAAAACCGGCTCCATATTCAGAAGGCCATACTGGTGTGGTGCCTGAGTTAGTGTGCCCCTTGCGGCAGCACCAAACCGGCCCCACATTGGCCCATGCCCGAAACTCTCTATAGACCGGCCCCCTCAGCCGATTTCGTTCTGCCTTTCGATTTGCCCGATGTCGGCCTGCGCGGCCGGCTCCTGCGTCTCGATGCGGTCTCCACGCGCGCGCTGGCGGCACATCCTTTGCGAGAAGCTGCCCAACGGGTCTTGGCGGAAGCCTTGGGACTTTCGGCGCTTCTCGGATCGGCCCTCAAGCTTGAGGGTCGCTTGAGCGTGCAGACCAAGGGCGATGGGCCTCTGAACCTGCTGGTGACGGATTATTTCGCCGGCGGCGGCCTGCGTGGCTATGCGCGTGTGGAAGAGAAGCGCTTCGCTGAGGTGGGGCGTCCCAACGATTTCGGGGCGCTGGTGGGACAAGGTGCGCTCGCCATCACCATCGAACCCAAAAAGGGCGCGCAGTCCTATCAGGGGCTGGTACCGCTATCGCCCGAAGGGCTCGCGGCTTCTGCGGAGACCTATTTCACGCAGAGCGAGCAGCTTCCGACCATGCTGCGGCTGGCGGCGGGGCCGATCTACCGTTCGGGCGAGGGTCATGGCTGGCGCGCGGGTGCGCTGATGGTGCAAGCGGTGCCCGACGCGAAGATCGGCGACATCAAAACCTCCGACGATTGGCAGCGGGTCTCGCTTTTCATGGAGACGCTGGAAGATATCGAATTGCTGGACACCGGTGTCGCGGCGGAATCGATTCTCTGGCGCCTGTTCCATGAGGACGAGGTGCGCGTGCATCCGAGCCAAGCGCTGCATTTCCAATGCACATGCGAATCCGAGCGCGTGCGCACGGTTCTGAAATCCTATTCGGCGGACGAATTGAAAGATCTGCCCGACCCCGACGGGATCATCCGCACACGCTGCGAATTTTGTGGGACGGTGTACGAATTTCCGCTTGAATCACTGGGCGCGTGAATGCCACTGCCTAGGCAATGGTTTCGTAACAGCTATTCGGCCTATTCGGAAGCCCGTTCGCCAACCCGGCGCAAGAACGCGGCGCAGGCTTCGAGTTGCTCGAGTGCCACGAACTCGTCGGCCCTGTGCGCTTGCGCAATCGAGCCCGGGCCGCAAATGACCGCCGGAATCCCGGCCGCCTGGAACAGCCCCGCTTCGGTGCCATACGACACCGCATGCACATCGTTGCTGCCGGATAGCGCCGATGCCAGTTGCAGCGCCGGCGAATCGGGATCGCGCTTGAGCCCCGGATAGGCCGCCTTTATCCGCGTCGTAAACGCCGCCTCGGGCGCCCCCGCCCGGTAACGGGGCAATATCGCCGCGGCCGCGGCTTCCACCCGTTTCACGATCGCATCGGTGTCGTGATCGGGAAGCGCACGATATTCCCACATCACCCTGGCATCACGCGCCAGCACGTTCACCGCCGTTCCGCCCGAAATCATGTTGGCCTGGATTGTTGTGTAAGGCGGCTCGAAGAATTCGTCGCGTTCCGTCTTCAGGGCTTCGCCGAGTGCCGCCAGCGAGGCGACGAATTCGCCCGCCATCATCACCGCATTCGCCCCGCGCGCCGGCGCGCTGGAATGGCCTTCGCGGCCCTGCACAATCGTTTCGATCACCGCGCCCGCCTTGTGCGCAGCCACGACTCGCATCTCGGT
>DATLVC010000443.1:0-13206 GCA_035577685.1 Micropepsaceae bacterium | reverse complement strand
TCCGGTGGGCGCCCCAGCGTGTAGCCGCCATGCTTCCCCCGCACGCTATGCAGCATGCCGCGCTTTTTCAGCTCGAGCAGGATCTGCTCGAGGAATTTTCGCGGCACCCGCGCTTCGCTGGCGATTTCGGCGATCGTCACCGAGGTGCCCAAGGGCCGCCCGGCAAGCAGGAAAAGCGCGCGCAGCGCGTAGCGGGCCTTTTGGGAGAGCATCGAGATAAATTCCACAGAGTTGGTAGAGTATAATGTACCTTCAGCTCCCGTTCAAGTGAACGCGGTTAATTCTCTTAATGTGAGCCAAGTCTGCGAAAGCTGAGTCATTTTTGGTACAAAGGCGATGTTTGATCCAAGTCTAAGTGCCGGGGGGCGCCAGCATTTAAATTGGCATGGTTTTGCGTGAGATAGGATTCCTCTGCGATGAATGTTCAAAGTCCAATTCGGGACATCGGTGCCGCCGCACCGCGTTCTAAGGCGCAGATAAAGCGGCCCCGCAGGCGCTCCTATTGGATGGTGCTTTTGCTCTGCCTGCTGGCGGGAGGCGCGGCCTATTGGTACTGGGGCCGCGGCGACAGTTCGGCCGGACAGCCCGTCATCGTCGCTGCCGCGCGCGGAGATATCGAGGATGTCGTCACGGCCGTCGGCAGCCTGACGCCGCTTAACAGTGTCGATGTGGGTGCGCAAGTCTCCGGCCAATTGACGAAGCTTCATGTGCAGATCGGCAATGACGTCCAGAAGGGTACGTTGCTCGCCGAAATCGATACCGCAGTCCAGGCGGCCAAAGTCGATGCCGACGCGGCACAGCTGCGTAATCTTCAAGCACAGCTTGCCGAAAAGCAGTCGCAGCTTGCGCTCGCCAAGCTTCAGGCGGAACGCCAGACGCGGCTGATGGCCGATAATGCCACCAGCCAGGATGCCTTCGACACGGCTGCAGCCGCTGCGAATGTCGCCGATGCGCAGGTGAAATCGGTGGAGGCCCAAATCAACCAATCGCAGTCGACCTTGAAGGCCGATAGCGCGACACTCTCCTACAGCAAAATCTACGCGCCAATCACCGGCACGGTCACGGCTATGCCTGCGCATGAAGGCCAGACACTGAACGCCAATCAGCAGGCGCCGCTGATCATGACCATCGCCGATCTTTCGACGATGACCGTCTCGACCCAGGTCTCCGAAGCCGACGTGCCCAAGCTCCGCATCGGCATGGATGCCTATTTCACCACGCTTGGGAATCCCAACCGGCGGTTTACAGGCAAATTGCGCCAAATTCTGCCTACTCCGACGGTCACCAACAATGTTGTGCTGTACACGGCGTTGTTCGATGTGGCGAACCCCAACGGGCAGCTGATGACGCAGATGACAGCGCAAGTCTTCTTCGTGCGTGCGGCTGCTCAGGGCGTCATTACGCTTCCGGTTGCGGCCTTGCGCTTCACAGGCGGCGGCGGGGGTGCGCGAGGTGCGCGGCCCGGTGCGCCGGGGCAAGGTGCAGGCAGCCAAAGCGCAACGGGCCAAGGCGTGGGCGCCGGCCGCAATGGCGGGGCGCGGCAGGCAGGCGCGCGTGGCGGCGCGGCTTTGGATTCCGCTGCGACCTCGCGGCCAAGGCCTGCGACCGTGACTGTGGTCAAGGCCGGTGGGACGCAGGAGACCCGCAGCGTCACGGTGGGCGTCACCGATCGCGTAACGGCGGAGATTCAATCCGGTCTCCAGGAAGGCGAAAAAGTCCTCGCCGGCGTGCAAACCGCGGGCGCCAGGGGCGCGCGGCAGCAGAGGCCGCAACAGGCAGGCCCCGGCGGCGGCCCGGCCGGCGTGCCAGTTGCTGGAGGCTTCCGGTGAACGAGCTTGCGCTGCGCACTGTGCAGCTTGCGGCAGTCACGACGCCGCTGATCGAGCTCAAGGACATCTGCAAGACATTCATCACCGGGGGCGACATCCGCGTCGATGCCTTGCGCGAAATCACGCTTTCCATTTATCCCGGCGAATTCGTCGCCATAATGGGTGCGTCCGGTTCGGGCAAATCGACGCTGATGAATCTGCTCGGCTGCCTCGACAAGCCGACAAGCGGCACCTATCAATTTGCCGGTTACGATGTCTCCGAGCTCGATTCGGATGCCCTCGCCTGGCTTAGACGCGAAGCCTTCGGCTTCGTGTTCCAAAGCTACAATCTGCTTCCCGGTTCGACCGCGGAAGAGAATGTCGAGATTCCCGCGGTCTATGCCGGCCTCAGCCCGGTCGAGCGACGCGCCCGCGCAGACAAATTGCTGAGTGCTCTCGGCCTTGCCGAACGTCTGACCCACCGTCCGAGCCAGCTTTCGGGCGGACAGCAGCAGCGTGTCTCGATCGCGCGCGCGCTGATGAATGGCGGCCAGGTGATCCTTGCCGATGAACCCACCGGCGCGCTCGACAGCAAGAGCGGCACCGAGGTGATGCAATTGCTGAAAGACCTGGCAGCCCAGGGCCATACCGTCATCCTCATCACCCATGACGCGAATGTTGCCGCCCACGCCAATCGCGTGATCGAGCTGAAGGACGGCGAAGTTGTACGCGACAGCGGCGAGGGAAATCCGGCGACCGTGGCCGCGCTCGCACTGCCGCCCGATATGTCCCATCTCGGACAGCCCGCATCACGGTTTGCGATGTTTCAGGGTTTCCGGGAATCGCTGCACATGGCGCTCCGGGCGTTGCGCGCGAACATCTTCCGCACCGTGCTGACGCTTCTGGGCATCGTGATCGGTGTCGGCTCGGTTGTTGCCATGCTTGCAATCGGCGAAGGGGCCAAGCAGCAGGTCATCGCGCAGATCGGCCAGATGGGGACAAATCTGCTCACGGTGCGGCCGCAATTCCGCAACGCGCGCGGCTATAGCGGACCTATCGCGACGCTGACGCCGGCAGACGGGGAAGCGATCGCAACCATTCCCAATGTAACATCCGAGATGCCCGACATTCAGGGTGGCAACACGGTCCGCTACGGCGACATCGATTATCAGACGACGATTACCGCGACCACGCCCGTGCTGCCCACGATCCGCAGCTGGCCCGTGGCGCGCGGCGTTTTCTACGGCGACGAAGAAGAGATGAGTTACGCCACCGTCGCCGTACTGGGACAGACCGTGGCCGAGGCTTTGTTTCCCGAGGGCGAAGATCCGATCGGCAAATACATCCTCATTAAAAATGTGCCCTTCCAGGTGATCGGCGTGATGAGCACGAAGGGATCGACCTCTGGCGGCCAGGACACCGACGACGTCGTTTTCGTGCCGCTGACGACCGGCATGATGCGTGTTTTCGGCCAGCGCTTCGTGCGCACCATCACAGTTGCGGTGAACGATCTTTCTAAGATGGACGCGGCACAGGAGGCGATGACAAGCCTCTTGAAGGAACGTCATCTGGGTGCGGAGGATTTCCGCATCCGCAACATGGCCGACATCGTGGAAACCGCGACCGCAGCGCAGAACACGATGACGATCCTGTTAGGATCGGTGGCTGCGATTTCGCTGCTCGTCGGCGGCATCGGGATCATGAACATCATGCTGGTGTCGGTGACGGAACGCACCCGAGAGATTGGCATCCGTATGGCGACGGGCGCACGTCAGCGCGACATCCTGCAGCAATTCCTCTCCGAAGCGGTGGTGGTATCGGGCATTGGCGGCATCGTCGGGGTCGCCGGGGGTATCGCCACGGGTTTCATCATTCAGGCGACGGGAACACCGGTAGCGTTCACCGCGCTGCCGATGATCCTTGCGTTCTGCTGCGCAGCCGCGACCGGGTTGATCTTCGGCTACGCGCCCGCCCGCAAGGCGGCTGGGCTCGATCCCGTCGTCGCGCTGGCCAATGAGTGAACGCGCGTATTTGCGCAGAGGCGTAAATCCCATGAACCCTAAACGGCTTCTTCTGACCGGCATTTGCACGGGTCTGCTTTCGGCCTGCGCCGGGATATTGCCGGAGCCCACCGTGCTGCCATCGCCGACCGCGCCGGCCGCGTTCGAACAGACGGCAACGCCGAATGCGCCCATCTGGCCGACGCCCGATTGGTGGCGCGGCTTCGGCAGCACCGAATTGAACGATCTGATCGCAGCGACCCAAACGGGCAATCTCGATCTCGCCGGGGCCGAAACCCGCGTGCTCCAGGCCGATGCCCGCGTGCGCCAATCCGGAGCGGCGCTGCTTCCGACCGTGGGTTTGAACGCAGATGCAAACAAGCAGACCCACAGCGGCAGTTTTGGCGTCTCGCTCGGCGCCAGCTACGAGTTCGATTTCTGGGGCCGCAACCACGATTTGCTCCTCAGCGCGCAGGCGATTGCCGAAGCGACCCGCGCAGATCGCGAAACGGTGGCGCTGACGGCCACTGCGGGCACAGCTACGACCTATTTCCAACTTCTTTCCTTGCGCGAACGCCTCGAAATCGCGCGGCAAAATCTGGAATCGGCGCAAACTGTGCTGACGATCACCGAAGCGCGCACGCGCGATGGTGTTGCCACACCCCTTGAATTGGCGCAGCAACGGGCACAGGTCGCCGGTCTGCAAAGCGTCATTCCGCAGCTTGAACAAGCGGAGCTGCAGACGCGCGCCGCGCTCGCACTTCTCCTCGGCCGGTCGCCCGAAGGGTTCGATGTCGCGGGCGTGGATGTCGAGAACATCGCGCTTCCCGAAGTCGCACCCGGTCTGCCTTCGGAATTGCTGACCCGCCGGCCCGACGTGGTCGCGGCCGAAGCGAGTCTCGAATCCGCCCATGCCAATGTCCAAGCCGCGCGCGCGGCGTTCTTCCCGACCCTTTCGCTGACAGGCTCGGGCGGCCTTGCCAGCGCAGCCCTGACGGGGCTGGTCGCCAATCCCGTGTCGAGTTTTGCCGTCGGTCTCTCGCTGGCGCAGACGGTTTTTGATGCCGGCCGTTTGACGGCCCAATCCGACGAAGCGCGTGCCGCCGAACAGGAGCTTATCGCCGCCTATCGGAGCGCCGCCATCACCGCCTATTCCGAAGTCGAAATATCGCTCGGCGGCGTTGCGCATTTCCGAGAGCAGGAGGGCTATCAGATCGAGCAGGTTGCACAATCGCAGCTCGCGTTCGACATCGCCCAGATCCGCTATCGCGAAGGTATTGCCGATTATCTCACCGTACTGGATGCGCAGCGTACGCTTTATTCGGCGCGCGATTCGCTCGGGCAGATCAAGCTGCAACGGCTGCAGGCCATCGTGGCTCTGTACAAGGCTCTGGGTGGGGGCTGGACCGATCCAACCCCCTCAGCACTGGCGCGGGAATAGAAACTCGCGCCAGCTCACGACGCCGGTCTATTTCTTTGCTGGCGCCGCGGCGCGGTTTGCCACCGGTCCCGGAGTGCTGGTAGCGGGTGCCGCGGGCAACGGGCTTGCGTTGTTCGGCAGTGCAATAGCCCGATCTTTCGCGTAGCCCTTCATCCGGTCCAAAGCTTCAGGAAAGCCGGTCAACGACACCGGCAATTTGATCTCGTTCGATTGTCCGTAGCCGACAACGCTGATCGTAGTCGATTTTCCGGACCCCGAAAGCGAGGTCACTGCGGCATTGTCGAGCAGCATCTCGACATAGCACCCATCGCGTTCACAACGGTTGAATTTGGCGCCCGTCAGCGCAGTCCCGAGTTGCAAACCTTTAGAGAGAGCAACGCCGGTCGGTACCACGATCTGCATCGCATAGGCTTCGCGGCTGGGCACATAGGCGAGAGAAAAAGCGGAAATCCGCTGCTTGGTATCTTTGTTGACCGTCGTCTGCATGACTTCGCAAGGCGCCGGGCTCTTGACCGCGGTCTGCACGCAGCGCACCACCCAATCGCCGACACTTTGATTGATCGAATATTGTGGCGCGCCGGGCGGAGCCGGTTGCGGCTGTCCTTCGGGCGCCGGTGGCGCGGCTGGCGCCTGAGCCCCCGCTACTCCTGGAAGGCCGACGAGAAGAGCACCCGCGAATGCAATCTTTGCGAGATTACGAGACATATCCACCATCCTCAGCTAAACGGCCGAACCCCGCTCAAGAGCGGGCAAGAAAACTAAACATCCCGGTACGCCGAGCCTTAGCCCGCTGCAGCTCGCCATAGCCGTCAGCAAATCCCTTGAGAGAAAAGGGAATGTTGACAGGCTGTGGGTTGTTCGGAGCGGCAACCGCAATATGCCCACCCATATTGGTCGTGAGCGATTTGAGCGTATCGGTGTCGAGGGTGACGATGGCGATACAGCCCTGATTGCTGCAGGTCTCATACGGACGGACGCGAAGCGGCTCGTTGCCGATTGCGAAGCCGAGGCCGGGGTCCAGCAGCACGCCATGCGGCACGGTCAGCGAAAGCTGCTTTCCCGGCTCCGGATCGAGCAAAGAAAGAGTGAGGAGAACCCCCCCGGTATCCCGAAGCACATCCGACGTAAGCGCGCAGTTTGGCGTCGTAGCCGTCAGCGGCGGACAGATCACCCGCCAGTCCTGAAACGTGCTGATCCGCATTTCGTTGGACGCGATGCGGTTGCCGAACAGCCGTTCGGCCGCCAGCGTGATGACGCCGCCCGCCACAAGCAAAAGAACGGCGATCCCCACGCGCATTGCCAACCGGCCCCAATTTCCTCCACCCATAGAGCGTCTGCCTACCCTCAAGGATTGATTGCTGGCTTCAGTCATTGAAACTCCACCCGATACAGATATCGCCGTTCCCGCGAAAACCGCGAGCCGTGCTCCCGACATACGGAATGTCTCCGCACGGCCTGCTTTACAGCCCCTACCCGTCCGGCTCAATCGCTCATCGCGGGGATCCCGCGACGGAACAACGGCGCAACGGTTAACGCGCCCCCGCCGACAAGGCAAGCACCATGCGGTCCAAGCGGAAACACCCCGACGCGTTTACCAAAGATGCACGCGCGCATCCGGCGCCAGATAGAGCTTGTTGTCCGCCTTCACATTAAAGGCCTGATACCAGGCGTCCACATTGCGCACGGCCCCGTTGACGCGGAATTGCGGCGGGCTATGGGGGTCGGACAACAGGCGCTGGCGGGTGGTCTCGTCATGGGCCTTATAGCGCCAGACTTGGCCATAACCCAGGAAGAGCCGCTGATCCCCGGTGAAGCCATCGAGCGTCGGCGGCTCCTTTCCTTTCAGCGAGAGGTGATAGGCCGCCTGGGCGACGGTGACTCCCGCGAGGTCGGCGATATTCTCGCCGAGCGTCAGCTGGCCGTTCACGAACATCCCCGAAACCGGGCTGTAGGTGTTGTATTGTTTGGCGAGGGATGCCGTGCGTGCGTCGAAATTCTTGCGGTCTTCCGCCGTCCACCAATCCTGCAGTACGCCCTTGGCGTCATATTTGCTGCCCTGATCGTCAAAGCCGTGGCTGATTTCGTGACCGATGACCGCACCGATGCCGCCGTAATTCACCGCATCGTCGGCATTCGCGTCGAAGAAGGGCGGCTGCAGAATCGCCGCCGGGAAGACAATTTCATTCAGCGATGCATCGTAATAGGCATTCACCGTTTGCGGTGACATGCCCCATTCGCTGCGATCCACCGGCTGATCCAGCCGCACCAGCTTGCGATTCCATTCGAACTGCGTGCCGCGCTCCATATTGCCGAGGAGATCATCGGCATTGGCCTGGAATTTGGAGTAATCGCGCCATTTGTCCGGATAGCCGATCTTGACGTTGAAGTTCGCGACTTTCTCCAGCGCCTTCTGGCGCGTGGCCGGTGACATCCAGTCCGCCGTCTGAATGCGCTGCCGGTAGACATTCAGAAGATTGGCGACGAGATCCTTCGCCTTGGCTTTGGCCTCGGGCGAGAAATATTTCGCGACATAGATCTTGCCGACGCCCTCGCCGATGAGACCGCCCAAGAATCGCACCCCGCGCTTTTCACGCGCCAGTTGCTGCCCCTGACCGCCCAGCACCTTGCCGTAGAAATTGAACCGCGCATCGTCGAAACGCTTCGGCAGATAGGCGGCATGTCCAGAGAGATAATGGAACGTCAGATAGTCGCGCCACACATCGACCGGCGTCTTCGCATAAAGCTGAGCGAGCGGCGGAAAGGCCGTCTTTTCGGCAATCACCACGCGGCGCGTTCCCGCTTGCGCATTGGGAACGCTCATTTCCTTCAAGTAGGTACCCCAGGGAAATTGCGGCGCGAATTTTTCCAACTCCGCCACGCTCATTGGATTGTAGACCTTGTCGGCATTGCGCCGGTCGGCGCGCGGCCAATGGATTTTCGCGATTTCGGTTTCGAGATTGAAAATCGCGTCCGCCTTTTTTGCCGCGTCCGGGATCTGACCGAGATTCAGGATTTCCGCGATATAGGCATGGTAAGCGGTGCGCGCCGCGACAATGCTCTTCTCGTCCAGCAGATAATAATCGCGGTCCGGAAGGCCGAGACCCGATTGGGAAATGAACACCGCATAGGCTTCCGGCTTCTTGTCGTCCACGCCAATGCCGCTGTCGAAAATGCTCTGCGTCTGCATCGCGACCGAGCCCATCAGACGCGCGACATCGTCCAGCGATTTCACCGCCGCGATGGTCTGCAAATCCTTTTCCGCCGGCTTCAGTCCCAGCTGTTCGACCCGCTGGGTGTCGATGAAGCTGTGATAGAGATCGCGGACGCGCTTCTCCTCAGGCGTCAGGCTGTCCTTGCGCGCCTCTAGATCGGCCATGATGGCGCGAACCTTGTCCTCGCTCTGAATATCGAGATCGAGAAAGGAGCCCGTGCTGGTGCGGTCCGACGGGATCACCGCCTTGTCGTACCAGGCGCCGTTGACGTAACGGAAGAAATCATCCCCCGGCTTGGCCGCCTTATCCATTCCCGCAAGGTCGACACCCCAAGTTCCGAATGCGGTCTGCTTGGCCGTTACGCTCACCGGAATCGGACGGTTTGCTGGGGGAGCCGTCTCGGCGGCAATCGCGCCGATGAAAGATGCCGTCAGCAAAACCCCCACGACAGCCAAACCTGTCCTCTTCATGGAACGTCCTTTCTTTCCTCAGTTCTGCTTCTGCCTGGCAATTCTGCATGTCGGCCCTAGGCCATACTCAGCTCGGATAGACGGTCTCCCCTGCAATCCCGTCCAATCAAGAGTGCGTTAGCCGGTACGCCAATTCAGTTTACGCCATTCGACCTCCGGCGGGCGAGACCGTGGCCCTCAATCCTTGGGAAAAGGCCCGAGAGGGAAGGGTTTTTCATCACGGGCACCCGTGATGAAGCCCAGCAGCTCGAAAAGATAGTGGACCGCCCGGAGGCTCATCGAGCGGAGCTCTTCATTGGCGTGCCCGGTGATCGCAATGGTGATGTAATGCAGAGGCGCAAGAAGGGCGACGATGACCCAGAATACCGCCCAGGCCACGAAGCTGAAACCGATGGCATAAAGAAGCCGGGCCCAGGGAAAAGGCGGCCTGGGATAGGGCGGGGGTGGCGGCGGCGCGGAATCCGCACCGGCTCCAGGCGCGGCGGGTCCGCCGGCATTCGCGCTTGCAGTGCCTTCGGACCCGCCGGATTCTGGATTTCCGGAGCTCTGCGTATTGTCGCTCATCCTGGCCCTTCTCGTTTCATGCAGCGTGCAGGCCGTGCCGTTCCAAAGCATGCTGGCCGAACATCCCGATCATAACCAGCCCAGCGAAATAACCGCCCAGATGCGCGACCCAGGCAATGAGCGTGAGATCATCTGTAACGCCAAGGCGAAGCACGCCGCTGACGATGTTCACGACAATCCAGACCGCCGAAAACGCCAAGATCGGTCTTGAGAAAATCGGAGCCAAGCCATTGGCGTCGCCTTGCAGACGACCGTAGACAATCCGCATCCCAGCCGCCATCAACCCGGAAACCCCGCCGCTCGCGCCCACCACCGCCATGGGCGAGCCCCAGTAAAAGGCGAGGTGAACAAGTGCCGCCGCGATCCCGCAGAAAAGAAAGAACGCCAGGAATCGGACCGTGCCAAGCCGGCGCGTAACGATCGGACCGAACACCAGAAGCCACAGGCTGTTGATTCCTACATGTACGAAATCCCCGTGCAGGAACATATAGCTGACGATGGTGATCGCGAGGTGGAAGAACTCCCCTGTCGACGCGCCTTGCGCCAATGCCGCGGCATAGCGCGCTGGAATGAAAGCGTAATTCTCGATGATATCGTCCGGCCAGCTTCCCGGGAGAAACACGCGCAATGCATGGGTGGCCAACAACAGAGCAATCAGCCACAAGACCGTCGGCGGTGCGTTCAGCAACGGCTCACGGGCGGGGCGATCACCATTGAAGAAGGCCATCAAGCCCCTCGCAGAAAGAATATATCGGCCAGGCAGCGCCTGTTTATGGCGCACATAGTAACGTGCAGGCGATGGGTGAGCGAGCCATCGTGCAGGGTTTTCTTGAACCTAGCTCAACCTTCAGCGGCAATGCGTCTCACGCAACGCCGTTGGCGCGTCATTCATTAAACTTATGCAACCCGTTTTTCCTTGCACATCACATATTGGTTTTGATTCGGTTCTCGTTCTACACTTATAAAGGTCGAGGGCAGGGGAGTGGGAGCTGATGACCATCAGCGAATGGTGGCATAAGCGGCGTGAACGGCGAGGGCGCAAAGACAAAGCGAAGCCTTTCGCGAGAGTTCTTGACGAATCCGGGATTGCCGCGCGGGTTGATATGGTAAGGCTGGAGGCGCTCGCGGAGGCCGCCTATGACGCCATGTATGAAGCCCGTTTGCATGGCGCCAAGAACCGGTATGAAGAAGCGCGCTATTATTTCGACCGCGCCATCGAAGCTGCGCAACGTGCGCGTCTTTATGAAGAAGCAGCCCGTTTGAAACGGCGGCGCGATCATGTCGGCCGGGTTTACAACAGCCAATTCCGCTATTCCGGCGGCGGCTGAGCCCAAATCTTCTTTACATTGGCAGGAAAATCATCGGCCAACGACGCCGGTTTTGCCGCGTTTGTCTGGACTCGGCGCAATCCTGCTTGACAAAAGCGGCGCCCCAAGCGCCTCAGTTTGGGGTCTCACGCAGATGGCTGCCTGGACCAGCCCGGCTTAAGCACGGGCCGAGGAAGATGTGCCAAATCGAAACAGGGTCTGAGACGGCGCGAACGGGGCAAGGCGGCCCGGCCGTTCCATGATCCCGATCTCGGACGAGAATCCGGCGCGATTAAAGCCAATCGTGACCTGGGCCGTCATTATCGCCTGCATCGGAGTGTTTTTCTGGCAGCTCTCCTTCAGCGAAAGCGGTGAGGAGGCGCTTGTCGCTGCGCTGGCTTTCGTGCCGAAGAACCTCTTCGACCATGCCGTGACCGCACAGGTCTACGGCATTCCGTTGCCCTGGCTAACGCTGATCACCTCTATGTTTCTGCATGGCGGCTTCATGCATCTCGGCGGAAACATGCTTTATCTCTGGATTTTCGGGAACAATGTCGAGGACGCCATGGGGCATGGGCGTTTTCTGGGCTTCTATTTCGCCTGCGGCATTGTGGCCGCCCTCAGCGAGGGGCTTATCAATCCGCATTCGGATTTGCCCATGCTGGGGGCATCTGGGGCGATTTCCGGCGTTTTGGCGGCCTATGTGCTGATTTATCCGCGCACGCGGGTCACGGTCATCATTCCGCTGGGGATTCTTCTCTACCCGACCAAGATCTCTGCCTTTTACGTGGTCGGATTCTGGTTCCTGCTGCAGCTCTTGAACCTTCTGGGCGCAACGCCCGGCGGCCCCGGCACCGCCTGGTGGGCCCATGTGGGCGGATTCCTTGCCGGCATCGTCCTGACACCCCTGCTGTCCAATTTCCCCCTTTTCGGACGCTACCGGCGCGGTCCCTGGAATTAACCGCGCCACCTGCCTGGCACGGCTTTCGCTGTTTGCCCCTGTGTAAGCCGCCCGTCTTCCCGTTTTGGAGCAAGACGAGAAGGCGGATCATGGATTGGGGCATCTTCTTATGAAGCACAGGAATAGTCATTTTGCCGTCGGATATTGGAGCCGCATCCGGCACGGGCGCAGCACTCCAGACCAGGCCGACATTGACCCCAAGGCCCTGAAGCGCCTTCTTCCCTTCGTATTCCTGCTGGACGCGCGCAGCAGCGCGTTCACCTATCGCTTGGCAGGGACCACGCTCTGCGAGCGTTACGGCGGCGAGTTGCGCGGGCGGGATTTTCTCACCCCTTGGGATCCGGAAAGCCGGATGCGCCTGATTGAGCTGTTGCGCAAATCCCTCCAGGCCTGTGTCCCGGTCTGCCTGAGCTCGATCGGCGCGACCGACGATTGCCATATGATTGAGATCGAAACCGTCCTGATGCCGATTGCCTTCGGCGCCGCCCATCCCGAGCGCTTCCTGGGCGTCGCCCAGGTTTTGACGGATGTCTTGCCGCTCGGAGGGCAACCGATACGGTTCGAACGCCTGGTGTCGTCGAATCTGGTGCGCGAAGGCGAACCGTCCGACCGAGCGCCGCCGCCTCCGTCCCATGGCCGCTGGGCTCCCCATCCTCGGGCGCCGCATTTACGCCTGGTCACCACGCGGGAAGACAAAGAGCCGCTGCGGCTGGTTGACGACGCGTTCAAGACCCTGCTCGGCTTTGGTACCGAAGGCAGCTACTGAAACCCGTGGCGCAGCCGGTTACGGCACGCTGTCCTGTTTTCCGCTGACGGTCTGGCTGGGATCGCGATTGGTGCGCGCCCGCAAATCCTGGTCTTTTTGCACCTGTTTGAGGTAGTCCAACTCGTAGCGCTCGATCGAGCTGCGGTAATCCTCGAACGCCTTGACGTCTTCGGCGCGGCGCTCGGCGCAACGGGCCGCGTCGTAACGCTGCGTCTGCTGGCACCACAGATCGAAATCCATCGTGCGGACGCCAAATGTGGTGGTGCCTACGGAAAGACCGGTTCCGGGCGTGGACGGCAGGGTTTGCGCCGCGGCGGATCCCACCCAAAGGGCAGCGCCACCAAGGACCGCAAGGGCCGTCTTATGGGCATATCTGTTCATGGGAGCCTCCGCTTCTAAACCATACGCCCGTTCGAAGGTTCCAGGAAGCCACAGTGGCCGAGCTTCGATCAGGAACCTTAAAGTTGCAGGACGTAAACCCTTTGTTGAGCCCCGCCACGGTAATTTACCAGCCTGAATCGGGAACCGGGTATTTTTCGCGCATGACTGCCTCCGACGAGAGCTCGGCCAAGGAAGCTGGCCAAAAAGTGATCGCACGCGCTTTGAAAGAGCGCCGCCGTTTCCGCCGCGTTCACGTTGCCATCACCGGGCGCCTCTATATTCCCGCGACCCAGGAA
>DATLVC010000442.1:0-3873 GCA_035577685.1 Micropepsaceae bacterium | reverse complement strand
CAATTATCTCGACTGGCTGGTGCTGTTGCGGTTCTGCACGGCGTTCGAGGCCTATTGCAAGGTCTACACCGCCACGATCCGCCGCGATCATATCGCCGAGTTTCTGTTGTTCGATGCCGAGTTCCCGCATTCGGTGCGGTTCGCCATCGAGCGGCTCGCCTACGCCCTGACCAATGTCGCCATCGGCGCGCCTGCCGCCAGGCGCGCAGCTTGCGAGCGGCTCGCCGGGCGGCTGAAAGCGGGCATGGATTTCGGCCAGATCGACGAATTGATGGGCGGCGGCATCGACGTCTTCCTCGCCAATATCGTCGCCCAATGCGAGCAGATCCACGAGGCGGTATTCGCCGCCTATATCACCTATGACGCCGAGACGGTGCTTTAAGGAACAAACGCGCGATGTTCTATTCCATCCGGCACATCACCCGCTTTCGCTATTCTGTCCCGGTGCGCGAGAGCGTGATGGAATTGAAGATGCAGCCACGGTCCGAAGGAAACCAGGCGCTGCGCAATTTCCAGATTTCCACCAATCCGCGGGCGCAGCTTTATGCTTACACGGATCATCTGGGCAACGCCGTCTATCATTTCAACGTGCTGCGCGAACATTCCGAGCTTCGCATCGACGCCCAATCGGTGATCGAGGTGACTCAGGCGCCCACGCTTCCCGCGGTGGCGGACTCGCTCGAATGGCAGCGTTACAATTCGCTCAATTTGACCGCAGAACATTACGGCCTGCTGGGGCCGTCGGAATTCGCCCGCAGCTCGCCTGAGCTACAGCGTTTCGCCGCTGCCAATGGGCTGAAGGAGCCGCAAGGCGATACGCTTTCGGCATTGAAGAAGTTGAACAACGTCATTTTCGGCGCGTTCGATTACGAGATCGGCGTGACGCAGGTGCATTCGCCGATCGAACAGGCCCTGGCCGTGCGCCGCGGCGTCTGCCAGGATTTCGCCCATATCATGATCGCGATCGCGCGCGGCTGGGGCATTCCGGCGCGTTATGTCTCGGGTTATTTCTTTCACCGCCGCCAGGACAAGGACCGCTCGGGCGACGATGCCACCCACGCCTGGGTGGAAACGTATCTTCCGAGCTTCGGCTGGGTCGGGTTCGATCCCACCAACAATATCCTGGCCGGGGAACGCCACATCCGCGCGGCCGTCGGGCGCGATTATGACGATGTGCCGCCGACGCGCGGAACCTTCAAGGGCGATGCCGACAGCGAACTGGCCGTGGCTGTGACGGTGGAACCGACGTCCGCGCCGGTGCGGCATGAGGAATTCCTGCGCGTCGCCCGGCCGATGAGCCAGACGCACGAAAAACAGACAATCGAGCGCCAGTACCAACAACAACAGCAATAGGGGCCGGCGCTAAACGCGCTCCAGGGCCAGGGACACGCCCTGCCCGACGCCGACGCAGAGCGTGACGAGGGCGCGCTTGTCGCTGGTCTTTTCGAGCTGGTGGATGGCCGTCAGCACCAGCCGCGCGCCGCTGGCGCCCAGCGGATGGCCCAGCGCAATCGCCCCGCCATTGGGATTCACATGGGGAGCGTCGTCGGCCACGCCGAGGCCGCGCAGCACGGCCAGCGCCTGGGCGGCGAAGGCTTCGTTCAGTTCGATGGTGTCAAAGTCGGTGATCTTCAGACCCAGCCGTGCGAGCAACTTCTGCGTTGCGGGAACGGGGCCAATTCCCATCACGCGCGGGGCAACGCCCGCGGTCGCCATGCCGAGCACGCGGGCGCGAGGACGCAGGCCATGCTTCTTCAAGGCGGCTTCGGAGGCGAGGATCATTGCTGCCGCGCCATCGTTGATGCCCGAGGCGTTGCCAGCCGTCACGGTGCCGCGGTTGCGGAACGACGCCTTCAGCTTCGCGAGGTCTTCCAGCGTCGTCTGCGGTCGTGGATGTTCATCCCGTTCGACCGTGGTGGGTTTGCCTTTGGCGTCTTTCGCGTGCACCCGCACGAGCTCCTCGGCGAAGAAGCCGGCTTCCATGGCGCGGCCGGCACGGCTTTGGCTGCGAAACGCGAATTTGTCCTGGTCCTCGCGGCTGATCTGGTGCTCCTCGGCGACGTTCTCGGCCGTGTCCGGCATGGCATCGACGCCATATTGCGCCTTCATGATCGGGTTGATGAACCGCCAGCCGATTGTGGTGTCGAAAACTTCCGCCGACCGCTGGAAAGCGCTTTCCGCCTTTCCCATCACCAGCGGCGCGCGCGTCATGGATTCGACGCCGCCCGCGATGGCGAAATCGATCTCGCCCGCCGCAATGGCCCGGGCCGTGGTCCCCACCGCGTCCAGACCCGACGCGCACAGCCGGTTGAGCGTGGCACCGGGCACCGACTCCGGCAATTCGGACAGCAAGGCCGCCATGCGGGCGACGTTGCGGTTGTCTTCCCCGGCCTGGTTGGCGCAGCCCAGGATCACCTCGTCGAGCGCGCCCCAATCAGCATCGGTGTTGCGGGCCATCAGCGCCATGATGGGGATGGCGGCGAGATCGTCCGTGCGCACATAGGCGAGCGCGCCGCCGAAACGGCCGATGGGCGTGCGCACGGCATCGCAAATATAGGCGGGACGAAGCTCGGTCATGGGCGGCATTCCGGGGTGCGGCGCCCTAATAACGGCAGCTTGCTGGCAGCGGTCAATATGGCGGGAAAAAGGGGGTTGCGCGGGGTGGAACAACGCTCCTAAAACCCTGGCCATGACGGAAAAGACGTTGATCCCGGTGACCGTGCTGACGGGTTATCTCGGCGCGGGCAAGACCACCCTCTTGAACCGCATCCTGTCGGAGGACCACGGCCACCGCTATGCCGTGATCGTCAACGAATTCGGCGAGATCGGCATCGACAACGAGCTCATCCTGAACACGGACGAAGAGCTGTTCGAGATGAACAATGGCTGCATTTGCTGCACCGTGCGGGGCGATCTCATCCGCACCCTGCACGGGCTGCTCTCGAAGGACCGCAATTTCGACGCCATCGTGGTGGAAACGACCGGCCTGGCCGACCCCGGACCGGTGGCGCAGACCTTTTTCGTCGATGGATTCCTGCGCTCCAAGACCGAGCTGGATTCGGTCACGACGGTGGTCGACGCCAAGCATGTGGAGCTTAGGCTCGCCGACAGCCGCGAGGCGCTCGAACAGATCGCCTTCGCCGATCAGATCGTGCTGAACAAGACCGACCTCGTCAGCGAGGAGGAATTGCGCGCGGTGGAGGCGCATCTCCATCGTCTGAACCCCATGGCGCCGATCCATCGTGCGCAGCGCTCCAATGTGAAACTGGACGCGATTTTGGGCCGCGGCGGATTCGATCTGAACCGGATCACCGAAATCGAGCCGGATTTCCTCAATCCGGCGCATGGCGATGCCGACCATATCCATGACGAGCATTGCGGACACGAGCATCACGAACACCACGATCATACCCATGACCACGGCATCAGGAGCGTGGCCTTGAAGACTGACCAGCCGATGGACCGGCGCAAGGTCGCCCGCTGGCTGACCGCCTTGGTGAAGAACCAAGGCCCGGACATATTGCGCGCCAAGGGCATCATCGACGTTAAAGACAATGCGCGCCGTCTGGTGTTCCAGGCCGTGCACCAGATCTTGGAAGGCGATTTGCAGCGCGAATGGCGCGAAGGCGAACCGCGCTACAGCCGCATGGTTTTCATCGGCCGCAATCTGAACGAGGCAGAGCTCAGGTCCGGTTTCGAGGCCTGCATCGCCTGAGGGGAGACATTCATGGCGCTGTTCGTGATTTCCTATATCGACAAGCCCAACAGCTTGGCGCTGCGCATGGCGAACCGGGAGGCGCATCTGGCCTATGCCCATGACGACAGCCGCACCGCGAAACTGAAGCTCGGCGGACCCTATCTGGATGAGAAGGG
>DATLVC010000441.1:0-5531 GCA_035577685.1 Micropepsaceae bacterium | reverse complement strand
CCGCCGACGATGCCGCCCTCGAGAAGCACCTGGATCAGCAAGGCCCGGCGCTGCACGCCCAGAACCCTGAGAAGGGCAAATTGCGAGCGCCGCCGCGCCACGGAAAGCGCCTGCGCCGAAAAAGCGAGAAACGCGCCGGTGAGAAGGGCCATCAGCGCCAGCATGTCGAGATTGATGCGATAGGCGCGGGAGAGCGAATCGGTGCGCCGCGCTTCGGTGGTTTCGCTGACGATCTCCGCGTCCGCCGGAAGGACGGCCGTCAATTCGCTGCGCACGCGGGATATGTCGGCGCCATCTGCGAACTTCAGATCGATGCGCTGCAAGCGGCCCAATTTTCCGAACCGCCATTGCGCCACAGCGATATCGGTCACGGCGATGTTCTGGCCTTCGCCGACCGCCGGCAATGTTCCCACGATGACGAAAGGCACGATGTTGCCCGCGGCGGAGAATGCGATCCGGTCTCCGATTTTCTTCCCGGTCGCCGCGAGCGCCGCCTGCGACAAGAACACGGCGTTGTCGGCGAACGCGTCGTCGGCCGTCGAGGGTTGTATGGCCGCGTTCTCCACCCGCCGCCCGATCAAGCTCGGTGTCACAACGGCGGCGCGGAACGGATCCACGCCGAGCAGCGTGAGGGAGACGTTCGCGTTCACCACGACAGGCAGTTCCACCACGGGGCTCGCGGCGGCGATTCCAGCGAGCCGCGCGACCCTGGGATAGAGCGCTTCGCCGAAGCCGAGCGGCGTCACCGCATGTACCTGCAAATCGGCGTCGCCATTCACCGCCTTCACGGCGTGCGAAAATTCGTCGAGCGCGGATGCGTTGATCAGGTGCACCGCAAAGCCGAGCGCCACGCCGACCGCTATGGCAAGGGCGGCCACGATCACGCGCATGGGATGCGCCCGCCATTCGCCGGCGATCATCCAGCGTGTCGCGACGCGGCTGATGCTGTCCGCATTAGCCGGCATCGCGTTCCACCAGACCGTGACTTGCGAGGTTGAGCGTGCGATCCGCGACGGCCGCCGCCACGCTGGAATGGGTCACCAGCAGCACGCTGGCGCCGGAGTCCCGCACCTGCGTGGCGAAAAGATCGAGAATCCGCGCCGCCGTTTCGGGATCGAGATTGCCGGTGGGCTCGTCGGCAAGGATAAGCGCCGGGCGATGCACCAGCGCACGCGCAATCGCCACGCGCTGAAGCTCGCCGCCGGAAAGCGCCCGCGGAAAATCTGGCCCACGTCCGGAAAGGCCGACATTCGCCAGCATCGCGTGCGCCCGCGCATTGGCCTCTGCTGTACTTTCATGCAGCAGCACCAAGGGGAGCGCCACATTCTGCGCCAGCGTGAGATGCGGAAGGATATGAAAGGCCTGGAAGACGAAGCCGATCGCTTCACGCCGCAATCGGGTTCGCGCATCGTCGTCGAGGCCTTCGAGCGGGACCCCCTTGATGGCGATGCTGCCTTCATCGGCAGTGTCGAGCCCGGCGATGAGATTGAGCAGCGTCGATTTTCCGGCCCCTGATTCCCCCATGATGGCCACGAATTCGCCCGGCGCGAGCGCAAGCTCCAACCCGGCAAACAGCATCCGGCCGCCGGGGACGGATTTCTTCAGTTGGGTGACCGATAGAAGCGGGAAGGATTGGGCGGGTGCGCGCATCAGGTCAATCTAAGCATGAAAACGCGCCGCGCGGAAAATGGTGAACCGCGTTGAAGATCGAATGTTCGTTACCGGGCAGATCGTGACGGTTTTCTAAACGGTAATTCACGTGAGCGAACCGCGCGCCCTGCGTTTCGCGCCTTATGGAGACAATAGGGGAGCTTAGAGATCGATTCCCCGCTGCAATCACCGGCTCGCGGCCGTCGCACCGCCATCGTCCGGCACGAGCATCCGGATCATCCCGTCTTGCCGCGAAGTCAGGAAAATCTCTCCGTCGCGGCTGCGGCTGATATGCAGGTCCGCACGCGGCAGGCTCTTGCCCATCGTCTTCTCGATAAGATCGCGCATCGAGACATCCATGCGTTTGCCGCTCGAATCGCGGACATAAAGCTGGATCTCCTCGATCGGTGCCACCGTCTGCGGGATTCCATCGTCCGCTTTCTTCATCGCGGCAAGGTCGGAGGCGAACACCCGCCCCGATTGGAGATCGCCGAACACGAATTTGCCGCGCAGCGCAGCGATTTTCCCGTGATAGGCGAAGCCATCGGTCACCGAGCGGCCCTCATCGTGGTCGTAGACGGCGACGGGATAGATGAAGCCGTCCTTCTTGCGGCCGTCGAGAATTTCCGCTGGCAACGGATACAATTCGTTCAGGGCACCGCCGCGGAACCTGGCATTCTCGAAATAGCCTTCCCGCCGCATCCAGCCATAATTGCCGCCATTGTGAACGATGTTGATCTCTTCGATGTTGTCCATGCCGATGTCGGAGGCGAACATGGTTCCATCTTCCATGTCCCAGGACAGCCGGTGGGCGTTGCGGAAGCCATAGGCATAGATTTCGCCGAGCGTATTGGGATCGCCATCCGCGGCGAATTTGTTCGACATCGGAATGGTGTAGTCACCGAGACCTTTCACCCCGTGCGTCACCGACGGGCTGCGGGGATCGATGCGCAATATCGCGGTGATGATCGAATCGAGCCGCTGGGTCTGCGTGGGATTGCTCGCGTTCGGGCCGCCGCCATTGCTGAAGCCGTGATCGCTACCGCTGGTATAGAGCAGGCCGTAATCGGCATCGCCGGGTTTCGCCGTCGGGTTGAATTCGACCGCGCCCATGGGATGGGTGAGATTGGCCACGACATGGGATTCGCGCAGGATTTCACGCCGCGTGCCCTCGAATGTGTTGGCCGCCGGGTTGGTCGCATGCCATTCGGTGATGACATTGTGAAAGGTCACGTCCTTGAGACTGTAGCCGGGCGGGATGAAGTCGGGCGTCTTGGGATTGCCCGGCCCGCGCTCGCTGTGCACCGTATAGAACAGGCCGTTCTTGGCGAATTCGGGGTGGAAGACGAAGCCGATGAACCCGCTCTCCAGCCGGTTGTAGACACCATAGGGAAACGCCGCGGCGACATCGGCATAGACATGCGGCTGGTTGTTCGCATCGATCAGATAGAGAAAGCCGCGTGAATCATTGGCGAAGCGGCGGCCATCGGGAAGATCGCGCACATAGCTGACTCGTGCCCATCCCGAGGGCGTCACATCCTGATCGGCCGGCCGCAAGGGGCGCGTGTCAGGCAGGCGCACCAAATCCTTGACCTCGACTGCGAGGCCGCGTTTGACGATGGGCGTCGGAATCGGGTTGCTGGTGATCTGCGCGTCGCTAGGGCCGGCTGTCCAGATGGCCAGGAGCGGGGCGAAGACGAGCGACATGGTCAGGCGCATGACAATCCTCCGAACGATAGTGAGAGCAAAGCCGAGCGGACGCCGCTCAATGCCCAGCCCCCGCAGATTGTTGTGAGTTGTACTGCTGCCACAATTTATTCGCCATCCCGCTAACGGCCTTCGTGGTCGCGAAAGGTTTGGTGCACACCGCATCGTCGCCAAGAATCTTCACGTCTTGGATTCCGCTGACATTTACGACAATGCCGACTTGAAGCCAAAGATTGTCTTCGCAAAGACCTTCTCCATACAAATCCGCCACGAAAACGAGACCGTTCGGATCGGGAAGGATGGAATCGAATTTTATGCCCTTATATGTCGCTGTTGGCCATGCAAGATTGTAGAGGGAGGCGGCAATGGAATTGACGAACTTCTTTGCGTCGTTCACATCGAAGTCCGATTGCGCTCCTGCAAATTGCGGGGCGGAGCAAAGCAGAAGACACACGTAAAATGCGGTGTGCGCTGCCCTGGTTTTCGGCCTCATCGTACTTCCCTCTCTTTGAGAAGACGTCTAAGCGGATGCTACTACACCCACGGCTGGTTGATAGCCAGCCGCGGCCTCTGAACGGCGTAACATTGCTTGCGAACAGCGAAAAACGGCCCAGGCCCGCGATTGCACGTCATCGCGCTGTCGTGGTTCTATCCACGAAAGGCTGCGTCACGCCGGGAGGATATTAATGCGTGAATTGCGACATGGGCTTGCAACCGCGTTCTTGCGCGCAATCCTGGCGGCATCGGCATTGAGCGCGATGGGGTTCGCGGCGTCCGATGCGCAACAGACGATGTCGCCAAAATTGCTGACGGTGGACCATGCGATGCTCTCCACGCCGGCGCAGATCCAGGGTTGGCTCGATCAGAAGGATTCCTGGGGCCCGGCCTACACGGCTGGCCCGGCGTGGAAGAAGTTCATGGCGCTTCTCCATGCCGAGATGAAATCCATGGGGCTGGTCAACATCACCGATGTCCCGTTCCCTTATACGCGCTGGTACACGAGCGAGTTTCCGGACAAAAGCGGCTGGTCGCTGACCTCCGCCGGCAGCCCCGTGGATGTCGGTTCCTATGGCACGCAGTCGGGTTCCACCGGTCCCTCCGGCGTCACCGCGCCGATGATTTTGTATGATCTCAATCTCCCGGCGGGGCAGCGTCCGCCTTTATCGGCGCTGGCCGGCAAGATCGTCGTCGTCAAGCAGCAACCCTATGTGACGTTGGGAACGCCGCAACGTGTGCCGCTCGGCGTGCCGGCGCCGGCAAATCCGTTTGCCTATTGCGGCAACCCGCCTGCCTGCACGCCGCCCGACGCCGGCGAAGGCAACCCCTCGCCGCAATGGGGCACTCCTGGCGGGCCGATGTCGTACAAGGATTACGAATATCGTTCCGATTCCGAGACCTTTCCCACGCCTCTGTTCGAGAAGATTCCCGTCGGCGTGGAATCAAGCTTCCGCAATCGCGATCAATTCGGTCAAATCCGAGAAATCATCACCAATGTGCTGATGCCGTCGCATGCCGCTGCGGCCGTCACCGTGATGGACATGTCGCCGCTTGCCTCGCAAGGCACGCGCATCCATCCCACCCCGCGCCAGTTCAACGTGCCGCTTTTGATGCTCGATCGCGTCGCCGGAGCGAAAGTGCTGGTGGATGCAGCGGCGGGAAAGACCGCGAAGCTCGTTCTCGACGCGCATGAAGAAGAGAACGCAGGCGCGTTCGAGACCGTCGCGACGTTGCCGGGAAGAAATTTCGGCACACCGGAGGATCAAGCCCTCCTGCTCGCCACCCATGTGGATGGCCCCAGCATTGTCGAGGACGATGGCGGCTTGGCAATCCTTTCGGTGCTGCATTACTACGCGCAAATCCCGCGGGCGCAGCGGGAGAAAAGCATCGTCGTCTATTTGGAATCGCGCCATTTCGTGCCGGGCACGGAGGCGAGCTATCCCTATGACACGGTCAAGCTCCATCCCGAATTGTTCAAGACCGTGGTTGGCGGGCTGGCGCTGGAACATTTCGGCGGCCTGCAATTTGCGGAGAACGGCAATGTCTATGCGCCGACCGGCCGCGCCGCGACCACCTATATTTGGGGTTGGCCCAATCGGCTGGCGATTGCCGAAGCGACGAATGCAATTCGGGATCAGGCGCTGCCGCGCGCGATCAACGATGTGCCCGCCCGTCCC
>DATLVC010000440.1:0-3632 GCA_035577685.1 Micropepsaceae bacterium | reverse complement strand
TTGATTGAAACCATCATTCCCGAACGTACGACGATCGAGTCCTTCGAAGTGGACCGCGTCTTCCCGTCGATTGGACGAAAGCGTCGTGAGGCGAGCACGGTAATTGTTCTTGCGGACTCTTCGGAATGGAGTGGATAGCGCAGCCTAGCTTATTGACGTCGGCGGCGCTGGATGTAGGGCTTTGCTCTGCAAGCTCCATGACGAGGCCGCCGGATGTCGACCGAATCCCAATTGCGCGAGAAGCTGCGGAAGATCGAGGCGCTTTTCGCCGGCGCCGGAACGACCGGCGAACGATTGGCGGCGGAGGCGGCGCTGGAACGGGTGCGGGCGCGTCTCACCGAACTCGGTCATAAGGATTCGCCGGTCGAGATGCAATTCTCGATGCCCGACCAATGGTCCCGCCATCTATTTCTCGCACTATGCCGGCGGTACGGGTTGAGCCCCTATCGTCTTCATCGGCAGCGGCGCAACACCGTCATGGTCCGGGCGCCGCGGGGCTTCGTCGATCAGGTTCTTTGGCCCGAGTTCGGCGAGCTTGATCGCGCCTTGCAGGCCTATCTTCATGAAGTAACACTGCGTGTCATCCGCGATGAAGTGTTTGCTGACGCCAGCGAAGCGCAGGAGGTTCCCGAGGCGCTGCCGCCAAACTGATGGGCCTCCCGGCGCTCAGGCCGCCGCTTTCACGATTGTGACTTGGCGCGCTGCCTTCCAGCGCCACGGTAGGAGTTCGTGAAGCTGGTTGATCTTGGTGCGCCCGGAGACGATGCGCTCGAGCACATCGGTCAGATATTCTTGCGGATCGATACAATTGAGTTTCGCTGAGTTGATGAGCGACGCGAGGATCGACCATGTCCGGCCACCTTCATCGCTGCCTGCGAATAAATAGTTGCGCCTGCCAAGCGCGATCGGCCTCATCGTTCGCTCCACGGTATTGGAGTCGATCTCAATGCGTCCGTCGCTCAAAAAACGCGTCAGTCCCTCCCAATGGGAGAGCGCGTAGCGGATTGCCTCGGCAAGGCCCGACTTCTGGGACACCTCCCCGAGCCGCGCGTCGAGCCAGAGCTTGAAGTCTTCCATCAGCGGCTTTGTCTCGGCCTGCCGCACGGCGCACCGGATGTCCGCCGCCTCGCCGCGAATGCGATCTTCGATGGCGTAGAACTCGCCGATGCGGCGTACCGCCTCGGCGGCGATCGGCGATCCGGTCGCGACATGGACGTCATAGAACTTGCGACGCGAATGGGCGAAGCAAAATGCAAACGTCACGGGGCCGCCCGGGCGCGCCGGATCGAGCAGGCCATTGTAGCCAGCGTAACCATCGACCTGCAGAATGCCGTTGAACCCCGCGAACAGGTCCGTCGCGCGCTCACCCTTGCGATCTTCGGCGAACACATACACGACAGCCGGCGGCGCCGGTCCGTCCCATGGCCGGTCATCCATGGCCGCCACCCACAACCGGCACGTCTTGGTCTTGCCTCGTCCGGGATCGAGCACCGGAAGCGGCGTCTCGTCGGCGAAGAGCTTCGGATAGGACAGCACCGTATCCAGAAGCACGTCGTGCAGCGGCTTGAGCCACCACGCCAGCCGGCCCATCCACAGCCCCAATGTCGCACGGTCGAGATCGACGCCCTGGCTGGCGAGCATCTGCTCCTGACGGTAGAGCGGGACCTGATAGCCGTATTTCATGGTCGCAACATGCGCCAGCATGGCCTCGGTCGCCATGCCGCCGTCGATCGGCTGGGCGGGTGCCGGCGCCTGTACGACTGCGCTCTCACAGCCGCGGCAACCATAGCGCGGACGCACCATTCGCTTGACCTGGTATTGCACCGGCACGACGTCCAACATTTCCTTGACGGTCTCGCCGATCTTGTGAAGCACTCCGCCGCAGCACGGGCAGATCTTACTCTCCACATCAATCACGACATCCACGCGCGGCAGATGAACCGGCAGCATGCCGCGATTGCGATTGGGACGTGGCCGCACCGCCTTCTCAGGTGCGCCGGATTTCGTATCGTTTCCGGCGCCGTCCGCAGCCGCATTCTCATTCGCCGCGCCCGCGACGATCGACGCTTCATTTCCGGACAACAGCAATTGCAATTGATCGGGGTCCACCTTCTCCGATCGACGGCCAAACAGTGCGCGCTTGTATTGCGACAGGATGAGCAGAAGCTTCTCGTTCTCCTGCAATGCGGCGTCGCGTTGGGCGATGGCGACGTTGCGCTCGCTAGCAGGCGCGACCTTTTCCGTCGAGACCTTCTCGATGATCGACATCGTTTCGATGAGCTTCTGCTTGAGAAGCAGAGGGTCGGACGGCAAATCATCGAAGCGAATCATGCTCAAATGGCTACGCAAAAATCGCGTGAATCGCCAGCAAATTCGCGATTTTTATCCAGCTCGCAACGGTCGGTCCACAGCGCGCGGAGCCACTTTCCTCCAGTCCAAACCGTCGAGAAGAACCGAGAGCTGCGAAGCAGTCAACGTGATCACGCCGTCCTGAATCGCTGGCCACGTGAAGCGGCCCATCTCAAGTCGCTTCGAATACAAAACCAAACCGGTGCCATCCCAGGCAAGGATTTTGACTCGATCGCTTCGCTTGGAGCGGAACACAAACAAATCGCCGCAGAATGGATCGCGGCGCAGCGTCTCTGTCACCAGCATCGCCAACGAGTCCATTCCGCGCCGGAAGTCGACCGGGCTCGCGGTCACCAATATGCGAAGACCCGAGCGGACCGATATCATCGCGTGGTCCGCGCTGCCAAGAACACCTCCCGCAAAACCGAGCGATCGACCGGACCCTTGATACGGATGCGAACATCGCCCAACTCGACCTCAACCACGCAGGCCTCGTTCACCACAGGCGCCGCCGGCGCGTCACCGGACACCACCATAGGTACGAATGTCGAGCCGCCGCGCACGTTGCTCTCGGCATTTTTCGTGGCTTCCGCCGCCTGCCGCCGCCAAAGAAACAAAAGACTGGGGCTGATGTCATGACGCCGGGCGACCTCAGACACGCTGCAGCCTGGCTCAAAGCTCTCCGCGACCAGGCGGCCCTTCGTCTCTGCATCCCACCGCCGCCGACGACCGGTCCCCGTGATGACCTCTATGCGGCGAAGCGTGTCGCCGCCATCCTTATGGACAGCCATACGCCTGTCCTTATCGCCATCCTTACGACTATCGGTTCCCATCGAAGCCTCGCGCTAAATCCTCCCGCGAAGCCCATCATCCGGGATCAACCGTGGAAATGGCAGGTGGTGCCGCCATGACGCTCACGATTGATCTGCCTCGTCGGCGGCTCGTCGGGGCACGCAGCCCCGTGGCTCAGGGGCCGGACGGCATCAGGCCAAGCGCGACGGTGCGGAACAGTGCGCCCTCCGGGCAACTCGTCGGCAGCTGAATGCGGATGCGCGCGACATGTTCGATCACGCGGGCGGCGATCTTGATCAGGCGCTCGCGGATGGTCGCGAACTCGCTGCCGGCGAGCGGATCGGTCCGCGGGATGGCGGCGCGCACGCCATGCATCAGCCAGAACGCGGCGGTGTGAAGAACCAGCCGCACCTGATTGGCGGTTGCGCTGTGACACGACATGCGATCCGACGCCAACTGCGCTTTGTGCAGCTTGATCAGATTCTCCATCT
>DATLVC010000439.1:0-5443 GCA_035577685.1 Micropepsaceae bacterium | reverse complement strand
CGCCTACCGCGTCATGGGGCACCTGGAGGCGAACCTTGATCCGCTCGGGCTTGAGAAGAGGAAACCCTACCCGCAGCTCCAGCCCTCGTTCTACGGCTTCTACGAGCAGGACCTCGACCGCCCGATTTTCATCGACGGCGTGATGGGACTGGAATCGGCGACGCCGCGCCAGATGGTCGACATCTTGCGGCGGACCTATTGCGGCGCCATCGGTTACGAGTTCATGCACATCAACGATCCCGAGCAGAAGGATTGGCTGCAGCGCCGGATCGAAGGACCCGACAAGCAGATCGTCTTCACGCCGCAAGGCAAGCGGGCGATCCTGAACAAGCTGATCGAAGCGGAAATCTTCGAAAAATTCTGCGGCGTGAAATTCGTCGGCACCAAGCGCTTCGGGCTCGACGGCGGCGAATCGATGATCCCCGCCATGGAGCAGATCATCAAGCGCGGCGGCCAACTCGGCGTGAAGGACATCGTCATCGGCATGCCCCATCGCGGGCGGCTGAACATGCTCGCCAATGTGATGTCCAAGCCCTACCGGCAGCTGTTCCACGAATTCGCCGGTGGTTCGGCCAAACCCTCGGACGTGCAGGGTTCGGGCGACGTGAAATACCATCTCGGCGCCTCCTCCGACCGCGCCTTCGACGGCAATGAGGTGCATCTGTCGCTGACGGCTAATCCCTCGCATCTCGAAGCGGTGGATCCGGTGGTGCTCGGCAAATCCCGCGCCAAACAATTCCAATATGGCGACAAGGTCACCCGCGCGAGCGTGTTGCCGCTGTTGCTCCATGGCGATGCCGCTTTCGCCGGCCAGGGTGTCGTGGCGGAATGTTTCGCCATGTCGGGCACCAAGGGCTTCCGCACCGGCGGCACGATCCATTTCATCGTCAACAACCAGATCGGCTTCACCACCACGCCTGCTTACGCCCGGTCCTCGCCCTATCCTTCGGATGTAGCGCTGATGGTGCAGGCGCCGATCTTCCATGTGAACGGCGATGATCCCGAAGCCGTCGTGCATTGCTGCCGCATCGCGACGGAATACCGGCAGCTGTTCCACAAGGACGTGGTCGTCGACATGTTCTGCTACCGCCGCTTCGGCCACAACGAAAGCGACGAGCCGTTCTTCACCCAGCCCTTGATGTATCGCGCCATCAAGGAGCATCCGACCACGCTGGAGCTCTATTCGAAAAAGCTGATCGCCGAGGGCGTCCTCAGCGAAGCCGAAGTTGCCGGCATGATCGCCGCCTTCCAGCAAAGGCTGGAGCAGGATCTGGAAGTCGCCAAATCGCACCTCCCGAACAAAGCCGACTGGCTGGACGGGCGCTGGACCGGACTCGAGACGGCACCGCGCGGTGACCGCCGCGGCACCACCGAAGTCGACGTGGAGACGCTGAAGCGCGTCGGCATGGCGATTTCGCATCTGCCCGAAGATTTCCGCGCCCACCGCACCATCGCGCGGCTGATGCAGACCAAGCGCCAGATGATCGAAACCGGCGAAGGCATCGACTGGGCGACCGGCGAGGCGTTGGCTTTCGGCACGCTGCTCGACGACGGCTTCCAGGTACGGCTTTCAGGACAGGATTCCTCCCGCGGCACCTTCTCGCAGCGTCATGCGGCGCTCGTCGATCAGGAATCGGAAGAACGTTACATTCCCCTGAACCACATCAATGGGAACCAGCCGGAATTCGAAGTGGTGGATTCGCTGCTCTCGGAAGAAGCGGTGGTCGGCTTCGAATATGGCTACAGCCTGGCCGAACCCAAGGCGCTGGTGTTGTGGGAGGCGCAGTTCGGCGATTTCGCGAACGGCGCCCAGGTGCTGATCGACCAGTTCATTGCTTCGGGCGAAATGAAGTGGCTGCGCATGTCGGGACTCGTGATGCTGCTGCCGCATGGCTTCGAAGGCCAGGGGCCGGAACATTCCTCCGCCCGTCTCGAGCGCTATTTGCAGCTCTGTGCCGACGACAACATGCAAGTGGCCTATTGCACCACGCCGGCCAATTATTTCCATGTGCTGCGGCGGCAGTTGCATCGCAATTTCCGCAAGCCGTTGATCCTGATGACGCCCAAATCGCTGCTGCGCCACAAACGCGCCGTCTCGAAGCTCGTCGAATTCGGGCCGGGCTCATCGTTCCATCGGGTGCTGTGGGACGATGCGGAGACCGCGCCGGGTTCCACCATCACGCTGGTTCCGAACGAGGAGATCAAACGCGTCGTGCTGTGCACCGGCAAGGTCTATTACGACCTTCTGGAAGAGCGCGAGAAACGCAACGAGGCGCGCATCCAATTGCTGCGCGTCGAACAGATTTATCCCTTCCCGGGTCTTGCGCTGACCGACGAACTGACGCGCTTCCCCAAGGCCGAGATCATCTGGTGCCAGGAAGAGCCCAAGAATCAGGGCGCCTGGACGTTCATCGCGCCCTACATCGAAAGCGTGATGGAGCAATTGGGCCGCACCGGTCCGTTGCGCTATACCGGGCGCAAGGCGTCTGCTTCGCCGGCGGCCGGGCAGATGAGTCAACATCTGGCCGAGCTGAAGGCCTTTCTCAACGACGCGCTGACGCTTTAGAGGGGCGCAACATGAGCATCGAAATCAAAGTGCCGGCGATGGGCGAATCCGTCACCGAAGCCACCATCGCCCGCTGGCTGAAGAAGGAAGGCGATTCCGTCGCGCGCGACGAACCGCTGGTCGAACTCGAAACCGACAAGGTGAATGTGGAGGTTCCCTCACCTGCGGCCGGCGTGCTGGAACATATCAACGTGCAGCAGGGCGGCACGGTGGGCGTTGGCACCGTGCTGGGCGCGGTCGCCGAGGGCGGCGCTGCCGTCAAAGCTCCGGCTCCGAAAGCGGAGAGCGCCAAACCGGCGAAGACCGAGGCGCCCAAAGCCGACGCCAAACCGGCAAGCCCGAAAGCAGACACCACGCCCGCAGTCGTTCCTCCTCCTCCGCCGCCGCCTTCGGTCAAACGCATTGCCGAAGAGGAAAGGCTGGATCTTTCGTCGGTCAAGGGTTCGGGCAAGCGCGGTCAGCTGACCAAGGCGGACGCTTTGGCGGCGCTGGAGGCGGCAAAGGCACCTGCGCCTGCGCCCGTTGCGAGGCCGCAAGCCTCGGCTGCGCGGGGCGAACGCGAAGAGCGCGTGCCCATGTCGCGCCTGCGCAAGACCATCGCGCTGCGCCTGAAGGAAAGCCAGGACATCGCCGCGCAGCTCACCACCTTCAATGAAGCGGACATGACGCATCTGATGGCGATGCGCAGCGCCTACAAGGATGGCTTCGAGAAGAAGCACGGCGTCAAGCTCGGCTTCATGGGATTTTTCGTGAAGGCGTGCATCGCGGCGCTGAAGGAAATTCCGGCGGTCAATGCCGAGATCGACGGCGACGACATCGTCTACAAGAATTATTACGACATCGGCGTCGCGGTCTCGACCGATCGCGGCCTGGTGGTGCCGGTGGTGCGCGATGCCGATGCGCTGTCGCTTGCCGGAATCGAAAAGGGCATTGCCGATTTCGCGACGCGTGCGCGCGACAACAAACTGAAGCTCGAAGAATTGCTGGGTGGCACCTTCACCATCACCAATGGCGGCGTGTTCGGCTCGCTGATGTCGACGCCAATTCTGAACATGCCGCAATCGGGCATTCTGGGCATGCACAAGATCCAGAACCGCCCCATTGCGGTGGGCGACAAGATCGAAATCCGTCCCATGATGTATCTCGCGCTGTCCTACGATCACCGGCTGGTGGATGGCCGCGAAGCGGTCACCTTCCTGGTGCGGGTGAAGGAAAATCTCGAAGACCCGCAGCGCATGCTGCTGGATTTGTAACGCTAACCGTCATGGCCCGGCTTGACCGGGCCACCCAGCCGGCGCGCGTCTACGCGCCGAATTCTAGGACGGCTGGATGGCCCGCTTTTGCGGGCCATGACATTCAAGGTTGGAATCATGGCTGATAATTTCGACGTCGTCGTCATCGGGGGTGGACCGGGCGGCTACAATTGCGCCATCCGCTGCGGGCAGCTCGGGCTTTCCGTCGCTTGCGTCGACAAGCGCGGACCGTTCGGCGGCACCTGCCTGAACATCGGCTGCATTCCGTCTAAGGCGCTGCTGCACGCCAGCGATCTTTACACGGTCGCGCGAAACGATTTTCCGCGCTTCGGAATCACCGGGACGCCTGGAATCGATCTGAAAGCGATGATGGCGCAGAAGGACAAAGTGGTCGGCGAGCTGACCAAAGGCGTCTCGTTCCTCCTGAAGAAATACAAGGCCGAGGCGATTGTCGGCGAGGGCAAGATCACGGGCGCAGGCCGCGTCAGCGTGAAAACCAAAGACGGCACGCGCGAACTTAGCGCCAAGAACATCGTCATCGCCACCGGCTCGGACGTGGCGCCGCTTCCCGGTGTCACGATCGACGAGGACAGAATCGTCTCCTCCACCGGCGCGCTGTCCTTGCCTGCGGTGCCCAAGCGGCTTCTGGTGGTCGGCGCCGGCGTCATCGGACTGGAGTTGGGTTCGGTGTGGCGTCGTCTGGGATCGGAAGTCCAGGTCGTCGAATTTCTCGACCGCATCGTGCCGGGCGTGGACGGCGAGGTGGCCAAGCAATTCCAGCGCCTGCTGGAACGGCAGGGCATGAAATTCAAGCTCGGCTCCAAGGTCGTCGGCGTGGAGAAGAAAGGCGATGCCTTCTCTGTCGCGGTCGAACCCGCCAAAGGCGGCACGCGCGAGACTTTCGAAGCGGACGTGATTCTGGTCGCCATCGGTCGGCGCGCCTATACCGACGGCGTCGGCCTGGATGCGGTGGGTGTTGCCCGCGATTCCCGCGGTCGGGTTGTTACCAACGAGCATTTCCAGACCAACGTGCCTGGCATCTGGGCCATCGGCGACGTGCGCGAAGGCCCCATGCTCGCGCATAAGGCCGAGGACGAAGCCGTAGCTTGTGCCGAACGCATCGCGGGCCGCGCCGGTCATGTGAATTACGACGCGATCCCGTCGGTAATCTACACCTATCCCGAAGTGGCGACAGTGGGCAAAACCGAAGAGGAACTGAAAGCGGCTGGCATCGCCTACAAGGTCGGGAAATTTCCCTTCACCGCCAATGCACGCGCCAAGACCATTCTGTCCACGGAAGGTTTCGTGAAAATCATCGCGGATGCGAAGACCGACCGCGTTTTGGGCGTGCACATGATCGGGCCGGATGTCGGCAACATGATCGGGGAAGCATCGCTCGCCATCGAATTCTCCGCCTCATCCGAAGACATCGCGCGCACCAGCCACGCGCACCCCACGCTGACCGAAGCCATCCGTCAGGCCGCCATGGCCGTCGACGGCTGGGCCATGCAGATGTGACCGCGCAAAACTGCCCATGAACCGCAAACGAAAGCCCTGCGGTTTCCTGCAGGGCTTTCGTAACAAAGGCGAGACGCTTTACGCGTCATCAGCCTCTGTCGAACTT
>DATLVC010000438.1:0-6962 GCA_035577685.1 Micropepsaceae bacterium | reverse complement strand
CGGGAAAACCGAGCGGACCTTCCTTGAGAAATTCGATGATGCCCTTTTCGACGGAGGGAATGAAATTGCGCGGCACCACACCGCCCGTAATGCGGTCCTCGAAGACGAAGCCCGACCCGCGCGGCAAGGGCTTGATCTCGATCACGACATCGCCGAATTGGCCGTGCCCACCGGTCTGGCGTTTATGCCGGCCGCGCTGAGTGGTCGAACGTTTTATTGTCTCCTTATATGGAACTTGCGGCCGGTGCGTGTCGAGCTTCAGACCATATTTGGAGGCCAGCTTTTCCACCGCCACTTTCAAATGTATCTCGCCTTGGCCGAGCAGCACCATCTGATGCAAAGACGCGTCCTGGCTGAACAACAGCGAAGGATCCTCCTCACGCAGCTTGGCGATGGCACCGGTGAGCTTCACCTCGTCCTTGCGGTCGGACGCGGTGATGGCCAGCCCATAGACGGGCGTCAAAATTTCGGTCTTGATCTTCACCTTGGCGCCGGCCTTGGCGCTCGACAGGGTTTCGCCCGTCAACACGTCATCGAGGCGCCCAAGCGCTGCAGTGTCGCCGGGACCGACATCGTTGACTTTCAGCTGCGTCTCGCCGCGTAAGGCGAACAGGCCGCCGACACGCGTATCCGCGCCATCATGGCGGTAAAGCACCGCACCATCCTTCAAATGTCCCGTGAGAACGCGCACGAGGCTGAGCTTGCCGCCATGGGAGGTGTGATAGGTCTTCAGCACATGCACCATGGTGTCGCTGCCCGAAACGCCGGCGCGCGCGCAGACCGCCGAAACGTCCGGCACATCATGGCGCAGCATCTTCAAGAACCGCCTGATGCCATTGTCGCGCTCGGCCGAGCCGATCAGCACCGGCACAATCAAGCCTTCCTGCAGGTCCCGGTGCAAATCCTCGAAAATCTCGTCCCGCGGCGGCGAAATGTCCGAGAGCAGCTCTTCCATCAGGTGCTCGTCGTAATCGGCAAGCTTTTCCAGCATTTGGAAGCGCGCTTCGGTCTCGCGTGCCTTCACCGCATCGGTCATATCGACCAGCTCGGATGCCGCGTGCTCGCGATAGACATAGGCCCGCTCGAGAGCGAGGTCGATGAAGCCCGTGACGATCTCGTTTTCCCAAATCGGAATCTGCCGCAGCACAAGCGGCTTGGGCGCGACGTCCTGCAGGATGCCGAGAAGATCGCGGATCGGGCCCGAGGCCTTGTCGATCTTGTTGACGAACAGCGCGTGGGGAATGTTGAGGTCGGCAAGCCGTTTCAGATAGGGTTGCAGCATCGCGACCTTGGCGGCATCGGGCTCGCAGACCACGATGGCGGCGTCGATGCCGGGCAGCACATTCAGCGTTTCCTGGAGGAATTCGATCGAGCCGGGACAGTCCAGGATGGTGAAAGTCTCATCCATGTAGCGCGTGCTGGCGCAATTGGTCTCAACGCTCATCTGGCGGGCACGGGCTTCCGGCGAGGCATCGCCGACTGTGTTGCGCTGGGACACCGAGCCTTTTCGCTGGATGGCCCCAGTCACCCAGAGAATGCTTTCCAGAAGCGTGGTCTTGCCTGCGCCGTAGGGTCCCACCAGGGCCACGCACCGTGGCCCGCTTCCTCCGTTTTTTCTCGGCATCTTGGCCTCCCTTAAGCCCCCACGCGCCTATGCTCGCGCCAATTCGGGGGGGAAGGCAAGACGGTCGAAAAAAATCCGTTCGTCCTAACGGGCTGCGGTGCTCGGGCGGGAGAAAATATATTGCATCACGTCAGGATTTCCCCGGCGCCACATCACATTGTCCAGGAAATAATGATGGACATTGATGAAGATATAGAAGGCGAACAGGAAAAGGCTGGGGCCGAACAGATGCTTGTCGTAGGGGACGACGGCATCTAGAAAGCGCGGCACGATCACGAAGCCGAGCGAACCTAAGATGACGCCTGCGCCCACGAACATGGCAAACCGGGGAAGCACGCCCGTGGGGCGGAATGCGGCGAGCGCGGAGCGGCGCGCGGGCTCAGCCTGAGGCGCCGCTGTTTCGGCAACGCCGGCGTTCAACTGATAGCGCCAAACCACCGCCAGATATTGCAGCGAATGGAAGGTCGGGATAACCGCCAGCATAAGCGGGTTGATCCGCACAAAGATCACCCAGAGATAAAGCGTGGTCAGATAAGCGATCACGCCGTTCCAGGGGAGTAATCCCTTGGCTTCCCGCCAGCATTGCGCGAACTCGTAAAGGGATGCCAGCGTCGTTGCCGCCGCAACCGTGATCGTCGCGTAATAGAGCGCGTTAGGCAGGGGAAGCGAGAAATAGGTCAGGCCGATATAGCCATTCGGCTCCGACAGCGCGTGATTGACGCCGACCCAGGCCACGATCCAGCAGGCATAGCCGTTGATGCGAAAAATCGTCTTCGCACGGTCGGAGAACATCAATCGTTTCTGGACGGAATCGACGATTAGGATGCCGTAACCCTGTTTCACATAGTGCCAGCCAACCAGGAAGAACATCACATTGGCGCTGTAGACGAGCAGCCGCACATTGCCGGCAAGAGCGGTGCCGGCAAGAAATGCGATCAACGCCGTCGGCACCACCAGCCCGGCAATGATGTAGCGGACGCGAAGCGCGCTCGGATAGGAGGCACCAAACGCCTTCTGGCGGTAGTTCCGGTAGAACATCTGGAAGGAATGGGCGAAATGCGGCTGATTGATCGCCGTCATCAGGATGACCACTATCGCGGCCTGCTGCACGCTGGGGATGCCCTTAGGCAGAAGCAGCGCGATCAGACCGCAGACGATGAGCGATCCGCCGCCCAGGGTGAGGAAATCGAACCAGGGTCCGAACAAATAGCCCTGGCGGGGCGGACTTTTGGCTTTGACGGCAGGCGCAAAACTGGGAACCAGGACATCGGCTTGGGTGGTGTCGGTCATGGTACGACGATCTCAATCTCTCAGAGAACGCATATTAACGCGCGAGCGTCCGAATGGGAGACGCTTTCGCAACTTTAATACCGAAACGCTCCCCGGAATTGACCTAACGCAGATTGCCGCAAAAACGCTGGATGCGGGTGCAGGCATCCTCCAGCACTGCGTTGCTGGTGGCATAGGAGATGCGGAAGAAGGGCGAAAGCCCGAACGCCCCCCCGTGCACGACCGCCACCCCTTCGCTTTCCAGCAGCGAATTGGCGAAATCCTCGTCGGTGCGGATCGTCGTCCCGTTGGGCGCCTTCATCCCGATCAATTTCCGGATCGACGGGTAGACATAGAACGCCCCTTCCGGCACCGGGCATTCGATACCCGAGGACTGGTTCAGCATGGAGACCACGAGATCGCGGCGGCCTTCGAAGATCTTCTGGAACTTCGGAATGAAATCCTGGGGCCCGTTCAAAGCCTCCACACTCGCCCATTGCGAAATGGACGTCGCATTGGTCGCCGATTGCGATTGCAGCTTCGCCATGGCGGCGATCAGCGGCACGGGCCCGGCGCAATAGCCGATACGCCAGCCCGTCATGGCGTAGGCCTTCGACACGCCGTTCATGGTGAGCGTCCGCTCGTAAAGCAATGGCTCGACCTCGACCACGGTGTGGAATTTGAATCCGCCATAGACCAGATGCTCATACATGTCGTCGGTCAGAATCCAGACATGGGGGTGCCTGACCAGCACATCGGTGAGCGCCTTCAACTGCTCACGGGTGTAGCAGGCCCCCGTCGGATTGGAGGGCTGGTTGAAGATGATCCATTTCGTCTTGGGCGTGATGGCGCGTTCCAGCGCATCGGGCGTGAGCCGGAACCCATCTTCGAGTTGCGTCTCGATGACGACCGGCGTTCCGCCCGCCAGCAGCACAATGTCGGGATAGCTCACCCAATAGGGCGCGGGCACGATCACTTCGTCGCCCGGATTCAGCGTCGCCATCATAGCGTTGTAGATGATGCTCTTGCCGCCCGGTGACACGAAGCATTGCGCCGGGGTGTAGTCGACATTGTTCTCGCGCTTGAATTTCTTCGCGATCGCCGCGCGCAGCTCCGGGATGCCTTCGATATTGGTATATTTGGTTTCGCCGCGGCGGATGGCGGCAATCGCCGCCTCCTTGATGTTGTCCGGCGTGTCGAAATCCGGCTCCCCGGCAGCCAGCCCGATGACATCGCGTCCCGCCGCCTTGAGCTCGCGCGATTTCTGCGTCATCGCGAGCGTGGGCGAAGGTTTGATGCGTCCGAGGGCCTGGGCAAGGAAGCCCGGCGGCAGGGCGGTCATGGTCACTCCATCGCAAAAACGGGCGGCAGACCTAGCAATGCGAGGCAGGCGGCGCAAGCGCGTAAGCGCGCCCGGAACCACGGTTAAGCTAACCATTCGGAAAGATTCTGGGGGGAAAATCCGGGCCGACCGCCAAGGCGCTGCTGATATGCGTCATTTTTCGCGATTCGCCCTGTTTCTTGCGAGTCTTATCGTGCTCGCCGCCTGTTCCGACCCGCAGCCACCCATCGGGCAGTGGGAGGGCGCCTATGAAGATCAGGGCCTCATGATTGTCGCCCGGCTGCAGATCGACGGCAGCGGCCATGTGCGCGTCTCCGCACCCAATGCGATCACCGATACGGCTCCTCTCAGCGACGATGACCGGGCCGCCTTGCGCGCGAAATTGGAGAGCGGGCTTGCGGCCTCCTGGCCGAGCGTGGCGCCCTTGCCGCTCGAATTCGACGGCCACGCCTTCCACAAGCCGGGCGGGGTGGCGCCGCAGCTGGAGTGGGACAAGGCGGCCAAGCGCATGACGCTGATATTCTATTCGGGCAACCGCCGGTCCGTCCGGGTACCGTTGGATGCGGTCGCGGATTTCCAGGCGAATTCCTGATCATCATTTGGCGAAGGCGAAATAGCCCGCGCCCACCAGGCACAGAAACGCCGCCGCGTGATTCCAGCGAAGCGCCTCGTTCAGATAGGTGGTGGAGAACACGGCAAAGACGATCAGCGTGATGATCTCCTGCATGGTCTTGAGTTGCGCCGCCGAATAGACGGTGTGCCCGATGCGGTTGGCCGGGACCGCAAAACAATATTCGAAGAAGGCGATTCCCCAGCTCGCCACCACCACGATCCACAGCGGCGTCGCTGGAAATTTCAGTTGTCCGTACCAGGCGAAAGTCATGAAGACATTGGAAATAGAGAGAAAAACCAGCGGAGCGAGAGCAGGCCACGTCATGATGAACATCCTAAAAATGCAAAGACCCCAAGACAAAATCTTAGGCTTCGCCATGTTAGCAAGGGAGGCGGCACCCTTCCCTATGTCCAGCGGGATACCTGGGCGGCCCGAATGGTGCTATCTTAAATTGTAATTGCGTCACCCTGACGGGGACGTCCTGGATTGAAAGGCTGGGGGGCAGGTGAGCCCGGCTTAAGCAATGGAGGTTGAACCTATGCGTGCTGTGTATGCAGTTTCAGCGCTTGCTCTCTTGGGCCTGGTTGCGGCTGCGGGTGAGGCCAATGCCGTCGTGCTCGTCCTCGGAGGAGGCGCGGGCTCCAAATGCTATGCCACAGCGGAGTTCGGCGACCCGTTCCAGGCTTTCGACATCTGCACGAAGGCGCTGTCGGATGTCGAAATGTCCGTGCGCGACCGGGCGGCGACCTATATCAACCGGAGCGTCGTTCGCCTCCGGGTCCATGATTGGGGCGGCGCCCTCGGGGATACCGATCTCGCTATCTCGCGCGTTTCGAATATGGGAGAGGCCTATGTCAATCGCGGTGCGGCGCTGCTGAATTTGAACCGGCCGCAGGACGCCCTGACCGACCTCAACAAGGCGATCACCATCGGTCTCGATAAGATGCATCTGGCCTATTACAATCGCGGCCTGGCGAAGGAAAAGCTCAACGATCCGCGCGGCGCCTATGCCGATTACAAGAAGGCGCTGGATCTGGATCCGACCTTCACCACGGCGGCCGACGAGCTGAAGCGCTTCAGCACCGAGGGCATGCCGATGATGCCGATGCGGTCGTAATCCAGCCTATTCGCTCGAGTGCGTTTCCAACCCTCATGCGGCATTTCCGCATGAGGGTTTCGTTTGTCACGGTTTCTTGTCCGGCTGGACGAGAATGGCGCGGAAATCATTGACATTGGTGCGGGTGGGGCCGGTCCCGACCAGATCGCCAAGCGTCTGAAAAAATCCATAGGCATCGTTGTTCGAAAGCGCCGCTTGGGCATCGGCCGCTTGATTTTTTCCACGCGCCAGCGTGTCGGGCGCAACCAGCGCGCCCGCATTGGTCTCCGTTCCGTCGATTCCGTCCGTGTCGCAGGCAATCGCCCAAATTCCGGCCGCGCCGTCGAGCGCCAAGGCGAGCGCGAGCGCATATTCGCTGTTGCGGCCGCCCCTCCCCGCCCCCCTGACCGTCACCGTGGTCTCGCCACCGGAAATCAGCAGGCAAGGGCGCCTCTCGCGCGCGTAAGCCAGCGCCAATTTCGCATGCGTGCGCGCCACCTCACGGGCTTCGCCTTCGATGGCATCGCCGAGATCGACAACCGGGATTCCTTGCGCTTCGGCATTTCGTGCCGCCGCGGAAAGCGCATCGCGCGCACATGCGATAATGCGGTTTTCCCCCCGAGCAAACGCACGTTCGCCAGGCTTGGGCGTTTCCGATGCCGGATCGTCGAGCCAGCTTCGCACCGCGGCGGGAATCGCAATCTGGTATTTTTGCAGAATCGAAAGTGCCTGCTCGCGCGTGGTGGGATCGGGAACGGTCGGACCGGAAGCGACAATCGCGGGATCATCGCCCGGCACGTCGGAGATGATAAGGCTCGTCACGGCAGCCGGTTGCGCCGCCAGGGCAAGCCGCCCGCCCTTCACGGCCGAAAGATGCTTGCGCACGCAATTGATGTCGGAAATCGGCGCCCCGGATTTCAGCAGCGCGCGCGTGACGGCCTGTTTGTCGGCAAGCGCAATGCCCGGCGCAGGCAGCGTGAAAAGCGACGAGCCGCCGCCGGAAATCAGCACCAGCACG
>DATLVC010000437.1:0-5161 GCA_035577685.1 Micropepsaceae bacterium | reverse complement strand
CTGAAAGGGGATCCCGATAAGATCAACCCGCTCACTCCTGTCGATCTTGTCATCGATCATTCGGTGCAGGTCGATTTCTTCACCGGTAAGGATGCATTCAAGAAGAATGTGAGCATGGAATATGAGCGCAATGGTGAGCGCTATTCGTTCCTGCGCTGGGGTGGGCAAGGCTTCAACCGCTTTCGCGTGGTGCCGCCCGGCACCGGTATCTGCCATCAGGTCAATCTCGAATATCTGGCGCAGACGGTGTGGACCGATAAGGTCAAAGAGGGAAAGACCAGCGTCGAATATGCCTATCCCGACACCCTCGTGGGGACCGATTCTCACACCACCATGATCAATGGCCTGTCGGTGCTGGGATGGGGCGTTGGCGGCATCGAGGCGGAAGCCGCCATGCTCGGCCAGCCCATTTCCATGTTGATCCCGGAAGTCATCGGCATGCGGCTGACGGGCAAGCTTCGCCCCGGCTGTACGGCCACCGACCTCGTGCTGACCGTGACCCAGATACTTCGCAAGAAAGGCGTGGTCGGCAAATTCGTCGAATTCTATGGCGAGGGTCTGGCGGACATGCCGCTCGAGGACCGCGCCACCATCGGCAATATGGCGCCCGAATATGGCGCGACCTGCGGCTTCTTTCCCATAGACGACGAGACGCTGCGCTTCATGAAGGCAACGGGGCGCAAGGCGCCGCGCATTGCGTTGGTCGAGAAATATGCCAAGGCGCAAGGCATGTTCCATACCAAGAAGAGTGAGGAGCCGATCTTCACCGATACCCTCCACCTCGATCTCAACGATGTGGAACCGAGCATGGCCGGTCCCCGCCGGCCGCAGGACCGCGTATCCCTTTCCAAAGTGGGCGAGCAGTTCGCTTCGGCCTTGATGGACGTCTTCAAGAAGGAAGACGAAGCCATGAAGCGGGTGAAGATCGAGGGCACCGAACTTACCATCGGCCATGGCGATGTCGTCATCGCGGCCATCACCTCCTGCACCAACACGTCCAACCCCTATGTGATGCTGGGAGCAGGGCTCCTCGCCAAGAAGGCTGTCGAGCGCGGCTTGAAGGTGCGGCCATGGGTGAAAACCTCCCTCGCGCCGGGAAGCCAGGTGGTGACGGATTATCTTGCGCGCGCCGGCGTGGACAAGGCGCTCGACAAGCTCGGGTTCCATCTCGTCGGCTATGGCTGCACGACGTGCATCGGCAATTCCGGGCCGCTGCCCGAGCCCGTGGCGAATGCGGTCACCGAAGGCGATCTCGTTGCTGCCGCCGTGATTTCCGGCAATCGCAATTTCGAAGGCCGGGTGCATCCACAGGTGCGCGCGAACTATCTCGCCTCGCCCTTGCTGGTGGTGGCCTACGCGCTCGCCGGCAACGTCAATGGCGATCTGACCAAGGAGCCCATCGGCTACGACCGCAAGAACGAGCCGGTCTATCTCAACGAGATTTGGCCGAGCCCAAAGGAGATCGCAGATACGGTGAGAAAATCGGTGACGCCGGCGATGTTCCGCAAGCGTTACGCCGATGTCTTCACCGGCGACAAAGCCTGGAAGAAGATCAAGGTCAATGCTGGCAAGACCTATAAATGGGACGAGAGTTCGACCTATGTGAAGAACCCGCCCTATTTCGCGGGCATGACGAACAAGTCGGCGCCCATCACTGATATTTCCAAAGGGCGCATCCTCGGCATCTTCGGGGATTCCATCACCACCGATCACATCAGCCCGGCCGGTTCCATCAAGAAGGATTCCCCGGCCGGCAAATATCTGATGGCGCACGGCGTGCCTCCCGCCGAGTTCAATTCCTATGGCGCCCGGCGCGGCAACCACGAAGTGATGATGCGTGGAACCTTCGCCAATATCCGCATACGGAACGAGATGCTTGGCGGCAAGGAAGGCGGGAACACGATTCATTATTCCGATGCCGCGCCGTCGGGCGAGGAAATGTCGATCTATGATGCGGCCATGAAATACGAGGCGGCGGGAACACCGACGGTCATCGTAGCGGGCAAGGAATATGGCTCGGGTTCCTCGCGCGATTGGGCGGCAAAGGGACCGCGGCTCCTGGGCGTGCGCGCTGTCATCGCAGAAAGCTATGAGCGCATCCACCGCTCCAATCTTGTGGGTATGGGGATTCTGCCGCTGGAATTCGCGGGCGGCAAGACGCGCTTTGACTATGCGCTGACCGGGAAGGAAGCTATCGACATCCCGGTCCAGGAAGGGGCATCAGGCACGCGCAGGAAAGTGACCGCGCGGGTGACCTATCCCGACGGGCGCAGCGTCGACATGCCCCTGATCGCCCGTATCGATACGGTGGACGAGATCGCCTATTTCAAGAGCGGGGGGATCCTGCAGCACGTGCTGCGCAACCTCGCGGCCGCGTAACCAATTTCCATCATCCCGGGCCCGCGCTGGTCGCGAGGCCCGGGATGACGGAAAAGTGCGGTCAACCCGAATTGATTCACGAACCCCTTGGGCAATTCCCGCGTTCATCCTATGGTTTTGCCCCATGCGCCTACCTTTGTTTCTCCTTTCCGGTTTTCTGACCGCCACGCTGAGTCCCAGCGGGTGGGCGGGCCAGCTTATGCCCTCGGCGCCGCACCCGATCGTGGTCGAGCTCTTCACCAGCCAGGGCTGCAGCGATTGCCCCGCTGCTGATCGCCTGGTCACGGAACTCGCCAGGCGCAGGGATGTGATCGCGCTGTCGCTTCCCATCACCTATTGGGACATGCTCGGCTGGAAAGATACCTACGCCACCGACGCAAACACGCAGCGCCAGAAATCCTACGCCCGCGCGATGAGCCATTCGGGTGTCTATACCCCGCAGATGATCATCGATGGCCGCTTTGACGTGGTCGGCAATCAACGCGACCGGGTGATGGCGGCGCTGGCTGCGCGCGCCAATGATGGTCTGGGCGAGGTGTCCATTCCGATTGACGTCGGCACAGCCTCCGGCCGGCTGGAGATCGCCATCCCCGCGGCGAAGACGAAGATCAAACCTGTCGCGACCATCTGGGTGATGCGCACGCTCAATCAGGGCGCCGTCAATATCGGGGATGGGGAAAATCGCAACCGGGTTTTGACCTACACCAATGTGGTGCGCGATCTGCAGCGTGCCGGCGAATGGACGGGTGAGGCGATGAAGATCGATCTTCCGCTCAATCTCGCCAAGGCGAAGCATGACGGTGTCGCGGTGATTTTGCAGGCGCGCGATTACGGTCCGGTGTTGGGTGCTGCAATTCTTCAGCTTCCACCGAACGAGCGCGTGGCAGCGCCGCATTAGCCGCGCAACATCTCAATTATTCTAAAGGACGCGAACCAGCCGGGTCTCTTTGGGCTCGCGGGTGCTGCGCGCATAGGCGCGGGCGGCGAGAAGTGTTCCGTCTTGTCCCGGACCCAGGATTTGGCCCAGCACCTGTGCCACAAAGCGCGCCTCAATCCCACGCCGGTCCATCCCATTGTAGGAACTTGTATCAAAGCGGGACGACCGTCCGCGGTTGCGCCGTTCGACCCGCGCGGTCGATTGCGCGGGTTGACGCGGGATTTCATCGCGCAAGGTGCTTGCGGCATTTGGCTTTTCTACAACGCGGCGCGCCATTGCGCGGGCCGATGTGCGAAGTTCCAAATGATTGCCGCCTATTTTCATAACCACTACTTAAGCAAATCTTAGACCGGTTGGCGAGACACGACCACGCACTTGCAAAATTTCAGCTTTCTTAAACGCCCGCCCCGTTAGCCTCCCATGACAAGACGCGACAAAGATCGCGGAAAATCATGGGTGTATTGGTGCAGAGTCTATCCATTCAACGGGCATTCAAGGATCGCTTGGAATTGCTCGGTCAAACCGCGGACGCCGAGCGTTTGCGCTTGGCTGTGATGGGCGCACGGGCAGCGGTCTTCGATTGGACGCTCGGCGATGACCGCATCCACTGGGAGGGCGCAGAATCGTCGATGCCCGAATATGCCGAGCTTGAACGCCTCGATACAGGTACGGGATTTCGCGCCTGGCTTTCGCTCGCGGCACGCACGCGTCTTCTTTCGCTCATTGAAGACCCGTCTCAGACCGATCTCAATTTCCGCATCGAATTCGAAGCTCTCACCAAGACCGCGCGGCAATGGTTTGAGCTTTCCGCCGCCTGCATTCCTGGTCCTGGCGGCCGTGCCGAGCGCATCACCGGCATGGTGCGGGAGATCACCGATCATCGAAACACGCTCACCCGGCTTTCTTATCTCGCCACCAGCGACGAACTGACCGGCCATCTGAACCGGACGCGTTTGCGCGACGAGCTGACGCGGGTGATCCAGCGTGCGACGGCCGAGGGGCGCACGTGTGCCTTCGTGGTGACCGCGATCGACAAACTTGCGGTGATCAATGAAACCCATGGCTTTGATGCCGCCGACGAGGTGATCGTCGCCACGGGGCAAAGGCTGGCGCAGGCCTTGCGCACGTCGGACATTATCGGGCGTACCGCCGGCAACAAATTCGGCGTCATCCTGAGCGAATGCGGCGAACGCGAAATGTCATGCGTCGCCGAACGGCTGCACGCCGCGGTGAGAAGCGATGTCATCACGACGCGCGCAGGCGCGGTGTCGGCGAGCGTGTCCGTCGGCGCGGTGTGGCTGCCGCAGGGCGCCAGCACGAGCCAGGAAGCCATGCTGCGCGCCGAAGAAGCGCTTGAACGCGCCAAGGCGATGGGGCGTAACGGCTTTGCGGTCTATTCCGGGTCCGCAAAGCGCGAATCCCAGCGGCGCCGTCTTATCAATATCGGTGATGAGATCATGTCCGCGCTCAACGAGCAGCGGCTGGTACTGGCCTATCAGCCGATCGTCGGGGCGCACTCGCTTTATCCCGAACATTACGAATGCCTGCTCAGGATGCGGCGCAAGGATGGCTCGATTGCACCGGCGGGTGAATTCATTCCGGCGGCCGAGACGCTCGGACTGGTGCGCCTCGTCGACCGGCGCGCACTCGAGATCGCCGTGGAGCAGCTCTACCGCCATCCGCATATCAAGCTCTCGATCAATGTGTCGGGCACCACAGCGGGCGATCATTCCTGGCTGCAATCCTTCATCAATTATGTGCGCGAGAACCGCGAGGTGGCCGAGCGCATGACGGTGGAATTGACCGAGACCGCGGCCTTGCAGGCGTTCGAGGAGAATGCGCGTT
>DATLVC010000436.1:0-3974 GCA_035577685.1 Micropepsaceae bacterium | reverse complement strand
TCCTTCTCGTCGCGCCAGGCGGTGCCATAGATGCGTTGAAGCTGCGCGTTCCTGGCATCGCCGCGCCAATAGGCCCCCGCGATCTTGGTGAGCTTGAAGCCCTGGCCGATCTTGCCGGTGGAGGCGAAATGCGGCCCGCGGCAGAGGTCGTGCCAATCGCCGTGGTAATAGATGGTGATCTCGTCGCCCGGCGGCAGATCGCGGATCAACTCGGCTTTGTATTTCTCGCCGATTTCCTCGAAATGCCGAATGGCTTCGTCGCGCGGCCACACGGTGCGCCGGGTCGGAAGGTCGCGGGCCACGATCTCGCGCATCTTCGCCTCGATTTTCGGCAGATCGTCGGGCGTGAAGGGCTCATCGCGAGCAAAATCATAATAGAAGCCGTCCTCGATAGCCGGTCCGATGGTCACCTGGGTGCCGGGGAACAGCTCCTGCACCGCCATGGCGAGCACATGGGCGGCATCGTGCCGAATCAGCTCCAGCGCTTCGGGATCTTTGCGGGTGATGATGCGAAGCTTCGCGTCCTTCTCAATGGGGCGGAACAGGTCCCATTCCTTCCCATCCACCGTGACGGCCAGCGCCGCCTTGGCGAGACCGGGGCCGATGGCCGCCGCCACTTCCGCGCCGGTCACGCCACGGGCGAACGTCAGCACCTTGCCGTCGGGCAAAGAGATGTTCACCTCGGGTTCGGATGCGGCTGCGGACACGGGATTCCTCCGATTGGCTGGAACGGCCGACAAGACGCCGGACCGTCTCGCGAAAGTCAAGGCAGGCCAGTGCTATCGGTATCTTAGTTTTTTGGATTGCGGTCCGTTGCCGGGATGCGCGACGTGGCTATTGTCCTAGCTTCCGATTCCCCGAAAACCCCGGCGATTAGATCGGTCAGAGAATGCTTGGACAGCTCAAATCCGCTCACAATATGTATTGCGATCGCCGGCTTGGCATTCAAACCACGGCCGACATTCGTCCGCCCGACACCAGCCTCCATCGCGATTCCGGCAAGACGAGCGCTTTGGGTTACAGTCTGATCGGCCGTTACATCCGTCTGCTGCGGCTGCAACCCTCCGATGTCGTTTATGATGTCGGTTGCGGCACGGGCCGGCCGCTTTGTCTCTTCGCGCGCCGTCGGGTCAGGCGGTGCATCGGGATCGAAATCGATCCCACCGTGGCCGAAATCGCCAAGACCAACGCAGCCAATCTGGTCGGCCGCCGCGCTGAAATTACCGTTATTCACGGCGATGCCGCGTCATCGACAGACTATCAAGACGGCACGGTGTTTTGGCTTTATCACCCTTTCGGTCAACGCACCTTGGCGGCGGTTCTGGAGCGTGTGCGCAAAAGCGTGGAGGCGTCCCCGCGGTCGGTACGGTTTTGCTATGTTACGCCCGATGTCGAGCAGGCATTTTCCGCATGCGGCTGGTTGACCCGCTACAAGACGGTCAAGCCGCTTCTCCATCCGACCAGTGCCGCAAGCTTCTGGCGCAATTGACACGCCCTCAATGCGCCTTCGCGTGCTCTTCGATCAGCGTGGCGTAAAGGCTGAGCGTCGCCGCGCACATGCGCTCGACCGTAAAGTTCGCGGTGATATGGGCGCGCCCCTTCTGCCCCATCCGGGCCAGGTCCGTCGGGGAACGCGCAAGCAGGTCGGATAGTGCACGGCCCATCGCGCGCGCGCTGTTGGGTTCGATGAGAACCCCGGATTCGCCGGCCAGCACCGTCTCGCGCGCGCCACCATGATTGGTGGCGATCACAGCCCTACCCATCGCGGCGGCCTCCGGTGGTATGCGGCCGAAGGCTTCCGGATCGGTCGAAGCCGAGACGACAATATTGGCGGCAAGGTAGGCGGCAGGCATATCGGTGATGTGGCCTGCCAATACGACGATGCCCTCCAACCCTTCCCCGGTTATGGCGGCGTTCAGCTCGTTCACATAATCATCGCGGCCCTGGGCGTCGCCCGCAATCACCGCGCGCACGTCTTTGGGTAACCGGCTATTATAGGCGAGCTCGGCGAGCGCCTTCACAAAAATAATCTGGCCCTTCCAACGCGTCAGGCGTCCGGGAAGCAAGACCACCCGTTCGCCATCCCTGATGCCCCACGCATCGCGCAGCTTTCTGACCCGTTCGGGCGCCACCGCCCAGGGATCGAAGGTGCGAAGGTCCAGCCCGCGTGGGATCGTCGTCAGATGCTTCGGGTCGATGCGGTAAGCGGAACGAATGTGCGCAGCCGTCCATTGCGAGTTGGCGATCACAGCATCGGCGCGCACCATCACCGAATTGTACCAGCGCTTCAGTGGCCCCTTCGCATTGTAGATGCCGTGATAGGTGGTGACGAAGGGGATGCCGGTGCGCCGCGCGGCGATGAGCGCACTCCAAGCCGGTGCTCGCGATCGCGCATGGATCAGCAATACATTCCGTTCACGGATAATTCTGGCCAAGGCGCGGGCATTGGCCAAGATTGTGTGCGGCAGTTTCGACGCGACGTTCATGCGGATCAGTTCGCCGCCCGCGGCTTCCAGTTCCGGTTCCATCCGGCCGCCCTCGCTGACGACAAGGGCACACAACCCGCTGTCGGCAAGGGCTTTGGCGATGTCGATGGTCGTGCGCTCCGCGCCCCCGGTATCGAGCGAGGGCACGATCTGAAGGATGGCAGGGGCGCTGTCTGGCTTGCCGTTGGGCATGCGCTTAAAGTGAGGCATCCTGTTGCGGCAATGAAATGGTTACGGCCAAATGGGGTTGGAGAAATTGCTTCGCGCAGATGGCGAGACCATCGCCTATTTGCAGCGCGACGGAAAGCCGCCGAACGTGTTGTGGCTTGGCGGGTTCAAATCGGACATGGGCGGCACCAAGGCCGAGGCCCTGGACCGGTGGGCGGCGCGCCACGGCCACTCCTATCTGCGCTTCGATTATTACGGACATGGCGGTTCTTCTGGGAATTTCCGCGACGGTACCATCAGCCGGTGGCGGGATGATGCCCTTGCCGTGTTGGACCGGCTCTGCCGCGGCCCGCAAATTCTCGTGGGGTCCAGCATGGGGGCGTGGATCGGGCTGCTGATTGCGCAACGCCGTCCTGAGCAGGTTGCCGGTATGCTGTTGCTCGCTCCGGCGGCCGATTTCACCGAAAGCCTGGTCTGGGCGCGGATGAACCCCGAAATCCAGCGGGAAATCATGGAGAAGGGCGAATGGATGCGCTCTTCCGCCTATGAGGACGGGGCCTATCCCATCACTCGCGCATTGATCGAGGATGGGCGCAAGAACCTGATTCTCGGCGGCCCGATCGCAATCGATTGCCCCATTCATATTCTCCAGGGCATGCAGGATCCCGATGTTCCCTGGCAACATGCACTCAGACTGGTGGAACAGCTGACCGGAAATCCCACGCTTTCGCTCATCAAGAATGGAGACCATCGGCTGTCGACCCCTGCCGATCTGAAACGGATTGAGCATGCCTTGGATGGGCTGCTCACCCAAACCAGCGCCTGACACTTGCTTTCGCCTGGGCGTCCGGCCCATCTTGCGCCATGCTGAAACGCCGCCTGCTGCTTTTGCCGATCGCCTTTTTCACGGGCGCGGCTCTGGCGTGGGCCGCCGCCGCCGACACCCCGTTTCCCGGCTCCGATCCCTATCAGGCTTGTGTCGCGGCAGTGAGCATGAAAGCCGACGAGGCCTTCGAGAAGGCGCTCATGTGGCGCGACGCGGGCGGCGGGCTGGCCGCCGAGCATTGCGCCGCCTTGGCGTTGATCGCGCTGGATGAACCGGGCGAGGCCGCCTCGCGGCTGAACGCGCTGGCTGAGCGCAAGGATGCGGGCACCGCGCAGGAGCGGGCGGCCCTGCTCGCACAATCGGGCAATGCGTGGTTGCTGGCGAATCAGGTCGAAAATGCCGAAGCGGCTTTCTCGGCCGCGCTGAAACTGACACCGAAAGACGCGGACCTCTGGACCGACCGGGCACGGGCCCGCGCGGCGCGGCAGGATTGG
>DATLVC010000435.1:0-2569 GCA_035577685.1 Micropepsaceae bacterium | reverse complement strand
GAAGGAATGGGGCTATGGCAAGGTTCACATCGAAGGCCTGCCGCAAGGCGATTGGGTGCTGGTCGATGCGGGCGACGTCGTGGTGCATATTTTCCGCGCCGAGGTCCGGGCCTATTACGATCTCGAAGGCATGTGGTCGGTGGACGAGGTGAGCCATCGCCGCCGCGCCTCCGAACACGCCGGTTCTCTCGCTTAATTTATGCGCATCACCGCGCTCGCTGTGGGCCGCGCCCGCGCCTCGGCCGAGCAGGGATTGTGCGATGTCCACTGGGAGCGCGCTGCTGCTTTGGGCGGCAAGCTTGGTTTCACCAAGCTCGATTTCCTCATTGTCGATACTTCGCGGGGAAGCTCCAGCGCCGCGCGCATGGACGACGAAGCCAAGAAACTCACCGCCCGCATGCCGTCCGCCGCGCACCGCATTGCGCTCGACGAAGGCGGCCGCTCGCTCTCCAGTGAGGCTTTTGCCAAGCATCTTGCGTCCTTGCGTGATTCCGGCGTGCGCGACCTTGCTTTCCTGATCGGCGGGCCGGACGGGTTGGCCGCGCCCTTGCGCGAAGGCGCGCAGGAACGCCTGGCTTTTGGGCCGCAGACCTGGCCGCATCTCCTGGTGCGCGCCATGCTGGCGGAGCAGGTTTACCGCGCTTTTGCGATTCTCTCGGGCCACCCCTATCACCGCAGCCGGACGGCTTAGCGCTTTATTAAGCCTAACCCGAGAAACTGTGGTGGAACGGCCAGAGGCATTGGCTCTTGGAAATCAAACCGACACGCAGACTCGAAGCCACCTCCGCAGTGCGGCGCGCCGGACGCGTCGGGCCAGCGGAAGGCAACAGTTTTGCCGCCGAGGAGATCGCCGACGCAAAGACTGCCGTGGCCCTGACCGGAACGGGCCCGCTCTCAGCCGTCGATACCATCCTTGCCCTGCAAGGAATCGAGGATTCCACCGACAGCCGCAAGCGCAGCGTCAGCCATGGCGAACAATTGCTGTCGCTGCTGGACGAGGTCCGGGACGGCCTTCTGGCCGGCGGGATTCCGCGCGCCACGCTCAATCGCCTGGCGCTCGCCATCACAAAACGCCGGGAAAGCTTCGCCGATCCCCATCTCCAGGGCGTCCTGGACGAGATCGACCTGCGCGCCCGGGTGGAGCTTGCAAAGCTCGAACAGGCCGAACGTCCGCTGGTCTAACCTCACATTTTCGCGACATTTTCTTTCCATTTGCCCGGAAGGGGGTGCGCCGCTATAACCGCGCCGCCATCGGATGCGTTTGACCTCAAGGAGAGTGCATGGCGACCGAACTGCCGCACGGCTACCGGCCGTCTGACGACGAACCCTTCATGGATGAGCGCCAGCGCGAATATTTTCGCCGCAAGCTGGTCGCCTGGAAGGAAGACATTCTTCGCGAAAGCCGCGAGACGATACAGAATCTGCAATCCGAGCCGACGCCGAATGCCGACCTCGCGGATCGCGCGACGACGGAAGCCGAACGCCAGCTTGAGCTTCGCACCCGCGACCGCCAGCGCAAGCTAATCGCGAAAATCGATTCGGCGCTGCGGCGCCTCGAAGACGGGTCTTATGGCTTTTGCGAGGAGACCGGCGAGCCGATCTCGCTGAAGCGGCTCGATGCGCGTCCCATTGCCACGTTGTCGGTCGAGGCGCAGGAGCGCCACGAACGGCGCGAGCGGGTGTACCGGGACGATTGAGGGCGCCAACAATAGCGCATAGCGATTGGACTTTACCCGACCGCTATGCGCCATTCACCCACCTAAAACGGCCAAATGATATCGAAGAATTGCTGTCCATAGCGCGGCTGCTGGACATCGGTGATCTGGCCGCGGCCGCCATAGGAAATCCGGGCCTCTGCGATCTGCGTATGGCTGATCGTGTTGGCGTTGGAAATATCCTCGGGCCGCACCACGCCTGAGATCGACAATTCGCGCACTTCATTGTTGACGCGCACTTCCTGCTGGCCCTGGATCACCAGATTGCCGTTGGGGAGCACCTGCGTCACCACCGCGGCGACAGTAAGATTGATGCTTTCGGAGCGGTCCACCGTCCCGGTCCCGGTGTTGGAGGAATCCGAACCCAGCTTGATCAGGCTCGTGGGATCCACCGCATCGGGAAGAATGCCCTTCAACCGGCTTTCCAAACCCAGCGCATTCGTCGCATTGGCGTTTTCGGAAGCATTCGTCGTGCGCGTCGTGGTGTTCGCGATCTTGGCCTGGTCGCCGATCGCGATCTGCACGGTCAGAAGATCGCCGATCTTGGCGGCGCGGGGATCGCGGAAGAAGCTGCGCGAACCGACCTGCCACAGCGAATTGGCCTGGGGCGGCTGATTGTCTGGCACCGGCTGCGGCAGCGAAACCGGCGCACCGGCGACAATGCCTTGCGGCACGGCGATGGGATGCAGCGCCGGCGGCTTGCCGATCTGGTCGATCTTCTCGACGGTGCTGGCGCAGCCGGCGAGCAACGAGGCCACGATCAGCGCGAGCGGCGCGGCGGCGTTTTTGCGGAAATTCTGAATCATCTGTTGTCCCTTTGGTTATTTCGCAGCGGCGATTTCGTTGGTCTTGGG
>DATLVC010000434.1:0-5762 GCA_035577685.1 Micropepsaceae bacterium | reverse complement strand
CACGGTCTATGGCGTGGTCAAGCAGACGGGCGGTTTCATCACCGTCGAGAGCGAGCTCGGCCGGGGGACTGCGTTCCAGGTCTATCTGCCGCGCTATGCGGCCGCTGCGGCCGCTGCCGAAACGGCCGAAGAACCGGACCGTGCCGCCCCCCGCGATGTGACGGGCCAGGACACGATCCTTCTCGTGGAAGACGAAGATGCAGTCCGGAGCTTTGCCGCCCGGGCGCTGCGCATGCGCGGCTATACGGTGCTCGAAGCTCCGGGTGGAGAGGCCGGGCTCGAAATCGTGCGCAACCATGCGGGCGCCATCGATCTTCTCATCACCGATGTGGTGATGCCGAATATGGATGGGCCCACTTTGGTGCGCGCGGCGCGGCGGGTGCGGCCCGATATGCGCATTATTTTCATGTCGGGCTATGCCGAAGACGCCTTCCGCCGCAATGAGGAGAAGGCCGAGGACCTGCATTTCCTGCCCAAGCCCTTCAGCCTGAAGCAGCTTGTCGCCAAGGTGAAGGAAGTTTTGTCCGGCAGCACGCCGGAGCAGGCCGGCGCCCTGAACGATAACGGAACATAGAAGAAATTTAACAGCCTGCACAGTTGCTTGAAGAGGGGCTTGCCAAAGAGAACAAATCATGTACAGTTGCGCAGTGATTTGGCCCGTGGGCATCGGTTCCAGGGCCTGGGCATTTCGAAAACGCTGTGAAATAAGGAGCAGGGGCATATGACACAGGCGGCTCTTCGGGTGGTGGGCAAAGAAGACAGCGACAAGAAGCGCGCGCTCGATGCGGCGCTTTCCCAGATTGATCGGGCCTTCGGCAAGGGCTCGGTGATGAAGCTGGGACAGCGCGAGAAGGCGGTGGATGCCGACGCGGTCTCTACGGGTTCCCTCGGGCTCGATATCGCACTCGGCATTGGCGGATTGCCGAGGGGGCGCGTGGTTGAGGTTTACGGGCCGGAATCCTCCGGCAAAACGACGCTCGCGCTGCATGTGGTGGCCGAAATCCAGAAAAAGGGCGGGGTTGCCGCCTATGTCGATGCGGAACATGCGCTCGATCCGGGCTATGCCAAGAAACTGGGCGTGGACATCGACGAGTTGCTGATCTCCCAGCCCGACACCGGCGAGCAAGCGCTTGAGATCACCGACACGCTGGTGCGGTCGGGCGGCGTCGATATTGTGGTCATCGATTCTGTCGCCGCGCTGACCCCCAAGGCCGAGCTTGAAGGGGAGATGGGCGATCAATTGCCCGGCCTTCAGGCGCGCCTGATGAGCCAGGCCTTGCGCAAATTGACGGGATCGATTTCGAAATCGAACACCATCGTCCTCTTCATCAACCAGATACGGATGAAGATCGGGATCATGTTCGGCAATCCCGAAACCACGACCGGCGGCAACGCACTGAAATTCTATGCCTCCGTCCGTCTCGACATCCGCCGCATCGGTGCGATCAAGGATCATGATGAGGTCACCGGCAACCAGACCCGCGTGAAAGTCGTCAAGAACAAGGTGGCGCCGCCTTTCCGCCAGGTGGAGTTCGACATCATGTATGGCCAAGGCATTTCGAAATCGGGCGAACTGCTCGATCTCGGCGCCAAAGCGGGAATCATCGAAAAATCCGGTTCCTGGTTCTCCTATGATGGCCAGCGCATCGGCCAGGGGCGCGAGAACGCGAAACTCTATCTGGAGACCAACAAGGATGTGGCCGCCGCGATTGAGGCCGCCATCCGGGCCAATGCGGGTCTGCTTTCTGCTGGGCTCACGGTTCCCAGCGACGAGCCGGCAGCCGCCGAGGATTGAACCGCTCCCATCGGCATGGGACGGCTCCAAAGAAGGCGCCTCCGATAGGGGGCGCCTTCTGCTTTTCAGATGAGGCGACGGGACTGCGGAGCGTCGCGCGCGATGCACCCCAATTGCACCGCAATTGTACCTTTATTGGGAGCTCTCAACCTTGCCCTCTCTCAGGAAAATCCTCGAAAATCCGCCCGCCGTCCGGCCAAAATGAGGGGGAGGGGGGTGTCATCTCTTTTCAAACGATCCGGCATGACGGAATTTTGCAGATCAAGAGGGTGCTGCTATTAGGATTTGCATGAACAGTCTGAAAGATATTCGCGCCACATTTCTCGATTTCTTCCGTGCCCGCGAACATGAAGTGGTGCCTTCTTCCCCGCTGGTGCCCCGCAACGACCCGACGCTGCTCTTCACCAATGCCGGCATGGTGCAGTTCAAGAATGTCTTCACCGGCCAGGAGAAACGGGCCATTCCCCGTGCCGCCACGGCGCAGAAATGCGTGCGAGCCGGGGGCAAGCACAATGATCTCGACCGGGTGGGCTACACGGCGCGCCACCACACCTTCTTTGAAATGCTGGGGAATTTCTCCTTCGGCGATTATTTCAAGGAACGGGCGATTACGCTTGCCTGGGACCTGATCACCAAGGATTTCGGTCTTGCCAAGGACCGGCTTCTTGTCACGGTCTATGCCACGGACGAGGAAGCCTTTGGCCTGTGGCGCAAGATCGCCGGCCTGCCGGAATCCCGAATCATTCGCATCGGCACCTCGGACAATTTCTGGTCCATGGGCGAAGTCGGTCCTTGCGGCCCCTGTTCCGAAATCTTCTACGACCATGGCGCGCATATTCCGGGCGGCCCACCGGGATCGCCCGAAGAAGACGGCGACCGATTCATCGAGATCTGGAATCTCGTGTTCATGCAATACGAGCAATTGCCGGGCGGCGCGCGCGAAAATCTTCCGCGTCCCTCCATCGATACCGGCATGGGGCTCGAACGCATCACCGCGGTGCTGCAGGGCGTTCACGACAATTACGACATCGATTTGTTCCGCCATCTCATCGCGGCCTCGGCGGAATATTCCGGCACGCCGGTTGCGGGCCCGCACGCCGTCAGCCACCGCGTCATTGCGGATCATTTGCGCTCTTCGTCTTTTTTGATCGCCGATGGCGTGCTGCCATCAAACGAGGGGCGCGGTTACGTGCTTCGCCGCATCATGCGTCGGGCTATGCGCCATGCGCATATTCTGGGTTCAAAAGACCCGTTGATGCATCGGCTTGTCCCGACGCTCGTGGCGGAAATGGGTGAGGCTTATCCCGAACTGAAGCGTGCCGAAGCGCTTGTCACCGAAACGCTGAAGCTGGAAGAGCAGCGCTTCCGCGACACGCTTGCGCGCGGGCTGAAGCTGCTCGACGAAGCCACGTCCGCCATGAGGCCCGGCGACACGCTGCCGGGCGAGGTCGCATTCAAGCTTTATGACACGTTCGGCTTCCCGCGCGATTTGACCGAAGATGCGCTGCGCGAACGCGGCATGAAGGTCGATATTGCGGGCTTCGATACCGCCATGGCGCATCAGAAAGCCGAAGCGCGCAAGGCGTGGTCGGGATCGGGGGAAGCCGCCACCGACAATCTGTGGTTCGCGCTTCGTGAAGAGGCGGGCGCAACGGAATTTCTGGGCTACGACACCGAAATTGCCGAAGGCGCGATCCTTGCCATCGTCCGCGACGGCAAACGGGTCGAAACCGCGAACGCCGGGGAGACGGTGCGTATCATCACCAACCAGACGCCCTTCTATGGCGAAGGCGGCGGACAGGCCGGCGATCACGGCGCGATGTTCTCCGGCCGCGGCGCGGAAGGTGCCGTGATCGACACGGAGAAAAAGCTCGGCAATCTGCACATCCACGTCGTCGAAATCACCCGCGGCGCTTTCGCGGTCGGCGATGCCGTCGATCTGCGCGTAGATTCCGAACGCCGTCGCGCCACCCGGGCCAATCATTCGGCCACGCATTTGCTGCACTCGGCGCTCAAGCATGTGCTGGGCCCGCATGTCGCCCAGAAAGGCTCGTCCGTCGGGCCGGACCGGCTGCGCTTTGATTTTTCGCACCCCAAGGCGATGACGCAAGACGAACTCAAGCGCGTCGAAGACGAAGTGAACGAAGTCGTCCGCCAGAACAACGATGTCTCGACCCGGTTGATGCCGACGGACAAGGCGGTCGAAGCGGGCGCGATCGCGATGTTCGGCGAAAAATATGGCGATGAGGTGCGCGTGCTCTCCATGGGGCGCGATCTCAGCACGGGCGCCAAGCCCTATTCGGTCGAATTGTGCGGTGGCACCCATGTGCGGCGTCTCGGCGATATCCAGCTTTTCACCATCCTGGCGGAATCCGCAGTCGCCGCCGGCGTCCGGCGCATCGAGGCGCTGACCTCCGAGGGCGCGCGCCGTTATCTCGAATCCCAGGCGGAAGCCGCGCGTGAAGCCGCCGCCGTGCTGAAGACCGCGCCTGCCGAATTGCCCGCGCGTCTGGCCGCGCTGGTCGAAGAACGCCGGCGCCTGGAACGCGAACTCGCCGAAGCCAAAAAGGCGCTCGCGCTGTCCGGCGGCCCAAAGGCGGGTGCGGATTCGCATAAGGAAATCGCCGGTGTGAAGGCCGTGCTGCGCGTGGTCGAAGATGTCGCGGCCAAGGATTTGAAGGCGCTCGCCGATGAGGCCAAAGCCAAGCTCGGCTCGGGCGTGGTTGCGTTCGTCACGGTCGCGGATGGCCGCGCTTCGCTGGTCGTCGGCGTGACAGCCGATCTCACCGCCCGCATCAGCGCGGTCGATCTGGTGCGCAGCGGCTCGGAAGCTCTGGGCGGCAAAGGCGGTGGCGGCCGGCCCGATATGGCACAGGCGGGCGGTCCCGACGGCGCGCGTGCAAAAGATGCGCTCGCGGCCATCGAACAACGCCTCGCGGCGCTGCAGCTAGCTTAGACCTCTCTCACCATGGCCGGGTCGAGCCCGGCCATAGTGACGAAGGGAAGGCTATTTCATCGCGGCTTTGAGATTCTCATCCACCTTGTCGAGGAAGCCCTCCGTCGACAGCGATTTCGCCGACGGACCGATGAGAAGGGCGAGATCCTTCGTCATGAAGCCCGATTCCACCGTGTCGACGCAGACCTTCTCCAGCGTGGAAGCAAACCGCGCGAGATCGGCATTGCCGTCGAGCTTGGCGCGATGCGAAAGCCCACGCGTCCAGGCGAAGATCGAAGCGATCGAATTGGTCGAGGTCGGCTGTCCCTTCTGATATTGGCGGTAATGGCGCGTCACCGTGCCGTGCGCGGCTTCGGATTCCACGGTCTGGCCGTCGGGCGTCATCAACACGCTCGTCATCAATCCCAGCGAGCCATAGCCTTGCGCGACGGTGTCCGACTGCACGTCGCCGTCGTAATTCTTGCAGGCCCAGACATAGCCGCCGGACCATTTGAGGCAGGCCGCCACCATGTCGTCGATCAACCGGTGTTCGTAGGTCAGGCCCGCCGCCTTGAATTTGTCGGCGAATTCCTCGTTGAACACTTTCTCGAACAGGTCCTTGAAGCGCCCGTCATAGGCTTTGACGATAGTGTTCTTGGTGGTGAGATAGAGCGGATATTTGCGCATCAGCGCGTAGTTCATCGAGGCGCGGGCGAAATCGATGATCGAGGAATCGAGATTGTACATGGTCATGGCAACGCCGGAGCCCGGGAAGTCGAACACTTCGCGCTCGATCTTCTTGCCGTCCTTGCCCGTCCACGCGACGGTCAGTTTGCCCGGCCCTGGCACCAGGAAATCGGTGCAGCGATATTGGTCGCCATAGGCGTGACGGCCGATCACGATAGGCAGGGTCCAGCCCGGAACGAGCCGCGGCACATTCCGGCAAATGATGGGCTCGCGGAAGATGGTGCCACCCAGAATATTGCGGATGGTGCCATTGGGCGATTTCCACATCTGCTTGAGGTTGAACTC
>DATLVC010000433.1:0-8560 GCA_035577685.1 Micropepsaceae bacterium | reverse complement strand
TGGTGCTGATCGCGGCCATTGGCACGTATCTTATGGTCCATGCCCGCACCGAAATCGCCATCGCCCGCAATGTTCGCGTCGCGGCGAGCGCGGAAGCGCTTGCCGACGCGGGAATTGTGCAAGTCGTTTTCAACCTCACCGACCCGATTGAATCCAACCATTGGAGACTCGACGGGATGCCGCATGCGTTGAGGCTCGCCACCGGCGAGGTGGTGGTCCGCGTTGCCGACGAGAACGCCAAGATCAATCCCAACCTCGCTTCGGATGTGCTGCTGGGCGCCCTGTTCGAAGCCGCTGGAGTGGAGCGCACGCGCGCCCAGCGTCTGGGTGCGGCCGTTGCGGATTGGGTCGGCGCCGACATGATGCCCCGGCCGCTCGGCGCAAAGCTGGAACAATATCAGCAGGCCGGGTTGAGCTACGGACCGCCCAATGCGCCCGCGGAATCGCTCGACGAACTGCAATTGGTGCTGGGGATGACGCCGGAAATCTTCGCCGCGGTGCGTCCCTATCTCACCATCTACAGCGAAGATGCCGAACCCGATCCCAAGAATGCATCGCCCGTCGTTCAGCGTGCGCTTCTTCTTGCGGCAGGGCGGATGCCTGTGGACGATTCGGCAACCACACCGGATACGCCGGATACGGACGCCGCTGGTGCAAATACCGCCGAGGATGCGGCCGGGCCCGACTCAGGCGCCCCAGCGGCTTCCGGCCAGCCAATGCCCGCCGCAGCGCAGGCTGCCGACGGGACGATGCCCGATCCGATGAAAACCGATCAGCCCGTCATCGACATCGAGGTGACCGCCCAGACTAGCACCGCGGGCACGTTTGTCCGTCACGCGGTGGTGCGGCTCGATCCGGGAAAACCGAAGGGCTACGCCGTACTCGATTGGCGGCGCGGTAATCTTGCCGCTACCGATTGATTAGGTCGGCGTCTTCGCCGTCACCGCCGGGTCTCCCGTCCGCACCCAGCGAAACGATGTCGAAGGCGTGGCCGGGGCGCTGACTCGGGCTGCGATATTCGAAGACGCGGCCCCAGGGATCTTTGATTCCACTGGGGTCTTTGACATAGGGCCCATCCCAGCCGGCGACGCCGGACGGCGCCGCGCTCAACCCGACAAGTCCCTGTTCGGTCGTCGGATAATTTCCGACATCGAGGCGGTAGAGATCGAGAATGCCGGCAAGCCGCTCGATCGATTGCTCCGCAACTTTATGTTTCGCCGAGCCAAGTTGGCGAATCATCGCCGGGGCGACGAAGCCGATCAAAAGACCCAGGATCGCAAGCACAACAAGCAATTCGATCAGCGTGAAGCCACGCTCGCTTTCGCCTTGCGCAGCGCGCCGATGCCGGGCTGCGGAAAAAATCTGTGCCGGAATTAAGGTGCGAATCTTGCGCAAGGATCATGTCTTCAAGGATGCGCATTTCGTATAGCGCAGGGCGCATCGGATTTTCAATTGCCGGCGTCGCATGTCGCCGATGAATTCTTTTTTCTGAATTCGCAACATCGCAGCAACTACACAAATCATTCACAAAAACAAAACATTCCGCATCGCGAAATCGATCGCGCCAAAATTCAACGATTGCAGCGGCAATTACATAAATGGGTCACAAAAGAAAAACATTCCGACACTAAGTTCGCCGCGATCCCGAGTCACCGGAACGTGTGAATCGAGATCGGTAGAATCTCTGCTGGGGGTTATCGGCACTGGTGTTGTGACGCGTGCGTCTTCTGCACGCGCATGCCGCTTGTCGTTTCGCTCCCAGTCGGAATCGAACCTGCTTGTCGAAGTAGACGGGCGATCCGCGCTTCAGAACTGAGTTTTTTATGCAGTGTTATTGCAACCACTCCCTGAGAGGAAAATCCATGCAAAACTTGAAAACGAAATTGGTGGGAACGGCGGCTGTGATTGGGCTGGCCGTCGCTTTCGCCGCGTCCGCGAATGCGACGCCGACCCGGTTCCTCTATGCCGGTGGCGCTACATTCCCGGAAAAGCAATATCGTGACCTGATGAATTGCTATGGCGATCATTCGGGTACCGACACCGAAACCGGACTGACATCCCACATCTGCAGCACCGGCGACTCGGGTTTTACGGCGCCGTACAATGCTGACATCCAATTGCTTTACGCGGGCGTGGGCAGCGGCAACGGCAAGAAGGCGCTCTGGAACCACGATGCCGGCGCAACGGGCCTCACCTCCGGTGGCCGCGTTCCGGACTCGGTCCCGGTTCCGTCGACGGCCGATCAGGGTCCGCATTACGGCACAGCGACCGGTGCTGCCTGGGCGGCGACCAAATCCACCGCCAACCCGTTCGCGACGATCTCCTACATCGGCAGCGACGATCCGCTCCTCGCTTCCGACCTCACAACGGCTGGCCAATACAACGATCATAGCGCGGCCAACAATTGGGGCCCGGCGATCGCGGTCCCGTCCTTTGTCGGCGCTGTCGGCATCGGCTATTCGCCCGCGACGGGGACTTGGGTTGAGAAGGGCAAGAAGCCGTCGGGGGCTATCGGAGCCTTCAACCTGGTGAGCCTGAAGACCAATACGTGGTGCGGCATCATGACCGGCGCGATCACGGATTGGAACAATGCCGAGATCACGGCCGACAATGGTGGCGTTTCCATCACCGGCGGCGTATCGAAGCCGATCACCGTCGTCTATCGCAGCGATGGCAGCGGCACGACCTTCATCTTCGCCAATGCGTTCATCCATCAGTGCGATCAATCTACGCATCCAATTCCAGCCAGTTGGGAAAGTGCAGTGAAGACGGGCGGCTCCGCCCCCAACACCAATGTCCCTGGCCAGTCCAACAACAACTGGTTCCTCAATATCGCCGGCGCGGGTCTGCTTCCCACGACCTTCGTCGGTCAACCCGGCAATGGCGGCATCCACGACTACATCACTGCCGTAGGACATGAAGGTTCGGTGGGTTATCTCTCGACGGACTTCCTCAAACCGGTCGATTCCACTGGTCCGCGGGCTATGAACCTTCAGACCTATGCGACGTTCGTGAACGCCTTGGCGCCCGTGTTCAAGCAGCCGAATACCAAGACTGCTGCGGCGATCATGGCGTCGGCAGCCCCTCCGTTGTTCACGGCGGCAAGCTGCACGACGAACACCACCTACAATCCGGGCACGTCGCCGGACGGGATTTGCGCCCATAATCCGGTGAACTGGGGTGCGACCAACCCGACGCCGCTTTCGACCGCTGCCTATCCGATCGGCGGCTTTACCTTCCACATGATGTATAGCTGCTACAACCCGGCGGGTCTGACAGACGTGAATGCGCTCGTCAGCAACACGGCTGGCGCGCTGGGCTGGTTCCGTTGGTTCTACGGATCGCCCACGCAGAATCTCTCCCTTGTGAAGAACTCTCTTGCGAAGAACGGCTTCGGGCCGATTCCGGGCAAGTGGAGCTCGGGCGTGAAGAAGCTGCTCTTCAGCGACGTCAAGACGAAGATCGGTATCCCCGGTCAGGCGAAGACGGCGTGCAGCGGCCTCACCGCAACGGGTGGCGCGTAACGACGATACGGTTGCCGAACTTCATCTGATCGATAGATGTTCGGCAATTCCGGTTTGACCTTGTCGTCGTGTGCAGTGGATCTGCACACGACGATTTTCTTTGTGGACATTAACCCTCGGCCCGAAAAATCTTGCCGGATCAAAGCGATCACCCACGACTGTCATAAAACCGTGTCTCGAAGGCGGTTATTTAGGCGCTTAACAAGCTCTTAACTGCGAGCGGGTCCGCCGCTTCGATACGGGTGGGATGTGAAAACCTGGCGTAAGCCCCTGACAGTCCGCACCAGGGCTCTTTTCGCAAGCACCAGCGCAATTGCTCTTCTGGCCTCCGGCGTGCTTTCGCCGGCCTTTGCGATCGACATCGCCGCGCGGCTGTCGCCGGCCGGACTGGCACAAAACTCCGGCGGGGCCGGTAGTGGAAGTGCCGCCGCAGCGGGTGCCGGCGCGGCACTCGTCAGCGCACAGGCACAAGCGCAGATCGCGCTCTCGGCGGCCAACCTCGCCAAAGCCGCCCAGGCGATCAAGGATGCAACCGCGGCCCAAGTTGCGGCCCGCGCGAGCAATCAGCTCACGCTGAATGGCCAAAGACTGGATGCCACGCTGCAGAGTCTCGCATCGAAACTCACCGCGAGTGCCTGGAACGGCTCGGTGCTTTCGGGTCTCAAGCCCGTCGATGACACCGATTCGACCCTCTGGGTGAATGCCGATCCCCTTAAGAAGGACGCATCGACCGCGACCGCAACCGTCAAACAGACCGCCGCGAACGCGTTGCTGAATTGGCAGAGCTTCGATCTCGACAAGGGCGAGACGATTGTCTTCGATCAGCAGGATCACACCGAATGGACGGTGCTCAACCGCATCGTCGCCGGCCCGCGCGATCCGGTGACCGGCTCCCGCTTCGTGGCGTCGCCTTCCGTTGTGCTCGGAAAGATCCAGGCGCCGGGGAGCGTTTATATCATCAATCCCAACGGCATCATCTTCGGCCCCAATTCGCAGATCAATGTCCACTCGCTGATCGCCTCCTCGCTGGATGTCGGCAGTCCGACCATGACGCAGGGCGAGCGGGACAGTTTCTTCCTCAACGCCGGCATCTTAGGCACTGGCAACAACGTCCCGGCCGCCAGCTTTTCCTACGATCAGCGCGACGCGGCGGTGCAGGGCAAGATCGATGTCGAACCTGGCGCGATCATCAATGCGAATCTCGCGCCGCGTTCGCTGTCGCCGGATTCCGGCGGCTTCGTCTATCTCTTCGCGCCCGATGTCGAGAATGGCGGCACGATCACCACGCCCGCCGGCGAAACCATGATGGTATCGGCGCAGCAGGTGCAGCTGATCCCCAATCGCTATCCTGATGGCGGCGTTGCGGCCGATCTCACCGTCGATGCCTCTCAAACCTTCAGGGCCGTCGGCGTCAACAGCGTTTCGGGTAGCACGAATGTCACGCCGCCCGACGTGTGGCGGCTCGATGGTCCGATCAGCGGTCAGATCGTTCAGCCCGGTTCGGTCGTCAATCACGGCGTCATCAATGCCGAGCGCGGCGTGGTCATCCTCAACGGCGACAATGTGACGAACGGCCCGGGCGACGAACCCGGCGGCATCATCCAGGCGAACACCAGCATCACCCGCAACGGGCAGGTATTCCTGGACGCGCGCGTCAATCTGAACCTGAGCGGCGAGATACAAATCCTTCCGGCCGAAAACGGCGAAACCATTCCGGCCAGCGCGATTGCGAATTTCCATCCGGCCTCGCTCGAGATGCAGGGCAACGTTATCGATCTTCAATCGGGAGCGCTGGTCATCGCGCCGGGTGGATCGGTTTCGGCTAAGGGTTCCGGCGTGGAAGGGCGGCTCTATCCCGACCAAGCCAGGCCCGTTTCGGAAACCCCGCGCATCTATATGGCGGCAGATTCGCAGATCGATGTGGCGGGTCTCGGCAGCGTCACGCTGCCGATGTCGGCCAATCTCATCAGCTTCAAACCTTTCGGTAATGAATTCGCCGACCAGCCGCTGCAGCGCCAGGGTGCATTGCGCGGGCAGGAGCTGACGATCGACATCCGTGAAACCGGCAACCTCGATGGAGTCGATTGGGTCGGAACGCCGCTCGCCGATGCGTCCGGCTTTGTGAAGAACATTCAGCGCGGGATCGACCAGCTTCTCACCACCGGCGGTACGGTGTCGTTTGCGGCAACGAGCGGCGACGTGGTGTTGAGAGAGGGATCGTCCGTCAACGTCGCGGGCGGCTATATCCAATATGAAGGCGGCACGGTCAATACGACAAAACTCCTGACCGCGGACGGGCATATTGTGGATATCGCCCGTGCCGATCCGATGCAGACCTATTTAGGCGTTGCCGGTGTTTCGACCGACAGTCACGAAAAATGGGGAATTTCGACCATCTTCGTGAATCCTCTCGTCTCTGGAGGCATTTTCGAGCCCGGCTATATCGAAGGCCATGACGCGGGCGGGATCACCCTCAACGCGGCGAATTATGCCATCGAAGGGACGCTCAACGCGGGGGTCACCGCCGGCGACAAGCAGCGCGCAGCTGGCCTGCGGCCTGCGCTTGCGACCGCCAACAGCCTCAACACCGACCCGCTCGCGATGCCAAGCGCCGGCTTTCTGACGATCAGCGGCGCCAACAATCTGATCATCGCCAGCCACGTGAACGCCCTTGCGGACAATTTCACGGTTGCGGACGCGCTGCCGGCGGACCGCGTCGCCAATACGCAGCTTTCCGCGAGCCAATTATCGCAGGCGCAGTTTTCGCGAATCTCGGCAAGTTTTTCGGGACATGTCGAAGTCACGGCCGATGCGGCTCTGACGGTCACGCCTGGGGGTGCTATTACCCTGGTCGGCGGCAGTGCGGATATCGAGGGCCATCTCACCGCGCCTTCCGGTTCGATATCAATCGAATCCACAGGCCATATCGCCGGCGATTTGCCCGGCGTGATCACGGCCTACAAGCCGTTATCGCCGGACAGGCCGGACATTTTCGATCTGACCATCGGCGCCGGTGCCGTGCTCGATACCTCCGGTCTCTGGGTGAACGATGCGGATGCCGCGCCCGCCGATGTGGTGGGTGGCGCCTATATCGACGGCGGCTTGGTCTCGCTGAAAACCGATGCGCGGAGCGCCGAATGCCGGGCGGCGGCCTGCTCTGTTCCGGGCCTCGGCGCCAATGTGAGGCCAACGGTCGATCTCACAGGCGCCATTGTTCTCGCGGATGGCAGCCGCATCGACGTCTCCAGCGGCGGACGTGTCGCTATCACGGGGCTCATTCAACTGGATTCGAAAGGGCGCGAAGCCGGCAACGGTGGCAGCGTCGCGCTGCAAACCTATGTCGGCGGCTTCAGCGCTGCCAGCGGTCCGCCACCGCCAACGACGGGGCCGCTTTCCGCTGGCATCGTGCTGACCGGGTCGGACGGAAGCGCGGATCAGAACGCGCAAGCGCTCAACCAGGAGATCAGCGCGTATGGCTTTGCCCAAGGCGGTACGCTGACAATCCAGACGTTGTCGGTTCACATCGGCGAAACGGCGCCGGATGCGTTGAATCTGCCCGCCGATTTCTTCACGGGAAATGCGTTCAGCAGTTACAACTTCACGGCCGTTTCCGGAGGCATCTCGGTCGCACCCGGCGCCGTGCTGACTCTGAATCAGATGAATCTCATTGCGAACAACGCCATTCTGGCGCTGCCGACCGGATTCAAAGTTTCGGAACTCGCAGGCAAGGCCTATCTGCCCGATATTCTGCGCGCACCGGTCAATTTGAACCTCACGGCCAATCTGCCGCCCTTGCCCCTTGCGCCTTACAATCCCGCACTCGACGCAACACCCGCGCAAGTCGCAATACGGATCGGCGAAGATGCGGTGATCGAAGGCGATCCTGGTGCCGCGATTGGCCTCAGCGTCAAGGGCCGCGAGGCATTCACGCCGAGCGATCAAAGCATTTTCGGCTCACCCATCGCGCAGCAGATCGCGGTGGCTGAAGTCTTGGGCGCGATCGAAGCGCCCGGCGGTTCAATCACGTTTACCGGCGGGAAGAATTCGGAAATCTGGCTCGGGGCCGCAAGCCGCCTGGATGTCTCCGGTAAGATCGTTTTGGATGCGCGCCAGACTTTGCTCCGTACCGGCGAAGTTCTTCCGGGCGGTACGGTGTCGGTGAACGCCGCAGACGTGAATGTATCGGTCGTGGTGCTCAGCGGCGCGGTGATCGACGTTTCGGGGACGTCTGGCGAGTTCGACATTTTCCAACAAAGCGCGTTCGGTCAACAGATCACCGCCATTCCGGTGTGGAGCGATGCCGGCGCGATCAATTTCCTCGCCTCCTCCCTGTTGTTTGACGGGACCCTAGTAGCGCAAGTGGGCGCGGCCAGCGCCAATGGCGGCCATCTGACGATAGCCGTGCCCCCGACCTCAGTGCCGCAGGCCGGCGTGATCACGGTGCGGCAGGATGGCGATACCGTTCCCGCGGACCTTACGCCGACCGACTCTTTGGGGTCGCTATCCGGTTCGCTCTTCTTTCGCGCGGACAGCCTGGCACATTCGGGAATCACCGATGTGACGCTGTCGGCGAGCCCGATTCAGGGCGATGCCCTTACGGGTTCTCAAGGGAAATTCGCGCCGGGCACAATTCTGTTCGACGGCAATGTCGACATCGGTGGATTGAACAATTTGTTCTTGGACGCCTCGACGATAGCGCTGACGAATGTCGCCCCGCCGGTGAATGCGGATGGCTGCAATGTGTGTCTGGATGCCGGCTATGTTCTGATGCGGGGCGCGGGGACGTTCTCCCGAACTTTCCCGGTGGCGGGCAACGGCGTTCTGCGGATTCACGGCGACTTGATCGATATCGCTGCAGGAGGATCGGGCAGCGGCGTCGGCGGCATGCTCTCATTCTCCGGCGTGGCGGACGCGAATATCGTCAGCACAGGCGATATCCGCCTGCGCGTGCCGCTCGCCAATGTGCCGCTGGATCTTGCCCCCGGAACTTTGCCCGGCGGCGAACTGATCACTGCCGGCGATCTGACGCTTCAGGC
>DATLVC010000432.1:0-2783 GCA_035577685.1 Micropepsaceae bacterium | reverse complement strand
GGTTGGGGGCACCCGACCGTCCTTTGGTACCCTTTCCCGCAACGGGCAAGGAATTGGAACAGAGGGGAAGAAGATCATGCGCATCGTCGTTCACGGCCAACAGGCCTTCGGCAAAGCGGTGCTCGACGCGCTGATCGCGCGCGGCGAGAACGTCGTCGCCGTTTATGTGGCACCGGAAAAGCCCGGCGCCAAAGCCGATCCCTTGAAGGAAGCGGCCTTAGCTGCGGGTATTCCCGTGGTGCAGCCGGCGTCCTACCGCAAGCAGGAAGTGTGGGAAGAATTCCGCCTGCTCGCGCCCGACCTGCAGGTCATGGCCTTCGTGACTCTGTTCGTGCCGGAAGAATTCCTGAACATCCCGACTTTTGGCTCGATCCAATATCATCCGTCGTTGTTGCCTTTGGGACGCGGCGCCTCGGCCATCAACTGGCCGATCATCCAGGGCGAAACCGAAACCGGACTTTCCATCTTCTGGCCGGACAATGGCTTGGATACCGGCGACGTGCTGCTGCAGAAGAAAACCCCGATCAGCGACACCGATACTCTGGGTTCGGTTTATTTCGACCGGTTGTTCCCGATGGGCGTCGAAGCCATGATGGAATCGATCGATCTGGTGAAGGCCGGCAAGGCACCTCGCATCAAGCAGGACGAGAATCTTGCCACCTATGAAGGGCGCTGCCTCGCGGAGAATGCAAAGATCGATTGGGGCAAGCCCTGGAAACAGATCGATCGTTTGATCCGCGGCTGCAATCCGGCGCCCGGCGCCTGGACCACGCTGGACGGCAAGACGTTGCAGGTGTTCGACGTCAAGCCGCTGCCCGCCAAGGACCCGAAGGGGATCGGCGGCAAGATCGGCGAGATCGTGGAGATCGCCGCCGACGGATTTTCTGTCGCCTGCGCTGATGGCCGTATCAAGATTTTGCGCGTGAAGCCGGCCGATGGCGGCAAAGTCGCGGCCGCCGATTTTGCCAAGACTGCCAATCTCGCCACCGGCACGCGTCTCGGCTGAACCATTTTGCCTTTGAAGGCCAAACCTTCCTTATAAGGATTATCCCATGCCCGCCTCGCAGCATCAGAACCCCAAATCCGATATCGAGATTTCGCAGTCCGCCAAAATGACGCCGATCATGGAGATCGCGAAAAAGCGGCTCGGCATCGACGCGATGAACCTCGACCCCTACGGCCATTACAAGGCCAAAGTGTCGATGGATTACATCAAGTCGCTTAAGGACAAGCCGAACGGCAAGCTGATCCTGGTGTCCGCGATCACGCCGACACCGGCCGGCGAAGGCAAGACCACGACAACCGTCGGCCTGACCGACGCGCTGAATCATATCGGCAAAAAGGCGATGCTGTGCCTGCGCGAACCGTCCCTCGGCCCTTCCTTCGGCATGAAGGGTGGTGCTGCAGGTGGCGGTTACGCGCAGGTCGTGCCCATGGAGGACATCAACCTCCACTTCACCGGCGATTTCCATGCTATCACCTCGGCGAACAATCTGCTCGCGGCGTTGCTGGACAACCACATCTACTGGGGCAATTCGCTCAACATCGACCAGCGCCGCATTGCCTGGCGGCGCGTGCTCGACATGAACGACCGTGCATTGCGCCAGATCGTCAATTCGCTCGGCGGCGTCGCCAATGGTTTTCCGCGCGAGGACGGGTTCGACATCACGGTGGCATCCGAAGTGATGGCGATCTTCTGTCTGGCCTCCGATCTCGATGATTTGAAAAAGCGCCTCTCCAACATCATCGTCGGCTATACGCGTGATCGTAAGCCCGTGCGTGCAGGCGACCTGAAAGCACAAGGCGCCATGACCGCGCTTCTGAAAGACGCGTTGTCGCCCAATCTGGTTCAGACGCTGGAAGGTACGCCCGCCTTCATCCATGGCGGTCCGTTCGCCAACATCGCCCATGGCTGCAATTCCGTGTTGGCAACTTCGACCGCGTTGAAGCTAGCCGATTACGTGGTCACGGAAGCAGGCTTCGGCGCCGACCTCGGCGGCGAAAAGTTCATCGACATCAAGTGTCGCAAGGCGGGGCTTGAACCCGCCTGCGTCGTGCTCGTCGCGACCATCCGCGCGCTGAAGATGCACGGTGGCGTGAAGAAAGAGGATTTGAAAAAGGAAGACCTGACGGCTCTCGAATCCGGCATGTCGAACCTGAAGCGCCACGTCGAGAACGTGCGCAAATTCGGGCTGGAGCCGGTGATCTCGATCAACCGCTTCAGCGCCGATTCACCGGCCGAGATCGAGCTGGTGAAGACGGCTTGCGCGCAGCTTGGCGTGGAATGCTACATGGCCGATCATTGGGCGATGGGCGGTGAAGGAGCTGCCGATGTCGCCCGCGCCGTGGTGAAGATTTGCGACAGCGGCAAAAGCAAGCTGAAATTCCTCTATCCCGACGAGATGCCGCTGCTCGAAAAGATCCGCACAATTGCGCGGGAAATCTATCGCGCCAAGGACATTTCGGTCGACAAATCGGTCAAGGATCAGCTCGCCTCGTTCGAAGCGATGGGCTACGGCAAGGCGCCGATCTGCGTTGCCAAAACCCAATACAGCTTCTCGACCAACCCCGACGCCAAGGGCGCGCCGGAGGGTCACACCATCAATGTGCGCGAAGTGCGCTTGTCCGCAGGTGCGGAATTCGTGGTCGCGATCTGCGGCGAGATCATGACCATGCCCGGCCTGCCCAAGGTGCCGTCCGCGGATGCGATTGACGTCGGCCCCGACGGCAAGATCGTGGGTCTCTTCTGAGCACCGCTCGCTCAGTTTCCTCCCCCGTTCGCG
>DATLVC010000431.1:0-15201 GCA_035577685.1 Micropepsaceae bacterium | reverse complement strand
ATGGGCCCAGGCGATGTACTGTTGACGCCGAACTGGTCCTGGCATGGTCATGGCAATGAATCGCGCGCCCCCGCTTATTGGATCGATTTTCTCGATACGCCGCTGATCCACGCGCTGGAGCCGATGTTCTTCGAACCGCATCCGCAAAATTACGAACCCATCGCGCGTATCGCGGCGGAATCGCCGATGCGGTTTTCCTGGGCGGACACGCTGCGCCGCCTTGACGAAACGAGAGCCGATGCGGCCGGACCTTATGGAAAACAGATCCCGCTCGGCGATCCGGCGATGAAAACCATCGGGCTCCATATGCTGCAGCTTGTCCCCGGAATCGCCACCGCCGCGCACCGCACCACAGCCAACAACATCTATGCGGTGGCGCAAGGCGAGGGTAAATCGTTCATCGACGGCATGCGTTTTTCATGGTCCCGCGGCGACGTTATCGCTGTACCTGCGTGGCGGTCTCATTCGCATTTGGCAGCGAACAACGCCGTATTATTCCGCGTCACGGATGAACCGTTGCTGAACCCGCTCAGCCTGCTGCGCGAAGAGCAAATCGCCCGGACTGTTTGACGCAGATCAATGCAGGGGCGGCGGCGGCTCCCTATATTTCCTATGGTAGGTTTCATGAAGGGAAATCCAAATGCGTGGATCGAAGTTTTTAGTTTCCAGCCTGGTCCTGGGCGCGAGCTTGTGGAGCGCCGCGATAGCTGCGCCGGCCACGGCGCCGGTTGCACCGGCAGTGCCCGTGGTCGAACAGGATTGCCAGAAAGTGGGCGGCGATGTCAGCGTGCTTATCGACAAGCAGGCCACATCGCCGAATCTGCCCGCGGCACGGGCCGCTTTTCAGGTTGGGATCATGGAATGCATGGATGGCGATGATGCGGCCGCCAATAAGCATTATCAGGATGCCAAAAAGCTGCTGAGCGATGATCAGAAGCCTGCGACGCCGGCGTCGGCGCAAAAGCCGAAGCAGGCCGGGTGAGTTCTAGATGAAGTCCGGTTTCGGGCCGCCGCCCGCCCAGTCGAGCAGTTCTGCGATATGGGCGGCCGGCAGCTCACCGGAAAGATGCGTCAGGCAGCCGATATTGGCTGATGCGATTATTTGGGCGCCCGTGGATCGGATGGCCGCCAGTTTGCGGGCTCGCAATTCATCCGCGATGGCGGGCTGCAGCAGACTGTAGCTTCCCGCCGAGCCACAGCAGAGATGCGCATCGGGAATTGGTGCAAGACGAAATCCGGCAGCCGTCAACAACGCTTCGCCGTGGCCGTAAAGCCGCTGGCCATGCTGCAATGAACAAGGCGGGTGAAAGGCGATCACCGGCGCATCCGCGATGTGGGACGATGTGCTTGGCTGCGCGAGTTCGCTGAAATCTTTCACCTTCGCGACAAAATTTTCCGCGCGGGTTTTCCATTCCGGCTCATCCATGAAGACGCGGCCATATTCCTTCAGGAATGCCGAACAGCCGCTTGCTGTGATCAGGACCGCGTCCACAGTCCCGGTCGCCGATGCGGCCTCGAACGCCTGGATCATCGCGCGCGCGGACGCTTTTCCCGCTTCCGTCTTGCCCATGTGATAGGCCAGCGCGCCGCAGCAGCCCGTCTGCGGCAGGGCCTCGACGCGCATATTCTGCCGCGCCAGCACGCGTGTTGCGGCGGCATCGATGCCGGGCGCCAGCGCACGCTGTACGCAGCCAGGCAGCAACAGCACGCGTCCCCCCACCCCCAACCCCTCCCCGCGTTGGGGGAGGGGAACATTGGGATCCGCCCCGTGCTTGCGCTTTTTGGATGGTATGGCTGCTTTCCGCGCCATCGTCCCGAGCTCCCCAGGCAGGCGCGAGGCAATCGGCGCGAAAATGCGTCCCGTGGCGGCGAGCGCTGCGAACAGTCTCGGCCGCGTCAGCACGAACAGGATGAAATTGCGAAACAGACGATCGCCAAAAGGCCGCCGGTAATGCTGTTCAATATGGGCACGCGATTTCTCGATCAGCGCCGAATAATCGACACCCGAAGGACATGCGGTCCGGCACCCGAGACACGAAAGGCATTGATCGAGATGCTTCACCGTTTCAGGCGTCGGTGGCGCATCGCTTTCCAGCATATGCTGCATCAGCACGATGCGCCCACGCGGCCCATCGCGTTCATCGCCCAACACCAGATAGGTCGGGCACGTCGCCGTGCAGAAGCCGCAATGCACACAGGTTCGCAGCGCCTTTTCCGCTTCCTTGATATGCGGATCGGCAAGTTGATCGGCGCGAAAGGCAGTGCGCATCAGATATCCTTGAACATGCGCGCCGGGTTCAGAACCCGCTTGGGATCGAATGCAGCCTTTACGCTGCGGGTGATTTCCGCCCGCGCCGGCGTTTCGGGCTCGAATACCGCCAGGCGCTCTCTGGCCTGGCTGCTCGCGCGCATCAACGTCGCATGGCCGCCGAAACGTGCGGTGACCTCGCGCAAACATTTCGCGGTCTTTTCATCGCCCGGCAAGCCCAGCCACAGCAAACCTCCCGCCCAATCGGCGTACCAGAATTTGCCGAGTGCAATGCCGCATGCCGTCAGCGCATCATAGGCATTCGCCGGGGGCACGCACAAACGCCATATGTCCGTGGCGATCTCCAGAAAATCGCTCGCCCCGCTGACGGCGCGAAAACTTTTTTGAGTCGTCCCTTCATCCTGCACTTTCGTTTCGTGGTTCGCGAACTGCTTTTGCAATTCCGCGAGCTTTTGCGCCACGGCGGCGTTTGTGCCTTCGACCCGGATCAGCGCAGTACCGCCATTGTCGGACAAGACATAGGACAGACCAGACGCATCGAGCGGCAATCTGGCCGCCTCCCGCATCAGATTTAAGCCCGTCTCGGGGCCGCAATCGATTTCCACCGCGGCTACACGTTCCGGCTGCGGTGTGACACGGACGGTGATTTCGGTCAGCACGCCGAGGGTGCCGAACGCGCCACACATCAGCCGCGACAGATCGAACCCGGTTACGTTCTTGATCACGTGCCCGCCGGCTTTGATCGCCTCGCCTTTGCCATTCACGAAACGGCAGCCGATGACGTGGTCGCGCACGGCGCCCGCCTTCACGCGCCGCGCGCCGCAGGCATTTGTCGCCACCGTTCCGCCAAGCGTCGCGCGTCCCGTGCCGGCCTGGAACAGCGGCCCCCAATCGGCAGGTTCGAATCCGAGCATCTGTTTCTTCTCGGCGAGCGCCGATTCGATCATGGCAATCGGCGTGCCGGCCCGGGCGGTGAGAACTAATTCTTCCGGCTCATATTTCACGATGCCGGATAGCGCGCTCACGTCGAGAATCGTATCTGCCGAAACGGGCCGTCCGAATTCGCGCTTGGTCCGTCCGGAAACGATCTCAAAACACGTTCCTTTGTCGGCCGCCTCGCGCACGGCTTCGGCGATCTCCGCCTCGTTGGTGGGGGAAATGGTGACCACGCTCACATCCGCGGCAGATTGGCGAAGGGCAGACGCCCGCCTTGCACATGCATGCGGCCCAATTCGACACAGGCATGCAACGTGGGAAACACTTTGCCCGGATTGAGCAGACCCTGGCCGTCGAAGGCACATTTCAGCCGTTCCTGCTGCGCCAGATCGATATCCGAGAACATCTCACCCATCAGCGCTTTCTTTTCGACGCCCACGCCGTGCTCGCCGGTCAGTACGCCACCCTTGGCGACGCACAACTTCAGGATGTCGGCGCCGAAGGCCTCCGCGCGTTCAAGTGCGCCCGGCTTCATGCAATCGAATACGATGAGCGGATGCAGATTGCCGTCACCGGCGTGAAACACGTTGCAGCAGACCAGGCCATAATGCTCCGACAGTTCCGATATCCTGTCCAACACATCGGGCAGCGCTTTGCGTGGAATGGTGCCGTCCATGCACAGCATGTCCGGTTCGAGACGTCCCATGGCGCCGAACGCGGCTTTCCGCCCAGACCACACCCGCACGCGTTCGGCTTCATCTACGCAATCGCGCGTGGATACCGCGCCGCAGCTGGACGCGATTTCGGTTATGCGCCGCGCATCGTCGGCGACCTCGGCCGGCATGCCGTCGATTTCGCCGATCAGGATGGCCTCCGCGCCCACCGGGTAATGCGGCGCACAGAACGCTTCCACCGCTTCGATGCAGCGGCGGTCCATGAATTCGAGCGCGGCCGGAATGATGCCGGCGGCAATGATGGCGGCTACGGTTTCGCCGGCGGCCCGCACGGTATCGAAGGCGATCAGCAAGGTGCGCGTCACGGGCGGGCGCGGCAGAATCCGCAACGTCGCCTCGGTCACCACGCCGAGCATGCCTTCCGAGCCGCACACCACACTCAACAGGTCGAGCCCGCCGTCGCCGGCATGTTTGCCGCCAAGGCGAAGCCGCTCGCCATTCATCAGCACCAGTTCCACGCCCATCAGATTCTGCGTCGTCAGACCATATTTCAGGCAGTGAATCCCGCCGGAGTTTTCCGCCACATTGCCGCCGATGGTGCAGGCGATCTGGCTGGAGGGGTCCGGCGCATAATAGAAGCCGCGGGCCTGCACCGCCCGCGTGACCGATGCGTTGGTGACGCCCGGCTGCACCACGGCGCAGCGGTTCTCATAATCCAATTCCAAAATTCGGCTCATGCGGGACATGCCCAGCAAAATCGAATCGGCCAAGGGTAGGGCCCCGCCGGACAGCGACGTTCCCGCTCCGCGCGGCACGATTCGCACATTCTCGCGGTGCGCATAGGCAAGCACCGTCGAAATCTGCTCCGCATTTTCCGGCAGCACGCACAAAAGCGGCCGCTGGCGATAGGCGGTCAGCGCGTCACAATCGAACGCCGTGAGGGTGGCTTCGTCGCCGATCACCCCGTCCGGCACGATGTCCCGCAAGGCGCGGGCGATTTCGTTGCGTCGGCCGAGGGTTACGGGGTCGGGGGGCGGAAGGGTGGTCATTGGCGAGGGCTTATTAGCACAAATAGGGCGCCGCACCCCCTTTACGGGGCGCGCACAAATGCGAAGACTTGAACCAACGAAAATACCCGGGGGGCCGAGCATGTGGAGCCAAGTTTATAACCCGTTCGGGAATGCCGGGCTGTCGACGTTGGCCGCGGCGATACCGGCGGTTTTCCTGTTGATCATGATCGCTTCGGGCCGGGTGAAGGTCCATATCGCAGCCGTGATCGCGCTGGCCACCGCGGTTGCCATCGCGGTGGTCGGCTTCACCATGCCGGCCGGAATGGCTCTGCGGGCCGTGGGTTTCGGGCTGATCACGGGATTTTTCCCGATCGGCTGGATCATTCTCAACGTGATTTTCCTCTACCGACTGACGGATGAGCGGGGCTGGTTCGCCATCATGCAGCGCTCCATCGGAGACATCACGCCGGACCGGCGGCTGCAATTGCTTTTGATCGCCTTTGCCTTCGGGGCCTTTTTCGAAGGCGCGTCGGGCTTCGGGACACCGGTCGCAGTTACCGGCCAGATCATGATGGGGCTGGGGTTCTCGCCTTTGGCCTCCGCCGGGCTGTCGCTTATCGCTAATACCGCGCCAGTGGCGTTTGGCGCGCTGGGCGCGCCGATTGCCGGGCTCGCCACCGCGACGGGCATCGACCCCTATCTCCTGGGCGCGATGGTCGGGCGGCAATTGCCGCTGTTTTCGGTGATGGTGCCGTTCTGGCTGATCTGGGCTTTCGCGGGCTGGCGCGGCGCGGTGGAAATCTGGCCTGCCGCTTTGGTGTGCGGACTTTCCTTCGGCGTCACGCAATTTCTGATTTCCAACTTTATCAGCCCATGGATCGCCGCCATCGGTTCGGCGCTGGTGTGCCTCGTCTGCTTGCGCAGCCTCCTCTATGTCTGGCGGCCGGCGCGGATCTGGACGTCGCCCGCGCTGCGCATCCGTGACGATTCTGCGCTGTCGATGCCGCCTTTGCTCCAGCCCAAAGGCGCCGCCGCCAGCGGCAGCCAGGTCGCTATGGCGTGGATGCCCTGGGTGATCCTGTGCGTCGTGCTTTCGCTCTGGGGCGTGGACGCGGTGAAAGCCTTCCTGAACGCGCTCTTTGCGCCGGCCTTCCCGGTGCCCGGTCTGCACAATCTGGTTCTGCGGATGCCGCCGGTGGTGGCGATGCCGACGCCGGAACCGGCTGTCTTCACCTTCACCTTCCTGTCCTATAGCGGCACCGGCATTTTGGTGTCGGCGATCCTCTCCGGGTTCCTCATGGGATTTTCACCGCTGCGCATGGTGCAGGTCTACATCAAGACTGTCAGCGTGGTGGGTTATTCGCTCATCACCATTTCCTGCATGCTGGCGATCGGCACACTCACCCGTTACGCCGGCGTCGATGCGACGCTGGGGCTCGCTTTTGCGGGTACTGGTGTGCTCTACCCGTTTTTCGGAACGCTGTTGGGCTGGCTCGGCGTCGCGCTCACCGGATCCGACACGGCTTCGAATGTGCTGTTCGGCGGCTTGCAGAAAATCACCTCGCAGCAGCTTGGCCTCTCGCCCATTCTGATGGCGGCGGCCAATTCATCGGGCGGCGTCATGGGCAAGATGATCGATGCCCAATCCATTGTCGTGGCGTCCACCGCGACACGCTGGGTCGGCCATGAAGGCACCATTCTGCGCTTTGTGTTCAAGCACTCGATTGCGCTGGCGGTCTTGGTCGGATTGCTGGTGACGTTGCAGGCCTATGTCTATCCGTTCACGGAAATGGTTCTGAAGTAAGGCATCACCGCTTTTCTGCACACGACGCTATTTTGAAAAGAGGTGTAGTCGTCGTAAAAATTGATTGCGCGAACAAGAAGGAGCAACCCCATGGCATCATCCCAAGTTGACAATGGCGTTAACGTGGAAGCACTGCTTGGTGCCCGCAAGGCGCTCACCGATGCGCCTGAGGCGGCCCAGTTTCAGTGGCGGGCATCCTGCAAATGGATCAACGGCACCCACAGCCAATCGACCGTCCAGAAATTCTTCGGCCTTGGCGGCGAACAAACCCACAAGACCGAATTCGCCTTCAATGCCGATCATCCAGAAATCTTCGCCTCCGAGGACAAGGGCGCGACACCGGTGGAATATGTGCTTGTGGGTCTCGCCAGTTGTTTGACAGCCGGCATCGCCGCGGTTGCGCAGCATCGCGGGATTCAGCTCCGTTCAGTGTCGGCAACGATCGAAGGGGCGATGGATATCCAAGGCATTCTCGGCATCGATAGCGACGTGCGAAACGGCTTTGACGGCATCAAGGTCAAATATCAGATCGACGCCGACGCGACCCCGGACGAGATCAAGGCGCTTGTCGCCCAATCGCAGAAGCGCTCCGCCGTCTTCGACGTCATCACCAACCCGACGAACGTCAGCGTCGAGGTCAACTGACCTCGGCCATCGCGTAAACTGGGGAGCGGGTCCCGTTCGCAAGGTAACCACCGTCGTCATAGGCGCCGGGCATGCCGGCTTGGCGTTCAGCCGGTGTCTCACCGAGCGCGGCATTGAGCATGTCGTGCTTGAGCGCGGGGAGATTGCGAATTCCTGGCGGACGGAACGCTGGGATTCGCTGCGATTGCTTACGCCGAATTGGCTCAGTCGTTTGCCCGGGTATTGCTATGAGGGCGATGATTCGGACGGGTTCCGGACGATGCCGGAGACCGTCGCGTTCATTGACCGCTATGCGCGCGTGATCGCGGCCCCGGTACAATCTCACACGACTGTGCTTTCCCTGTGCAGCACCGATGACGGCTATTTGCTGGCGACAAACCTGGGCGAATATCGCTGCCGAACGGTCGTTATCGCGACGGGTGCGTGCAATATCGCAAGCGTCCCCGCATACGCCCCTGAGGTCCCTTCCGCGATCCGCACCCTGACGCCGATGCAATATCGCAACGTGGATCAGATCGAACAGGGCGGCGTGCTGATTGTCGGCGCCTCGGCGACCGGTATTCAGCTCGCCAACGAGATCCATCGCTCGGGGCGGCCGGTCACCCTCGCCGTCGGCGAGCATGTTCGCGCGCCCCGCCTCTACCGGGGAAAAGACATCCAATGGTGGATGGAAAAAACCGGCGTGCTCCGTGAACGCTATGACGAGGTCGACGACATTGTCCGGGCGCGAAGGGTCCCCTCGATGCAGCTGGTGGGTTCACCCGAGCGCGTGACTCTCGATCTGAACGCGCTTACGGGGATCGGGGTGAAGCTCATTGGCCGCCTCGCCGGAATCCGTGACGGCAAAGCGCAGTTCTCAGGTTCTCTGCGCAATCAATGCGCGCTTTCCGACCTCAAAATGAACCGGCTCCTCGACACCATCGATACGTGGGTGACGGATAACGGCCTCGACAGCGAAGTCGAGGCCCCGAGGCGTTTCCCGGCCACCGATGTCGAAGCGTCTCCGCCGCTTGTGATTGATCTTACCCGCGGCGGTATCAAGACGATCATATGGGCAACGGGTTATCGTCCCGATTATTCGTGGCTTCATGCGCCTGTGCTCGATCGCAAGGGGTACATCCGCCACGACGGCGGCGTTGTTGAGTCGCCCGGCATGTATCTGATGGGCATGCAGTTCCTGCGGCGCCGCAAATCGGCACTCATCGATGGTGCTGCCGACGACGCGCGCGATTTGAGCGGCCATCTTGCGTCCTATATCGGAACTTAAACTCCCATCTCGAGCGCCATCGAACGATTGATCAGTCGGGCTGGCTGCAGCTTAACGGCACGTCATCGTCTCATTTTGACTAAAAATCCGCGGTTTAACTCGAAGGTTTCTTTAGAGATGTAGGAGAGACTTCAAATTTGACACAAGAAGGCTGGGACTTGTGGCTGCGCCGCATTCCAAACTCGCGATGCTTGCCGAAATGGCCTCGACCGGATCGGCTGACGCGCGCCGCAAAGTGTTGCGTGACATTGCCGATAGTTTCCGCCCCGAAAACCATGTCCTCAAAGACGTAGCGTGCGCTGATCTCGACAAAATCCTCGCGGCGATTGCCTGCGAATTGACGATCACGATCCGCACCGAGCTTTCGCGCTATATCGCCGCGAGCCCCATATCCTTCAACAACACCGCGCGCAATTTGGCGTTCGACGAGATCGTTGTTGCCCGCCCCGTGCTCGAACGGTCGAACGCCCTGACCGACGCCGATCTTCTCGACGTCATCGCGCAAAAATCCCAGGATCACATGATGGCGGTGACCAAGCGCCCCACCATCAGCGAGCAAGTGTCCGGTGCGTTGGTCGAGCGCGGCGAGGACGATGTTGTCGCCTCTCTCTTGGACAATAATGGCGCAAAAATCGATTACCCGACCTATGAAAAGGTCGCCGCCCGTGCCGAAAGCAGCGTCGTATTGCAGGAAGCGTTCGTCCAGCGCAGCACGGTGCCGCTCGATCTTCTGAACGATCTCTATTTCAAGGTGGAAGACAATCTTCGGCGCGATGTGCTGAAGCGCTTCAGCAACGCGTCGTCACAGGATCTGGCGGTGGCGATGGCGCTCAGCCGCAGACGCTGGCTTGTGAAACATGGTGGGCTTCCGAAGGACTACGAAACCGCGCGCCTCAAGGTCGATGAGCTTGCCCGTCGCGGCGATTTGAAGCCTCCGATCCTCGCGCGGCTTTTGCGTGATCACCAGCAAACCGAGTTCAAATTCGCTTTTGCGAAGCTGACGGCCACGGACTACGAGTTGATCAATCGCCTGGTGGAAAGTCAGAATCTGGACGGGATTGCCATCCTCGCTCGGGCAGCGGGATTCGACCGGGCGCTGTTCGTCACGATCGCGATAATGCTTTCCGGCACGAACGAGCGGATGGCCGGCGCGGAATCCTTTGGCAAGCAATATGAGGCCGTATCGGCCGAATACGCGCTTAGCGTCATTCAACTGTGGCGGTTGGGCCCGCAAGGCAAACCCAGCCGGGCCGCTTAACCGATCTCCAAGATTATTCCGCCGGCGCGGGGCGGGGCTTCGCCGACGGCATGCCCTCTTCGGTGAATTGCCGCTCAGGATGCATGGCGAACGACATCAAGGCGCCGACCAGCAACACACCGATGGACATGATGAATGGCAGATACCAATTGCCGGTCGCGTCGATCACATAGCCCGCGATGGCCGGCGACAAAATCGCCGCCAGCGCCGAGCCGGTGTTCATCAGGCCCGCCGCCGTGCCGGAATATTTGGGCGCGATGTCCATGGGAATCGCCCACATCGGCCCGATGACGATTTCCTCGAAAAAGAAACCGCTGGTGAGGCAAAGCGCCACGATGTTGATATCGTGGATATAAAGGATGGGTACCAGCGACAGCAGCGCGCCGGTAAAGCCGAGCACGCAGATAGATAGCCGCGCCATACGGACATTGCCGGTCTTGTGATAGATCGCGTCCGACAACACCCCGCCCAGCGTGTCGCCCACAACGCCGGCCAAGAACACGCCGGTGGCGAAGATCGCCGATTGTTTGATGTCGAGGCTGTAGGTGTTCTTGAAGAACAGCGGCAGCCAGTTCAGATACAGCCACAGACTCCAGCCATAGCAAAAATACGTCACCGTCACGGGCCACATGCGCGCCACCAGCGGCCCCCACGGCACAATGGGCTTCGGCCCTTTGGGCCGGTGCGGCAGCAGGTCAAGCTCGGCCTGCGTGATGGAAGGGTGCTCTTTCGGATCATCGCGGAAATACCAGAGCCAGACGAAGACCCAGATGAACCCGAACGCGCCGACGGCAATGAACGAGCCGCGCCAATCGATCGCCGCCATCAAGGCCGCGATCAAGAGAGGCGTCGCCGCATTGCCGAGCCGCGCAAAGGCGTGGGTGATGCCTTGCGCGAAGCCGCGTTTCTTGGCTTCCACCCAATGCTGCATGGCGCGCGTCGCGGTCGGCAGCGTTGCGCCGACGCCGAAACCCATCAGCACCCGCAGCGCAAACAGCGAATAGAAGTCGAAGGCCAGGCTGGTGAGGATGGTCGCGCCCGCCCAGACGATGCCGCTCACGAACAGAGTGCGCCGGGGGCCGAAATGATCGGCCGTCCAGCCCCCGATGATCTGGAACAGCAGATAGGGAATGCCATAGGCGGAAAAGATCAGGCCGAGCTGGGTGTTGGAAAGCCCGAACTCCTGCTGGATCGGGCCGCCGGCCGTATTGACGTTCTGGCGCACGATATAGGTGATGAAATACATCGCGCAGAGAAGGTAGAGAACGACGTTCGTGGATTTGAAAATACGCATCGCTTTTCCCCTTCCCGGAACTCTATTCGGCGGCGCTTTCCATCGGCGTCTTGGCGGATTGCGCCAGATAATCCATCGCCGCCTGCACGCCTCCTTTCTTGTGCGGCACCCCCGCAAGCTGAAGGCCCATCTCGACGCCCGACAATGCGCCCAGGATCGTGAGGTCGTTGGTATCGCCGAGATGGCCGATGCGGAACACCTTGCCGGCGAGCTTGGTCAGCCCTGCGCCCAGCGACATGTCGAAATTTTCCAGCACGGTCTTGCGGAAGGCGTCCGCATCATGGCCGGGCGGCATCAGAATGGCCGTCAGCACGGGCGAGTAGCATTTGGGATCGCGGCAGAGGATCTCGAGCCCCCAGGCATTGACCGCGCGCCGGGTCGCTTCGGCGTGGCGGTTGTGGCGGGCGAAAACCCGGTCCAGGCCTTCCTCGTGCAACATGTCGATGGCTTCGGCGAGCGCGTAAAGCAGGTTGGTCGCCGGCGTGTAGGGGAAGAAGCCGCTCGCATTCGGGCCTATCATGTCTTCCCAGGAGAAAAACGATTTCGGCAGCTTGGCGCTCTTGGCCGCCTTCAGCGCCTTCTCGCTGACCGCGGTGAAGCCCAGCCCCGGCGGCAGCATCAGCCCCTTCTGCGAGCCGGCCACCGTGACATCCACTCCCCATTCGTCATGGCGATAATCGACCGACGCGAGAGAGGAAATCGTGTCCACCAGCAAAAGGGCGGGGTGTCCCGCCGCGTCGATGACCTTGCGCACTGCAGCAACATCCGACGTTGCGCCCGTCGAAGTTTCATTATGGACAACGCACACGGCTTTGATCTCGTGGGCCTTGTCCGCCCGCAGGCGTTCCCCGATGGCTGCAGCATCCACGCCGCCCCGCCAGTCCGATTCGATGAATTCGGGCTTCAGCCCCAATTTCACCGCCATGGTCTTCCACAGCGTGGCGAAATGCCCGGTTTCGTACATCAGCACCCGGTCGCCCGGCGACAGCAGGTTGGAAAGGGACGCTTCCCAGGCCCCTGTCCCGGACGAGGGATAGATGATGACCGTGCTCTTGGTCTTGAAAATGGTCTTGATCCCGGACAAAACCCGCTGGCCGAGCCGTTGGAACTCAGGGCCGCGATGATCGATGACGGCCCGGTCCATGGCCCTCAAGATGCGGTCCGGAACGGGGGTAGGGCCGGGGATTTGCAGGAAGTGACGGCCGGCAATTCTGGGGGTGTTCGTCGCCATGGGAGCTCGAAGATTGGGGCTTTTGGAGGCTTTTCTTTCACACGTCCCGCCCTTGTACACAAGGGCGGCTAAATCCATAAGAGGCATATGACAATCGTCGCAAATCCCGGCCTGGAAAGGCGCCTGAAAGCCGAAAGCGCCGGCGAAGTCCTGTTCGACCGCTTCAGCCGCGGCCGTTACGCGACGGACGCCTCCTCCTATCAGATGATGCCGATCGGCGTGGTCGTGCCACGCACGCAAGGGGAAGCCGAACGCGCCATTGCGATTGCCCGGTCCGAAGGCGTGACCGTGGTGGCCCGCGGCGGCGGCACCTCGCAATGCGGCCAGACGATTAACCATTCCCTGGTCGTGGACTGCTCCAAATATCTCAACAAGATCGTCAGCCTCGATGTGCCGGGGCGCCGCTGCGTGGTGCAGCCGGGTATCGTGCTGGACGAGCTGAACCGGCAGTTGAAGCCGCACGGGCTGTGGTTTGCGGTCGATCCCTCCACGGCCTCGCGCGCCACGCTGGGCGGCATGACCGGCAACAATTCCTGCGGCACGCGCTCGCTGCGCTATGGCACCACGCGCGACAACATCATCGCCATCAACGCGGTGCTGCCCAATGGCGCGGCGGCACGCTTTGCCGAACTGTCGCGCGACCTCTCCGAATTGCCGGTCGATTCCGCCCTGCGTCCCATCGCCCGGGAATTGTTCGCGCTGGGTGAGCGCGAGGCCGCCGAGATCGAGGAGCGCTCTCCCAACGTTTAGCGTCGCGTCGGCGGCTACAATCTCGACGCGCTGGTGCCCAAGAACACCAAGCCCAATCTCGCGCATATTCTGGTGGGCTCGGAGGGCACGCTCGCCTTCTCGACCGAGATCGAGCTGAAGCTGTCGCCGCTGCTCGGGCGGCGCGTCGTCGGCGTCTGCCATTTCGGCCAGTTCTACGAAGCCATGAACGCGGCGCAGCATCTGGTCACGCTTGGTCCTATCGCGGTCGAAGCCATCGACAAGACCATGCTGGATCTCGCCCGCGCGATCCCCCTGTTCCGCGATGTCATTCCCAAATTCGTCCGCGAGGACCCCGAAGCCTTGCTGATGGTCGAATTCGACGAGGGCGACGAGGAAAACACCCGCCGCATGAAGCGCCTCGTCGAGATGATGGGCGATCTCGGCTTCTCCTGGGACAAGATCGGCGCCAAATGGGGCGGCGTGGTCGAAGTGCGCGATCCGGCGCTGCAAACGGCCATCGCCGAGGTGCGGGCCTCTGGCCTCAACATCATGATGAGCATGAAGGAGGAGAGGAAGCCCGTCTCCTTCATCGAGGATTGCGCGGTGCCGCTGGTGCATCTCGCCGAATACACCGACAAACTCACCCAGGTGTTTGAGAAATACGGCACCAAGGGCACCTGGTACGCGCATGCGAGCGTCGGCTGTCTGCATGTCCGCCCGGTGCTGAATCTGAAGCTCGAGAAAGACCTCAAAGCGATGCGCGCCATCGCCGAGGAAGCCTTCGAGCTGGTGAAGAAATTCAAGGGCTCGCATTCCGGCGAACATGGCGACGGCATCGTGCGCTCCGAATTCCACGAGATGATGTTCGGCGCGCGCATCGTGCACGCCTTCGGCGAGGTGAAGGCGCTGTTCGATCCCGGCGCGTTTTTCAATCCGGGCAAGATCGTGGGCGCGCCCAAATTCGACGACCGCGAATATCTGCGCTACGGCAACGAATACGGCATTTCGGATTTCAAGCCGGCGCTCGATTGGACCGAATTTCCCGGCGGCGCGTCCGGTTTCCAGGGCGCGGCCGAGATGTGCAACAACAATGGCGCCTGCCGCAAACACGAAGGCGGGGCCATGTGCCCCTCCTATCGCGCCACTAAGAACGAGCGCGACGTCACGCGCGGGCGCGCCAATTCTTTGCGGCTGGCGCTGTCGGGGCAATTGGGCGCCGACGCGCTGACCTCGGACGAGATGATGGAGACGCTGAAGCTCTGCGTCTCCTGCAAGGCGTGCAAGCGCGAATGCCCGACCGGCGTCGATATGGCGAAGTTCAAGATCGAGGTGCTGGCGGCGCGCGCGGCCAAATATGGCGTCAGTTTGCGCGACCGGCTGATCGGCTATCTGCCGCGTTATGCGCCCTTGGCCTCACGCTTTTCGTGGCTGCTCAATCTGCGCGACCAGCTTCCGGGCGCTGCAAGCTTAAGCGAACCCATCATCGGCTTTTCTGCCAAACGCACGCTGCCCAAATGGCGAAGCAATTATTTCAATCCAAGCCAAACTGTCTTCGAACCAGTCTCCCCTCCCCCAACGCGGGGAGGGGATGGGGGTGGGGGGACAAGCAACGCGACGGCGGTTCCCGAAGTCGTGCTCTTTGCCGACACTTTCAACCGCTATCACGAACGCGAAAATCTGGATGCCGCATTGGCCGTGCTGACGGGCGCTGGCTATCGTGTGCATCTGCCCAAGCCTGCGAAGCCATCGGAACGCGCCCTCTGCTGCGGGCGCACCTTCCTGACCGCGGGCCTCGTGAACGAGGCGCGGGCGGAATTGGCGCGCAGTTATGCGATGCTGCTGCCCTTCGCCAAACGCGGTGTTCCGATTGTCGGGCTGGAGCCCTCCTGCATCTTCACCTTCCGCGACGAAGCGCCGTCCCTCGCACCGGGGGAGGATTCCAAGCTGCTGGCCAAATCCACCTTCCTGTTCGAGGAATTCCTGGCCAAGGAAATCGACGCCGGGCGTTTCAATCCGAAGCTGGGGTCCATCGGTGACACCGCGCTGCTGCATGGCCATTGCCATCAGAAGGCGTTCAACGTGATGGGGCCGGTGCAGAAGGT
>DATLVC010000430.1:0-12591 GCA_035577685.1 Micropepsaceae bacterium | reverse complement strand
ATAACTGATCTCCCTCGCCCCCTTCGGAGGAGGTCTAAACGCAAAGACAGCGGACAATGAATTCCGCGAGTGCGTCCCATAGTGCCGTCAGATGCTCAGGGGACGGAGCAAAATTTTGAGAATGAACGTAGCGGTTCAGAGTGTCGGCTGAAACAAGTCCATCATATTGTGGAAACTTCTTAAACAGTTGCAGGTACTTTTGATCGATGTCGCCCTTGCTGTGCAAGTCTTCCGCGATCCGGAGTGCTTTCTTCGCTAGCGGATCACTTGGACTGACGTTCGCGAGCCGAACCTGCGCAATATAATTGTCGGCGGAAAGCTCGAGCAAAACTCGAAAGAGAACAGAAATTGCGTTCGGGTGCTCGGTAAGTGTCAAACGAAACTGAAGCTCATCCCAAATAGCTCGATGGCGTGACAGTCGGCCGGCCCAGGCAATGGCAAATGTTGTTTGCGGTATCAGCGTGGTGCGGCGGTGAGGTTTTGGAACCGGTAAAAGGTTTCGGCGCAGGCGAAGATGGCTTTGGAATGGTTCCTGTTTTTGGAAGAGCGTCCTTTATCGTAGGCAGACAACCAGCCCTATCCAGTTCATCGAGATAATTTCGTTTTCCGTCCACGTCCCAGACATCATTCAATGTAATGCGCTTGTGCGCGAGATCTTCAGCAATTCGCATCAGAGCATCAGAAACGACGTCTTCATCGTGTGTTAATTCAAATCGTCCCTTGTTTATCGTAAACCCAACGCGGTTGCGAAACGGCTCCGCAGACAAAAGTCTATTCATCGTCGACCACGGAATTTTCTTATTCTTCGGAAGCTTTCCCAACACCGATAAGCGTTTTTCGATTTCCAACGCGACGTTTAAGCCGCCTCCCTTGCCGGTTCGGTTGACAAAATTCGACTTCATTCGGTCGTCCCAGTTACTCTGGCCGACGCCCGCTTGAGTTCCCGTGTGCCTTCGGAAAAGTATTTCGTCGACGCGATCACGGTCCGCTTCGACTTGACACTCGATCGGATCGGGGAAGTTGGTATGTTTTTTACTTAGTTCTTCAAAATACTCACGCAACTCCACCGTGGGAGCACGCTTTGGATTCCGAAGCAGCTTTAGGCACGTAACGCGGCGATTTCCATCGAACACCGTGAAGTAGCCATTCTCGGGATGTACGAGGGGCGCCTCAAATATCTGCCCTTGAGCGGCGATATCTTTTGCTAGGTTCCGCATGTGCATTTCGTGGTTGTTAAACAACCACGCGATTGCGGCAGTTTCGTTTTCAAGCTCTCCATGGCGGTCGTTTGCTCGATTCACCACAAGAGTGTCGAGCGATAGATGTTTGTGAGTCATATGCCCCCCAGCTGACCCAAAGGAAATTGGCTCTGCTGAGCCAGTCTACAATCTAGAATAGAGCGAACGAGCCGTCACGGCCCCTGCGGTAATGCGCGACATTTCGCCGAGATGCGTCCGCGAGCCGACAATTCCATGCGCCCGCAGACGCGTGGCATACTCGGTTGGGACACTCTGATGCTAGTGATGGTGAGAGCAACTCATTCGCGGTGCAGACGCACCGTGGCTGGGTGGCTGGGAATCCCGGACCTGATCCGGGGCCCATGGTGCAGTGAGAGGCAGCGTGGCGCTGCTGTTGAAGGAGAAGATCGCCCGCACCATGTCTTCGGGTTGGTAACGACGAAGGCAGATGCGTGTGTGCGCGAAGAAAGTCCCCCTACCCCCACCCCATATTTTTGGACAAAACAATTCATGGTGGGCGCTCGGGATACAGCATCCAATGCTGGTATGGGCGCCCCAACACGAAGAACACAAAGCGAAAACAAGATCACAAAGCTTCGTGCGCTTGGTGCCTTCTTCGTGACCTTCGTGTTTCCCTGTTTGGCAATCCCACAGGCGATGACGGCGCCTAACTCAGTCCCGCCATTTGATGGAGCAGCCCATGGAGGGAATCTGATCCTTCGGCCCGTGCCCCGTCTCGGCGACCAGCTTCATCGCCTCATACAGATCGCGCCGCGCGCCTTTCACCAGCGTCGTCTTGGATTCATCCAGCCGGCCGCGATATTGCAGCTCGTCCTTCGCGTTGAAGCCGAAGAAATCGGGCGTGCACACCGCGCCATAATCGCGTGCCATTTTCTGCGTCTCGTCCATGACATAGGGAAACGTGAAATCGTGCTCCTTCGCGAACACCTTCATGGCGTCGAAGGAATCGCCGGGCGAAATCTTGGTGTCGTTGGCCATGATGGCGATCACGCCGATGCCGAGCGCCTTCAGCGCGTGGGTTTCCTCCACGAAGCGGTCGATCACCGCGCGCACATAGGGGCAATGGTTGCAGATGAAGACGACGAGCGTGCCTTTGGGTCCGCGCACATCGCCGAGGCTGTAGGTCTTGCCGTCGACGCCGCGCAGCGCAAAGTCGCGCGCCTTCCAGCCGAATTCGCAAATCGGGTTCTGCACCAGCGCCATTATCAGCCTCCATCGTCGCCACGCCGGCCAACCCTGCCACGGCTCGCCCGCACCGATCAACGGCCCCCTGCGGTGCTATTTCTTGGGCCGCCGCGACGGTTTCGATTCGAGCCACGCAATCGCGTCGGGAAAATTGTCGAAGGTGCGGTGGCGCGTATCCGCAAACAGGATCTGCACGATCTTGATGAGCGCATCGAACACGTTGTTGCGCACCACATAGGCCACACGCGAATCGCCCTCGCTGCCCCACTTCGCCATGTCGCGAATGGTGTGGAGGGCGGCCCAATCGACCGCACCCGTGAAACGCGTCATGTCCACGAGCGTGCGCATGCTGTCATGCAACACGCCCTTCACCATGCCTTCGCGAATACAATCGACCAGGCTCAGTCCGCTTGGCTCACCCTCGGCCACGAAATAAAGCCGGTCGAGGGACACCTTCAGCCGGATTTGGGCCGAAGGAGGCCCGCGCGTGATGAAAATGGTGTTTTCGTTGGATTGCTGAAAATCGGAAAAAAAATTATCGGTGCGCCCCGCCACTCAATATCCCCGTGCTGAAACATTGGCGGCGTCCCCCAACCGCAAAATCGAATCACTCCCCATCGTAGGGGCTCGCCGCGAATGTCGACAACCCGACACAACCGAAATTGGATGAGAGCTTCGCCATCTGTGTGTCATTCGCAACACAGCGCTGGAACCTCCCGTTCACGGTTGCGTTTGTGCACACGAAGGCGGGGTGAGAACCGCGAGGAGAAGCCTATGGCCAAAGCATCAACGGGGCAGAGGAAGACCGAGGGACGCATCATGCACGAATTCAAGCATGGCGAGCTCAAAAGCGGGAAAGCCGGCAGGGGCGGCAAGGTGAAGAGCCGCAAGCAGGCGATTGCCATCGCGCTGCACGAGGCGGGCGCATCGAAATATGACAGCCCGGCGAAGCGCAAACAAAACCTCACCAAGACGAAGCGCAAAGAAGCCAAAGGAAAAACCTACCAGCAGGAACGCGAAGGCAAGTCCCATGTCGGCGCCCGCGGAAAACGCGAAAGCACGCGCGCAATGGGCGGCAAGAACGCGAAGACGGTTACGCGCCGGCGCACGAGCGCAGCACGCGCTGGCGGGACACGCAAAACCATGCGCGCGACCGGAAGGACGCGCAAGGCATCCTGAGCCGCTACTGGTTGTGCTTGATCTGGTTGGGGGCCGGAATGCAGAAGGGTCCGAACTCGGACTCTTCGCAGCCATAGGCCTGGCCCGTGAGGCGATCGAGCTTCCAGGCGACATTGTTGCCGGCGATGCTCACGATGGTATAGCGCCCGGCGAGCAAGGCGGCGGCGCTGGCGATGGATGTGGAAATCACCAACGCCGCCGCGATCACCCAGACATGAAGACTGCGCATATTTCCTCCCTCACAATTTGGCGTGTCCCTCGCAGATGTTCCGGTAGAGAGCGGGCGTCAGGCTCACATATTGCCCGGTCGCGGCATCGCGGACATAGAGCGGATCGGAAATCACCCCAGGGTCGAAGCCCTCCTTCTGCAATTCGATCTTGCGCTGCTTGAAGGTGCTGGTGGTTTCGATCGCTTGCTGGAAGCGCAGGAAAATCGGCCGCGCGAAAAAGGGCAGGTTCCGTTCCAGATAGGCGGCAAGCCCGGCAAGATCGAAACGCGCATCGGTGACAAGCGCGGCCATGCCCGCCTTCCCCTCGCCGCCCGGCACTTCCACGCCATAGACATTGGCCTCCTTGATTCCGGGGAACACGGAGAGCGCCTCGGCCACTTCGGAGGTGGCGACATTCTCGCCCTTCCAGCGGAAGGTGTCGCCGGTGCGGTCGACGAAATAGAAATAGCCATGGGCGTCGCGGCGCATCAGATCGCCGGTGCGGAACCAGGCATCGCCCTTGGCAAAGGCATCGCGCAGGATTTTCTTTTCGGTGTCGGCGTTGTTGGTGTAGCCGTCGAACCGCGAGCGTGGGTCATTGGGATCGATCATGCCCACCGCCTCGCCGATCTCGCCATTGGCGGTTTCGCTGCACAGACCATCGGGCCCGCGCAACGCATTGCCCTTTTCGAGATCGTAGCGCACCAGTCTGATCCGCTGAATGCTGCGCGCATACCAGGGCACCCGGCCGATGGCGCCGACCTTGCCGTCATAATTGATCATGCCGACATTGCCTTCGGTCGCACCGTAAAATTCCATGATATGCGGAATGCGGAATCGCGCCTGGAATTTGGGCCATATCTCCGGACGCAGACCATTGCCGATGGCAACACGCAAGGCATGATCGCGTTCATGGGCATGTTCGGGCGTGTTCAGCAGATAGCGGCACAGCTCGCCAATATATTGGAAGACGGTCGGACGGTAGCGGTGGCAATCCTCCCAAAATTCGGTCGCCGAAAACCGGTTCCGCACCACCAGCGAACCGCCACCCAGAAAGGGCGGCCCGAGTGCGGCAATACCGCCGGCCGAATGATAAAGGGGCAGCACATCATACATGCGGTCGTCCGGGCCGCCATTCACCGCGCCCTGAAACGCGCTCATGATGTGCAGCAGCCGCATATGACTGATATTCGCGGCTTTGGGCAGACCGGTCGTACCCGAGGTGTAGATGTAGAGTGCCTTGTCGCGGCAGAAAATATCGCTGCGGCTTTCCGGCGGCATGGGCGCATCGGATTGCGCGATCAATGCCGCATCGAGATCTTCGCAGCCCGGCCGCGCGCCGCCCGTGACCCACAGCGTGGGACGCGAGTCCATAACGCCAAGCGCGGTCGCATAATTCTCCGCCAGTTCGCTGCCGAGGATCAAATGCTGGGCCCCGGCCAATGCAATGGAATGGGCGAGTGGCTGGCCGGTCAGATTGGTGTTGACGAGCGCCGCGACGATTCCGCTTTTGATCAGGCCCAGCCAGGCCATGACATATTCGGGCCGGTTCTCCATCAGCAGCGTGACGACATCGCCCTTGCGCAAACCGATTGCCTTGGTCCAGCGGGCAAAACGGTTCGCGCCGGAATCAAGTTCGCCCCAGCTGACGATCCGGTCTTCGTGCAGAATGGCGGGACTTGCGGATCGCTCACGCGCCCAGCGCTCGGTCCAATCGGCGATGGTGACTTTCGCATCGGGATGGACGCCGCGCGTCAGCATCAGCGTGCGCGCCACCGCCGCGATATAGACGGCCTCGCGGTTCACCGCCTCGGACAGACCCATCGGCGAATCGCTCCCGCTAACGTAAAGCTGGGGGAGAATAGGTTGGAAGGCTTAACGGTCAAGCAATATGGAACCCGAAACGCTCGATCTTAAGGGGCTCAAATGCCCGCTGCCCGCCCTGCTGGCGCGGCGCCATCTGCTGCGGGCGGCGGCTGGCACAACGGTCCTGGTGCTCACCGACGATCCGATGGGCGCCATTGACGTGCCCCATATGTGCCGTGCCGAGGGTTTCGAGGTGCTGTCCCTGGAACGCGAAGGGGACTTCACGCGGCTGCTGCTGCGAAGACCGTAATCAGGGCGTCACGGCGGGGGAATTTCGGCGCGCTTCAGGGCGGCAATCGCCGTGGATAGACCGTCGACCGGAAGATCGAGCAGCACCCATTGGCGGTTGGCGGCGGGAAAGGAGACCTGCAGGCTCCGGGCCGTCGATAGATGGTCCCAGTCGGAGGCCGTCAGCGTGCCCGCGGCCAGGCATTCTGTGGGCGCACAATCGCGCACTTTGGTTTGCACCTCCGCGCCATCGTCGAAGCGAAGGCCAATGGCATCGCCCGGCCGCGCAGTTACCGGCAGCCTCAGCATCGCGGCGGGAACCCGCTTGGGACCGATCAGGCTGAAATTGGCCGCGATGATCACCTGGGCTCCGCTCGATGCCTCATTGGGTGCGGGAGCCGGCATTTCGCGATTGATACGGCAGGCATTGGGGGCTTTCGCAGGCGGGGCGGCCGTGGTTTCCGGCGTACCTGCCGGGCTCAATCCGTCCTGCCGCGACGGCCCGGGTATGCAGATCAGCCGCCATTGGCCGAAATTCGCCATACCGATAAAGCCGGGCCCAATCCGCGGTGCCCCGCCCATCATGCCGATGAGGTCCCTGAAGCTCGGCGCGCCAGGCACAATGTAGAGCGCCAGAATGGCCAGGGCCAAGGCAGCCCCGCTCAGAAACCCCGCCATGCGCCACAAATGCTGCGTCTCCTGCGACCTTTGCGCCGATCATAGTGCGCGCGCTTGCATCGCTTCACTTGAAATTATATAACTGACTGGTCAGTTATTAATGAGGTCGCAATGGCCCTGCGCCGAAACCCAAAACTTCAGCCGCCCCCGGGTGGGGATGCCACACGACTGGCCGCGCTGGGATCGGAGACCGCGCGCTGGCGCCGGCGCAAGGACGCCCGCCCGCAAGAAATCCTTGAAGCCGCGCTTTCCGTTTTCGCCGAGAAGGGCTTCGCAGCCGCGCGTATGGATGAGATCGCGACCCGCGCCCGCGTCTCCAAAGGAACGATCTATCTCTACTTCCCAAGCAAAGAAGCCGTTTTCCGGGCGCTCGTCCGCGAGATGCTGGCGCCTCAACTTGCGCATTTTGCCGATCTCGCGCGTGCGCATCGCGGGCCGATCGCGCCGCTGCTTGCGGACATCCTGCGCACGCTGGGCCGTTTCATCATCACCAGCGACCGCGTCGTGCTGCCGAAAATGGTCATCGCCGAGGCCGGCAATTTCCCCGACCTCGCGCGTATCTATCGCGAGGAAATCATCGAGCGTGGCTTGGCGCTTTTCGGCGGTCTGCTTAAGGCGGGCATGAAAAGTGGAGAATTCCGCGAGATCGCAATCCCGCACGCGGTGCGGCTTTGCATTGCGCCATTGCTGCTCGCCGCCATCTGGCGCACCACCTTCGCGCGCTTGGATCCGGCCCCTTACGATTACGAAGGCCTGATCGAAGCCCATATCACGAATTTGCTGCGCGGTTTTCTGACCGAGAGGAGCCCGCAATGAAGCGACAATCGCTCCCTATACTGATGATTTTGTGCCTTGCCTCGTGCGGCAATCCCCCGAACGATCATTGGCTGGGCTATATCGAAGGCGAGATGGCATTGATCCCGGCGCCCCAGCCTGGCTGGATCACCAGCATCAATGTGGCGCGCGGGACCTGGTTGAAGCAAGGCGATGCCCTTTTCACGCTGGACGCCATACGCGAGCTTGCCGCCCGCGACAATGCCAATGCCCAGATCGCGGGCGCGAAGGAACAGGCAAGTCAGGCGTCGGCTCAGATCGCGCAGGCTCAGGCTCAGCAGGCGCAGATCGACGCCGACATCGCACGAAACCAGAAAGAACTCACGCGCCAGGAGGAACTTGTTCGCATCGGCGGGACGCCGCGGCGCGATCTGGAGGCGGCGCAAGCCGCCTATGATTCGGCGCGTGCGCAACGGGCACAGGCGGTCGGTCTGCAAACCCAGGCCACCGCCGCACGCCGCCAGGCCGAGGCACAAGCGCGCCAGGGCGAGGCGAATCTCGCCACGGCAGAGTTCAATCTGTCCGAGCGTTCTGTTCACGCGCTCGTCGCGGGTCAGGTACAGGATATTTATTTCCGCCAAGGCGAATATGCCAATGCCGGCACGCCTGTTGTCGAGGTGCTGCCGCCCGAAAATGTGTTCGTGCGCTTCTTTGTGCCCGAGGCCCAGGTTGCGCGGCTGACGCTCGGAAGCCAGGTGCACATCAGTTGCGATAGCTGTCCTCCGAACCTTGTCGGCACCATCAGCTTCATCGCCGCGCAGGCGGAATTCACCCCTCCGGTGATCTACAGCGTGGAAAATCGCGAGCGCCTGGTGTTCAAGGTCGAAGCGCGCGTCGCAAATGGCCTTCCCTCCCGCCCCGGCCTACCGGCGGAAGTCTGGCCGGTGGAGACGGCTGCAGCACCGGCGCCCGCGAAATGAGCGCGCTTGCCATCGACGTGCACGGCTTGACCAAGCGCTTCGGCAAAAAAATCGCGGTCGATCACGTCGACATCGCGGTGCCGGAAGGCGAGGTCTGGGGTTTTCTCGGGCCCAATGGCAGCGGCAAGACAACGACTATCCGGATGCTATGCGGATTGCTGAAGCCCGATGCCGGGGAAGGCAAATGCCTGGGCTATGAATTGCTGCGCCAATCCGAAAGCATCAAACGCGAAGTCGGCTACATGACCCAGCGCTTCAGCTTCTGGGAAGACCTTTCCATCCGCGAGAATCTGGAATTCGTCGCGCGCCTCTATGCGATCCCGGACCGCAAGGAAAAAGTAGATGCGACGCTCGCCCGTCTTGGTTTGACGGCGCGCCAGAATCAGCTTGCCGGCGAATTGTCGGGCGGCTGGAAGCAGCGTCTCGCGCTTGCCGCCTGCATGCTGCATGCGCCGCGCCTGTTGCTGCTCGATGAGCCGACGGCCGGCGTGGACCCGCAAGCCCGCCGCGAATTCTGGGAAGAGATTCACCATTTGAGCCAAAGCGGGCTCACCGTGCTCGTCAGCACCCATTACATGGACGAGGCCGAACGCTGCGACCGGATCGTCTATATCAATCAGGGACGCATCATCACGCGCGGCACCGTTCACGATGTGATCCAACAGTCGGGGCTCGTCACCTTCGTCATCGAGGGGCAGGACGTGCGCCATTATCTGCCGCAGCTCGAAGGCAAGCCCGGCATCGAGCATGTCGCGTTTTTCGGCGCCGCCCTGCATGCCAGCGGCCATGACCGCCCCGCGCTCGAACAGACGATCGCCCAATTGCGCAACCAAAGCGGGATCGGCATCCGCGAGGAGACGCCCAGCCTCGAAGACGTCTTCATCTATCTGCAGGGCCCGCATGGGACGGCACAATGAACACCGGTTTTTCCCTCTTTCGCTGCTACGCCATCCTGGTGAAGGAATTCATCCAGATGCGGCGCGACCGCATGACCTTCGCGCTTATGGTGGGCGTGCCGGTGCTGCAACTCATGCTGTTCGGTTTCGCCATCAATACCGATCCGCGGCATCTTCCGGCTGCCATCCATATTGCCGATGACAGCCGCTATGCGCGCTCCATCGCGGCCGCGCTCAAGAACTCCGAATATTTCGATATCGTCGCAGTGGCGCGCTCCCAGGAAGAAGGCGACAGGATGCTGGATCGAGGCGATGTCACCTTCGTCATCACCATTCCGGTGAATTTCGCGCGCGACATGATCCGCGGACTGAACCCCGAAGTACTGATCCAGGCGGATGCGACCGATCCGGTGGCAGCCGGCAATGCATTGGCGGCGATGTCGCAACTCGCGACTTCGGCCCTCAAAGATGATCTTGTCGGCGTGCTGGCAATTCGCGCGAGCACGCCGCCGTTCACCGCAGTGATCCAGCGCCGCTACAATCCTGAGGGCATCACACAATACAACATCGTCCCCGGTCTCATCGCGGTGATCCTCACCATGACCATGGTCATGGTCACGTCCATGGCCATGACGCGCGAGCGCGAACGCGGGACATTCGAGAATCTGCTCGCCATGCCGGCGCATCCTTTCGAAGTGATGCTCGGCAAAATCATTCCCTATGTGATGGTGGGCTATATTCAGGCGAGCCTGATCTTGCTGGGCGCGCGTTTCATCTTTCACGTGCCGATGTTCGGTTCGCTCGGGCTGCTCATCGCTGCGGCAGGACTTTTCATCGCCGCCAATCTCGCGCTCGGCTTTACCTTTTCCACCATCGCGCAAAATCAGCTTCAGGCCATGCAGATGACGGTCTTCTTTCTGCTGCCCTCGATTCTGCTCTCGGGATTCATGTTTCCGTTCCGCGGAATGCCTGGCTGGGCGCAGGACATTGGCGAAGCGCTTCCCAATACGCATTTCCTGCGCATCGTGCGCGGCATTCTGCTCAAGGGAAACGGCGCCGCGGAAATCTGGCCCGACATCTGGCCGCTGTTAATTTTCCTGGGCGTGGTCGGAGCGGTTGCCCTTTTGCGCTACCGCCGCACGCTGGATTAGCGCAGAATTCATTTTTCGGTGTAGATGCAGCCGGTTAGAGGGCAATCGGCCTGCGGCAGCTTTGGCCTTGTGACTCCGGGGGGCGAAGCGTATTTTCCCCCTCCTTTCGGATGAGCAACCATACCGAAAGGCGAGGCGTTGTAAGGACGATCCTCCTTTTGGGCCGTTTTGCGGCTGGTACCGGTAGCGAATGACCTGCGAGTACAATCTCCCGTGAGCCTGATGTCGAGGACCGAGGCCGCACGCGGCCATGGCGTTGCATCCAAAGCAACGGGTCTGGCATGGCGCAAGCGGCAAGCCTGGCTCACGCTAGGCGCGCTGGGTGTCGTCTATGGCGATATCGGCACAAGCCCGCTTTATGCGGTCCGCCAATCGGTGCTGGCGACGGGCGGACAGATGCCCATGCGCGGCGCTGTGCTTGGCGCGATCTCTCTCATCTTTTGGTCGCTCATCATTATTGTGACGATCAAATACATCGTTTTCATCCTCAGAGCCGACAACAAAGGCGAAGGGGGCGTCGTTGCACTGGCCTCGCTTGCACATCGCTCGCAAGGTCTATCGCGGCGCATGAAAACCACGATTGGTTTCGCCGGCGTGCTTGGGCTTGCGCTGTTTTTCGGTGACGGCATGCTGACGCCGGCTATTTCGGTGCTCTCCGCCGTTGAGGGGCTGAAGATCGAAGAGCCCGCGTTCGGCCCTCTCGTCCTTCCCATCACCTTGGTAATTTTGCTGGGCCTGTTCTTTATCCAGAATCGCGGCACCGGCAAGCTCGGAAGGCTGTTCGGGCCGATCGTATTGGTCTGGTTCTTGGTATTGGGGGCGCTCGGGCTGCGTTCAGTTGCAATGACCCCGGAAATCCTTCTCGCCCTCAATCCGTGGGAAGGGATAAGGCTTTTCGTCGTTGAACCGTGGACGGCATTCGTGGCGCTCGGGTCCGTGGTCCTGACCGTCACGGGCGTGGAGACGCTCTACGCCGATATGGGTCATTTCGGACGCACCGCGATCCGGCTCGGCTGGCTCGCGGTCACGCTGCCTGGACTCATCCTCAATTATCTCGGCCAGGGCGCGGTGCTTCTGCGCGACCCGTCGGCGCTCGAAAACCCCTTCTATGCGCTGGCACCGCCCGGCTTTCATTATCCGCTGGTAGCGCTCGCCACGGTCGCCACGGTGATCGCGAGCCAAGCGGTGATTTCGGGCGTGTTTTCGATCACGCGCCAATCGGTCCAACTCGGCCAATTGCCGCGCATGGAAATCCGCCATACCTCGGCCACGGATTACGGCCAGATCTATGTGCCGCGCGCCAACACGCTGATGCTGATAGGCGTCGTCGCCATCGTGCTCATCTACAAGAATTCAGATGCCTTGGCCGCGGCCTATGGCATGGCGGTGACAGGCATGATGTCCATCACCACATTTCTCGGCCTGATCGTCGTAATCAAGCAGTGGCATTGGAAGCCATTGTGGATCGCGGTTGCGTTCGGCACCTTCATTTTCACCGATCTCACCTTTCTCGGCGCCGTATCGCTGAAGCTGGTCGAAGGCGCCTGGCTGCCTCTCGCTATCGCAGCCGCCGTTTTCGTTATCATGGAAACCTGGCGTGCGGGGCGGCGCGTGCTGTTGGAAAAAGCCTATGGCGGCGGCATTTCCACCGACCGGTTTTTGGAGCGCGCCGACAAGACGCCCATCCGCGTCGCCGGCACCGCGATCTTTATCACGCCCCGCGTCGATGAAGTGCCCGGCTCGCTGCTCCACAATCTTAAGCACAATCAGGTGCTGCACGAGCGCGTCATCTTCCTGCGCGTCGATGTGCAGGACGTGCCTTTCGTGCCGCCGGAAAAGCGGCTCAGCGTCAAGAAGCTCGGCAAGGGCTTCTACACCGTCGAGGTGCATTTCGGTTTCTTCCAGACGCCCGACGTACCCGTGGCACTCGAAGGCGCACGCGCCTATGGGCTTTCGGTCGACCTGGATGCGGCGACGTTCTTCATTCGCCGCGAGACCCTGGTTCCGGCGCGCGCGTCGGCGCTGCCGCTATGGCAGACCAAGCTTTTCATCAAGCTTTACGCTTCGGCGTTGGAAGCCGCGCAGTTCTATCGCCTGCCGCCAGGACGCGTGGTGGAACTGGGCTCGCAGACGGAAATCTAATCCAGCCTGTAGGTGAGCGTCTTCAGATAGGACGTTTCCGGCAG
>DATLVC010000429.1:0-13612 GCA_035577685.1 Micropepsaceae bacterium | reverse complement strand
GGTCGGCAAGCGCGGATAACAGGATGGCGTTGTAATCGTCCTTGTCCGCCTTGAACCGTGCCGCGATAGGCTCCTCGCCGTGCCCGGTAGTAACCACGAAGGCCCCGATGTGATCCTCTTTGCCGATCCCGGCCGGCGCGACGAAATCGGAAAGCGCCAGATTAGGCGTGTCGCGTTCGCGCGAGACCTGCTGGCGCAGCGTGTGGAACGCGCCAAGCCGCTTCTTGCGCGTCTCGTCCGTATAAAGAACGATGTCGTCGCCTTCCGATTCCGCCGGCCAAAAACCGATCGCGGCCCGGGCGGTCAGCCATTTCTCCTCCACGATGCGCTTCAGCATGACTTGCGCATCGGCAAAGAGCGAACGCGCCACCGGCCCCGCCTGCGGGTCGTCGAGGATGTCGGGGTAACGGCCTTTCATTTCCCAGGCCTGGAAAAACGGATGCCAATCGATATAGGGCACCAGCTCGCCCAAATCGTAGGCGTCGAAACTGCGCACCCCGAGGAAACGCGGCGCAGGCGGTGCATAGGACGCCCAATCGGGCGCAAAACGGTTAGCACGCGCCTGGCCCAAAGTCAGCCGCCGCTGCGGTCCACCCTTGTTGTCGTGCGAGGCGATGATCCGCGCATATTCGTTCCGCACATCGCCAATATAAGAGGCCCGCGTCTCTTTCGAGATCAGGGTCGATACCACGCCTACCGCACGCGACGCATCGGTCACATACACGGTCTGGCCGCGGGTATAATTGGGATGGATCTTCACCGCCGTGTGGATGCGGCTGGTGGTGGCCCCGCCGATCAGAAGCGGAATGTCGAAGCCCTCGCGCTCCATTTCGGCCGCGACGTGGCACATCTCATCGAGCGACGGCGTGATCAGGCCCGACAGCCCGATGATATCGGCCTTTTTCTCCCGCGCGATTTCGAGAATGCGCGCCGCCGGCACCATCACGCCCAGATCCTCGACGTCGTAGCCGTTGCATTGCAGAACCACGCCGACAATGTTCTTGCCGATATCGTGGACGTCGCCTTTCACCGTGGCCATGATGATGCGGCCGGCCGATTCGCGTTGCGCGCCCAGCTTCTCCGCTTCCATGAAGGGAATGAGATGGGCCACCGCCTTCTTCATCACGCGCGCGGATTTCACCACCTGAGGCAGGAACATCTTGCCGCTGCCGAAGAGATCGCCGACAACGTTCATGCCGGACATCAACGGCCCCTCGATCACATCAAGCGGCTTCTTGGCCCGCAGGCGTGCTTCCTCGACGTCCTCCATCACGAAATCGGCAATGCCATGCACGAGCGCATGGGTCAGGCGTTCCTCGACGGGAAGGCTGCGCCAGGCGAGCACCACTTCCGGATCGGCTTCCTCCCCGGATTTGCGATATTTCTGCGCCAGCGTCAGAAGACGCTCCGTCGCATCGGCCCGACGATTAAACAGCACGTCCTCGATGCCGTCGCGCAATTCAGCGGGAATATCCCCGTAAACGGGAAGATTACCGGCATTCACGATGCCCATATCCATGCCGGCCTTGATCGCGTGGTAGAGGAAGATCGAATGCATCGCCTCGCGCATCCGCTCATTGCCGCGGAACGAGAAAGAGAAATTCGACACGCCGCCCGACACATGCGCAAACGGCAGCCCCTGCCGAATACGGGTCACCGCATCGATATAGGCGTGGCCATAATCATTGTGTTCTTCAATGCCCGTGGCGACGGCGAAAATATTGGGATCGAAAATAATGTCTTCGGGCGGAAAGCCGACCCGATCGACGAGAATTTCGTAAGCGCGCCGGCAAATCTGGAATTTGCGATCGGCCGTATCGGCCTGGCCCTGTTCGTCGAAGGCCATCACCACGACGGCCGCGCCATAGCGGCGCACTTTCTCTGCCGCCGCGACGAAGGCCGCTTCGCCTTCCTTCAGGCTGATCGAATTGACGATGGGCTTGCCCTGCACGCATTTGAGACCCGCTTCGATCACGCTCCATTTCGAGGAGTCGATCATCACCGGCACGCGGGCAATATCGGGTTCGCCGGCGGCCAGATTGAGGAAGCGCGCCATCGCGGCTTCCGAATCGATCAGACCCTCGTCCATATTGATGTCGATGATCTGCGCGCCGCTTTCGACCTGGCCGCGCGCAATATCGAGCGCGGCCTCATAATCGCCCGCAGTGATCAATTTGCGGAACTTGGCGGAGCCCGTGATGTTTGTGCGTTCGCCGACATTGACGAAATTGATCTCGGGCGTCAGCGTGAATGCTTCCAGGCCCGAAAGCCGCAATTGCCGCGGCTTCTCCGGAACCTTGCGCGGCGGCAAACCGGCAACCGTTTCCACGAAAGCGTGGATATGTTCGGGCGTCGTGCCGCAGCAGCCGCCGACGATGTTGACCAGGCCTTCGCGCGCGAATTCGCCGATATGGGCGGCCATGGATTCGGGCGTCTCGTCATAGCCGCCGAACGCATTGGGAAGACCGGCATTGGGATGGGCGCTTGTCAACGTGTCGGCGATTTCGGCCAAGTCCGACACATAGGGGCGCAACTCCTTCGGGCCCAAAGCGCAATTCAGCCCAATCGCAAACGGAGCCGCATGGCGCAGCGAATGCCAGAACGCCTCGACGGTTTGCCCGGTCAGCGTGCGACCCGAAAGATCGGTGATGGTTCCGGAAATCCACACCGGCAAGCGCTCGCCGAGTTCGGCAAAAACCTCCTCAATGGCGTAAATCGCGGCCTTCGCATTCAGCGTGTCGAACACCGTCTCGATCATGATCAGATCGGAACCGCCCCGGATGAGGGCGCGCGTGGCCTCGGCATAGGTCGCAGCCAGCGCGTCGAAGCTGGTATTGCGGTAGCCGGCGTCGTTCACGTCGGGCGACAGCGAGGCGGTGCGATTGGTGGGGCCAAGCACGCCCGCGACGAAGCGCGGTCGATCCGCTGTCGACAATTCGTCGCAGACTTCGCGGGCGACCCGCGCTGCCGTTTCGTTCAACTCGCTCACCAGCGATTCCAAGCCGTAATCGGCCTGGCTGATGACCGTGGAATTGAAGCTGTTGCTTTCGATGATGTCCGCGCCTGCGTGTAGATAGGCGCGGCCAATTTCACGGATCACGTCGGGCTGCGTCAGCACCAGAAGATCGTTGTTGCCTTTCAGATCGCGCGGCGAATCGGTGAAACGGCTCCCGCGGAAATCCTTCTCCGACAGGCGGTAATTCTGGATCATCACGCCCCAGGCGCCATCGAGCACGAGAATGCGCTCGCGCGCGGTCTTCGTCAGCCATTCGAGCCGTTTCTTGCGTGCGATGTTCATGCCGCGACCGGTTTCTTCGCCGCCGGCTTGATGCCCAGAATGTTGCACACCGCAAACGTCAGTTCGGCCTGGTTCAGCGTATAGAAATGGAACTGATCGAAGCCTTCGTCCTTCAGTTCGCGCACCTGCTCGACCAGCACGGCGGAGGCCACCAATTTGCGGCTTTCCAGATCGTCATCTAGACCTTCATAGAGCGCGCTCAACCAGTCAGGCACGGTCGCGCCGCAACGTTTGGCCATACGTGACATTCCTTTGAAATTGGTGGTCGGCATCAGTCCGGGCACAATGGGAACCTCGATACCGGCTTTGCGGACGCGCTCGCGAAATCGCGGGAACGCATCAGGTTCAAAAGCGAATTGCGTGATGACGCGCGTGGCGCCCGCATCCACCTTTGCCTTTAGAACCTCGATATCCCATTCCAGCGACGGCGAATCGGGATGTTTTTCCGGGTAGCCCGAGACGCTGATCTCGAACGGCGCGATAGCGCGGATCGCCGCGACCAGTTCGGCGGTCGATTGATAACCAGCCGTATGCGGAGTATAGCTCTGGCCGGGTTCGGGCATGTCGCCGCGCAGCACCACGATATGGCGCACGCCGGCCTCCCAATAATCGCGGACGACGGCATTCACGGCTTCCTTCGACGCGCCGACGCAGGTCAGATGCGCCGCTGGCTTCAGTTCGGTTTCCTCGACGATGCGCTTGACGGTTGCATGGGTGCGGTCGCGCGTGGAGCCACCGGCGCCATAGGTCACCGAAACGAAATGCGGCCGCAACGGCGCAAGTCGACGAATCGAATTCCACAGTTGCGTTTCCATTTCGCCAGTCTTGGGCGGGAAAAACTCGAACGAAACGGCGCTCGTATCCGTGGGGACTGCCAGGCGTTTCAGGTTCATGCCACGGCCTCGATCTTCCTCCGGCGCGCTTTCACGCCCGGCGTTTCACCTACCCACACCATCACGGTCAACGCCTCCGCACAGGAGCGCGGCGCCAGCGAATCGGCGGCAACCGCTTTCAGCCCGGCGGTTTTGAACCAGCCCTGCACTTCGGAATCCGCAAAACCGAGCCGCCGGTGCGCATGCTCCGCCCGCAGGAATTCGAGCTCGTGCGGGGCGAAATCGGCAATCAGGATGCGCCCCCCGGGTGCCAGCACGCGAACCGCCTCGCGCAACGCCGCCTGGGGATCGTCGAGAAAATGCAGCACCTGATGAAACAGCACGGCGTCGAAGCCGCTTCTCTCATCGCCGTCGGCAAAGGGGAGCCGGTACACATCGCCGCGCCGCACCTGGCAATTCAAGGTGCCCGCCCGGCCCAGCCGATCGCGGGCGATGGCCAGCATATCGGGGCTGACATCGATGCCAATACCGCGCTTGATGTGGGGTGCGAGCAATTCGAGCATCCGCCCCGTTCCAGTGCCCGCGTCCAAAACCGTGTCCAGGGGGCCGCGCCCAAGCAGCCGCACGATCGCGGCTTCGACATCGTCTTCAGGGACATGCAAAGAGCGGATCCGCTCCCATTGCGGCGCGTTGGCGCGGAAATAGGCCGCCGCTTCCTCGGCGCGGGCAGCGCGTACCTGGGCGAGCCGCCTCTTGTCGTCGAAAAGAACCGGATCGTTCTCGGCATCGGCCAAGGCGGAAACCGCCCGCGCAAGCTCGGCCGCCTTGCCGTGATCGACAGCGCGGTAGAACACCCAGGCCCCTTCCTTGAACCGTTCGAGAAGGCCCGCTTCGCAAAGCAGCTTCAAATGGCGGCTGACCCGGGGCTGGCTCTGCCCCAGAATCTGGATGATTTCGCTGACCGTCAGATCGGTCTTGGTCAGGAGCAGCAGCAGGCGCAGCCTGGTGGCGTCACCGGCGGCACGCAACATGCCCAAAAGCTTTTCCATGCGGCCAGCCTTCCCGCCCATTTCGAGCCTGATATAAACATATCTTTATATCATTATGCAAGACGGATTATGGGGCTTGTTTTTGGTCAATCTTCCGGCAAGCTCTGTATGCTAAACATGGTTACCAGGAAGGTGGGCACTGCGTTTCAATGCAGCCTCGCCGGTATATTCAACCAGGCAGATTTCAAGAAAATGAGTATCTACAAAGGGATAATAGGCGCGCTCGCGGCATGCATCCTGCTTTCGGGATGCGCCAGTATGGGCAATACCGAGGGCCCGCAGGATATCAACGACCCGCTCGAATCGTTCAACCGGGTGAGCTTCGATGCCACGCTGGCAGTGGACAAGGCGGTGTATCACCCGGTCGCCGACGGCTATCGCCGGATCTTTCCCGAGCCGGTGCGTAATACCGTCCGCAATTTCCTCAACAATTTGGATTCGCCGATCATCTTCACCAATGACATCCTGCAGGGAGAGATGGACCGGGCCGGGGTAACGCTTCTAAGGGCCGGGGTGAATACCACCATCGGTCTTGGCGGCCTTGTCGATGTCGCCTCCCGCTGGGGTTATATTCGTCATTATGAGGATTTCGGGCAGACTTTGGCCGTTCACGGCGTGGGCGAAGGACCTTATATCTTCGTGCCGCTGGTGGGACCCGGCAATCCGCGGGACATTCTGGGATGGGCAGTCGATATTGCCTTCGATCCCTTCACCTATGCCCAGTGGCGGGAAAAAATCTGGTACCAGGTCGGCCGGTCGGGCGTCGATTATGTGGATTTGCGCGCGCGCAACATCGAGACTCTCGATGAGGTCCAACGGACGTCGCTGGATTTCTACGCCTCGGTGCGGAGCCTATACCGGCAGACGCGCGACAACGAGATCCGCAACGGTGCCACTGAAGTTCAGGATTTGCCGGATTTTTAGCCGATTCGGGTAAAAAGAACGGCCGGGAACGAAGCTAAGTTCCACACGTTTTGCCACCTTACGGCCACAGATATTTTAAACGCTCGCTGGCCGAGGATGAATTTTGGAGAGCGCCATGGTTTCACGCGTGTTTGGGATTCCCCTTTGGGCGAATGTATTTTCCGCGCTAGCTTTGCTGGCCGGTGTCTTTCTTGCCGCGCCCGCAGCCTATGCCGCGGCCGCGAATCCGGCGGAGGCATTTGTCCAGCAGAATATCGATAAGGGTTACATCATCCTCAACAATACGTCGCTGTCCGGCGATCAGCGCCGTACGCAATTTCGCGATTTCATGCTGGGGCTGACAGATGTGAAGCGCATCGGCATGTTCACGCTGGGCCAATATGCCAATGGGGCTTCGAAAGCCGACGTCGACGCCTTTATCATGGCGTTCACCGATTATGCGGTCGCGGTCTATGAATCGCGGCTCGGCAAATATACGGGGCAGACGCTGAAGGTCACCGGGTCCGACGCACGCTCGGCGGACGATGTGGTGGTCAATGCCGATGTGGTCAATCCGCAGGCGCCGGCGAATGCCCCGCCGATCAAGGCCGCGTTCCGCGTGCGCAAGACCTCCGACGGCAAGCCCATCGTCACCGACATGCAGGTCGAAGGTATCTGGCTTGCGCTGTCGCAACGCTCGGATTTCACGGGCTTTCTGCAGCAGCATGGCGGCAGCATCACGGCCCTGACGGACAATTTGAAGATGCAGGTCCAGCAATTGCGGAATGCTTCGAATTAGCCGCCGGCCATTTGCTTGTCGACGAGGTCGTTGATCTTCTTGACGAGGCCAGCGGCACCCGAACTAGCGATCGTCGAAGCGAAATCCGCCCGGCGCACCGCAAGCTGGCTGACATAACCGTTCAGGTAGACATCCACGACCTTCCACTTGCCGTCGGCCAGGTGCATTCGATAGTTGAACGGCACGGTCTCCTTGTCCGTCGTCAATTTCGATTCGACGATCTTGTCGGTGTTGCGCATCTTGACCATCGGATCGACAGTGAATTTCTCACCGCCATAGGTCGCGAAATTCGCGGCATAATTCGAAATCGTCATCCGCTCAAAGGCGTCAGTGATCGCTTTGTGGTCCCTGTCGTTCAGTTTTTGCCAGGCCGGGCCAACCGAAAGCTGGGCCATGACCGGAAGATCGAAAGTCTCCCGCACAATCGGGGTCAATTGGTGATATCGGCCCTGAAGGCCGAGCTGCGAGCCCTGCTTCATCGTATCGACCAGAGCGGCATAGAAAGTTTCGACTTGGTGCGCGGCAGGGTCCGCCGCATCGGCGGCGCGCAGCGCCGGCGCCAGCATCAGCAGGACAGCGAGGGCTATCGGGAATCGAAACATCGCCATCCTCATATAACGCGTTAAAGTCAATCTTTACGCGATGATTGCGGCGGCATCGTGGTCCCGCCCAAGCGTGGACAGAGCCGTGGCGACGATCGATTTCGCGTCCAGCCCGGCGATTTCATACATATGCTCGGGCGTGTCCTGGTCGATGAAGCGGTCGGGCAGCACGAGGGTGCGGATTTTCAGACCGCGGTCAAGCAAGCCGTCCCAGGCCGCGAAATGCAGGATGTGCGAACCGAAGCCGCCGATGGCGCCGTCCTCGACGGTCAGCACGACTTCGTGATTCAGCGCCAGGCGCCGCACCAAATCCGTATCCAGAGGCTTCGCGAATCGCGCGTCCGCCACCGTCGCAGACAATCCGTAGCCGGACAATCGGTCGGCGGCCTTGAGACATTCGCCCAGCCGCGAACCGAAATTCACAATCGCGATGGAGGCGCCTTCGCGCAAGATGCGGCCCTTACCGATGGGAAGCACCTCTCCCACCGCCGGCAAGGCAACGCCCCGACCCTCGCCTCGCGGATAGCGAAACGCGCTAGGCCGGTCGTCGATGCTGCGTGCGGTCGCCACCATATGCACAAGCTCGGCCTCGTCTGCGGCCGCCATCACGACGAAGCCCGGTAGAGTCGCCAGATAGGTGATGTCGAACGCCCCGGCGTGCGTGGGGCCATCGGCGCCCACCAGGCCCGCGCGATCGATGGCGAAGCGCACGGGCAGCGACTGAATGGCCACATCGTGCACCACCTGGTCGTAGGCGCGCTGCAGGAACGTGGAATAGATGGCGGCAAACGGCTTGAAACCCTCCGCTGCCAAACCGGCAGCAAAGGTTACGCCGTGCTGTTCGGCGATACCGACATCGAAAAAGCGTTTCGGAAAGCGCTTGGCGAAGAGATCGAGACCCGTGCCGGACGGCATGGCCGCCGTGATGGCAACGATCTTTTCGTCGCGTTCGGCCTCCGACACTATCGCGTCGGAAAAAACCTTCGTATAGCTCGGCGGGCCGGCAGCGGCTTTCTTCTGTTCGCCGGTCAACACGTTGAACTTGGAGACGCCGTGATATTTGTCCGAGGACGCTTCGGCCGGCGGATAGCCCTTGCCTTTCTGGGTGACCACATGGACCAGAACGGGCCCGTTGCCGAGATCACGGACATTTTCGAGCACGGGAATCAAATGGTCGAGATTGTGGCCGTCGATAGGACCGACATAATAGAATCCCAATTCCTCGAACAGCGTGCCGCCCATCCAGAAGCCGCGCGCATATTCTTCGGTGCGCTGCGCGGCGACACGGAAGAAACGCGGGAAGCGCTGGGAGATCCGTTTCAGGAAATAGCGCAGGCCGCGATAGGTCTGGCTTGACACCAGCCGCGCGAGATAGGCGCTCATTGCGCCCACCGGCGGGGCAATCGACATATCATTGTCGTTGAGGATGACGATCAGCCGCTCGCCCAGGGCGCCGGCATTATTCATCGCCTCATAAGCCATGCCGGCGCTCATCGCGCCATCGCCAATCACGCATACGACGTGATTTTTCTTGCCCGCAAGGTCGCGCGCTGTGGCGAAGCCGAGGCCAGCCGAGATCGAGGTCGAGGAATGCGCCGCCCCGAATGGATCGTAGACGCTCTCGCTGCGCTTGGTGAAACCGGACAAGCCGCCGCCTTGCCGGAGCGTCCGTATCCGGTCGCGACGGCCGGTCAAGATCTTATGCGGATAGGCCTGGTGTCCGACGTCCCAGATGAGCTTGTCGGAGGGCGTGTCGAATACGTAATGGAGCGCGACCGTCAGTTCGACGACGCCAAGACCTGCGCCGAGATGGCCGCCGGTGACCGATACGGCGTCAATGGTTTCCTGGCGGAGCTCATCGGCCACCTGCCGCAACTGACAGCGCTCCAAGCCGCGAAGCGCCGCGGGGATGTCGACCCGATCGAGCAAAGGCGTTTTCGAGCGTGCCGGCTCGTTGCCGCGCGTTTTGTGACTGTCTTCGTCCAGAACCTTCATTATGACTCTCGATCGAGCAGAAATGACGGAAGCTCTCGCAGATCGCTCGCTTTGTCGCCATAGAATGCAAGAGTATTCGCTGAACGTTGCGCCAGCATTACAGCTTTATTTCGTGCCCCGTCGATACCCAGGATGGAGACAAGTGTTGCCTTGCCCTTCTCCTGATCCTTCCCTACGGACTTTCCTGCCTTCTCGGCCGATCCGAGCACATCGAGCAGATCGTCGGTGATTTGAAACAGCAGGCCGATATCGCGCGCATAGGCGAACACCCGGTCATGATCTTCCGGCGCCGCGTCGGCAAGAATGGGCCCAGCGGCACAGCAAAATTCGAGCAGCGCACCGGTCTTCATCTGCTGCAGCGTAATCGTATCTTCGGCACCGAAGCTACGGCTTTCCGCCTCAATGTCGATGATCTGGCCCCCGATCATGCCGTCCTGACCCGCCGCTTTTGCGAGGCGTTCAACCAGGCGGCACCGTATCTCCGCCGAGGGGTGAGTCTCGCGATTCGATAATATCTCAAATGCGCCCGTGAGAAGGGCGTCCCCCGCGAGCACCGCGGTTGCCTCGTCGAACGCCACGTGGGTCGTCGGCCGTCCCCGGCGAAGGTCGTCATCGTCCATGCAGGGCAGATCGTCGTGGACCAAGGAATAGGTGTGGAGCACTTCCACGGCCGCGGCTACGCGCAAGGCGCAGGCGGCATCCACGCCAAACAGAGCCGCAGACCGCAGGACAAGAAACGGCCGCAGCCTTTTTCCACCCGCGAAAACCGCGTAACGCACCGCCCGGTGGATGCGCTCGTGCAGGCCGTGGGGCCTGGGCAGGATCCGTTCCAGCAGCGCATCCACGTCATGCGCCACGGTACCCATCGCCTGCCGTAGTGCCGCAAATTTTCCCGCCGCGGACATTGCGGGGACGCCGGGATGCAAAACAGCCATATCAGACATGCGTGACATTCAGACTCGGCATTAAACCCAAGCCAACGAAAATCGGAGCCCCGGAACGGGTCATTAATCCCTCATTGTCTCAATGTTACCTTCAAATGCCGACACTATCCAAGCCGGAAAGCGCCCATTACAGAGTTCCAACGTGCGAGATCACGAAAAGCGAGCGAAGCGTTTGCCCCGATATTTGGAGTTGCGATTCGAACGGATGGGCGCTCCCGATGTCTGGTGATTACGGCTTGCGTGGGCTCCGCGGAAAAACTAAACAGAACGGTCATATTGTTGGAGGCTACCGCCCCGCATGGGCGCAAACGCTGGCAGTACCGCCAAGATGCGCGTGATTCTCGCCCAACCTCGGGGATTTTGCGCCGGCGTGGTCCGCGCTATCGACATTGTCGAACGCGCCCTCCAGAAATACGGCCAGCCGGTCTATGTGCGTCACGAAATCGTGCACAATCAACATGTCGTGGATGCCCTGAAGAAAAAGGGCGCGCATTTTGTCGAAGATCTGGGCCATATCCCCGATGGCGCGGTGACGGTGTTCAGCGCCCATGGTGTGCCGCAATCCGTTGTCCAGGAAGCCAAGTCGCGGGCCTTGCCGGTGATCGATGCAACCTGTCCGCTGGTCTCCAAGGTGCATGCCCAGGCCAAGCGCTATGTCGGGCAGGACCGCATTTTGATCCTGATCGGTCATCCGGGCCATCCCGAAGTGGAAGGCACGATGGGCCAGGCCGGCGCGCCGGTGCATCTGGTTTCCTCGACTGAAGACGTCAACGTATTGGACATCCCAAGGGATGCGCCCGTCGCCTACGTCACCCAGACTACGCTGAGCGTGGACGATACCAGCGGCATCATCGCGGCGCTGAAGGAACGCTTCAGCAATATTGTCGGTCCGGACACCTCGGACATCTGTTATGCGACGCAGAATCGCCAATCGGCGGTGCGCGACCTCTGCAAGATTGCCGATCTCATTCTCGTCGTCGGCTCCAAGAACAGTTCGAACTCCAACCGTTTGCAGGAAATCGGTGTCGAGGAAGGCCTTCCGAGCTATCTGATCAGCGACGGCTCGCAACTCGATCCGGCATGGCTTGCCGGCAAGACAACCATCGGCCTGACGGCCGGAGCGTCCGCGCCGGAAGCGCTTGTGCTCAATGTCATCGACGCGCTGCGGCGCATCGCGGGCGATGATCTCGAAGTTTCCCAAATGAACGGGATCGAGGAGCACATCGAATTCCGGCTGCCGGCAGAGCTCAGAAACCAGCCCGGCAATCCTGCCGGCGTGTCTTAGAGGATCATCTTGGGAATTCCCTTTTCACACGCGGTTCGCGTCGGCAGCTATGTCCTCAAACAGCATTTGACGGGGCGCAAGCGTTATCCGCTGGTGCTCATGCTGGAGCCGTTGTTCCGCTGCAATCTGGCCTGCGCGGGCTGCGGCAAGATCGACTACCCGGACGACATCCTCAACCAGCGCTTAAGTGTCGCCGAGTGCATGAAGGCCATCGACGAATGCGGCGCTCCGGTGATTTCCATCGCCGGCGGCGAGCCTTTGCTTCACCGCGAAATGCCCGAGATCGTGAAGGGCTTTCTGGCGCGACGGAAGATCGTCATCCTGTGCACCAACGCGCTTCTGCTGGCCAAGAAGATCGATCAGTACACGCCGCATCCCGATTTCAACTGGTCCATTCATCTGGACGGCGACAAGGATATGCACGACGCCTCGGTGTGCCAGAAGGGCGTCTACGACAAGGCTGTCGAAGCCATCAAACTGGCCAAGTCCAAGGGTTTTCGCGTCAGCATCAATTGCACGCTGTTCAATACGGCCGAGCCCGAACGGGTAGCCGCGTTTTTCGACGAGATGAAGCGGCTTGGCCTCGACGGGATTACCGTATCGCCGGGCTATGCCTATGAGCGCGCGCCCGACCAGGAGCACTTCCTCAATCGCGAGAAGACCAAGCAGCTGTTTCGCGGAATCCTGTCACGCGGCCGCGGCGGCAAGAAATGGTCGTTCACCCAATCGGCGATGTTCCTGGATTTCCTGGCCGGCAATCAGGCCTATCATTGCACGCCGTGGGGCAATCCGACGCGCACGGTGTTTGGCTGGCAGCGGCCCTGTTATCTCCTCGGCGAAGGTTATACCGAAACCTTCAAGGAGCTGATGGAATCGACCGATTGGGATCGCTACGGCGTGGGCAATTATGAGAAATGCGCGAACTGCATGGTCCATTGCGGCTTCGAGGCATCGGCCGTGGTGGACAGTTTCAAGCGTCCGCTGACCGCGCTTGGCGTTACGATGCGCGGGGTTCGCACCGAGGGGCCGATGGCGCCGGACATCCCGCTGGATAAACAACGCCCTGCCGAATTTGTCTTCTCAGCCCATGTCGAGCGCAAGCTCGCCAGCATCCGGGCCCAGGAGACGAAGTCCGAGCGCGCGACGGCAGCGGAGTAACGCCGCAAACGCCGCGTTCGATTCGCGCGCCGTCCGGGGCAGGACGGCAAGCTGCCGCGGATTGGCCAGCAATGACCCAAGCACGCCGGGAAGATTAAGAGTGCCTTTATCGGTGACCGCCACGGAAACGAGCGGCGGCAAGGCGCTGTCTGCAGCATCGGAGATTGTGCGCAAGACGGCGAAGGCAAGCCCATGCGCTCTGGCGGCACGTGCGACGATGTGGGATTCCATATCGACTGCGCAGGCGCCGGTTGCGCCGAACAATGCGGCCTTCTCCGCAGTCGTGGTTGCGATGGCATCCGCGCCCGCCACGGGCGCGTGAATCGCCTGCGGCAATTTCGCCAGGATGCGCGCCGTCCACGCCGCGTCGGGGATGAAGCAAGCGCCGCCGTCCCGAACCTCGGAGGCCACCACGCAATCGCCGGGTTTCAGCGAGGGCGCCAACCCTCCGGCAATACCGAAACTGATGATCCCCCGCGCGCCTTCGGCGATGGCGCGTTCCAATCTCTGCAGCAGCAGGGCGGCGTTTCCGCCCCCGGCCAACGTCCTGACACCGGGACCGGCGGCGATGCGGGCTTCGCGCATCAAACCGCTGACGGCGATGATGGTCACAGCCCGTAAGCCACGCGGCGCGAATTGCCCGCTTTCAAATTGCGATAGCGGGCCAGCGCCCACAGCGGAAAGAATTTCGGATAGCCGTGATAGCGCAGATAAAACACGCGCGGAAAACCGCCGCCGGTGTAGTG
>DATLVC010000428.1:0-13826 GCA_035577685.1 Micropepsaceae bacterium | reverse complement strand
CCTGCAGATCCGCGCGCGTGACATGCGCGAGCGCGTCATCGGTGCGCTTGAGGGCGTTGAACGCGGTTCGCCGCGACGTCGCCGCCGATATGAAGGGCACGCAGAATTGCGGTGCGGAGGCACGCGGCACGTCGCGGAAATGAGCCAGGATGGTTTCGGGATGTTTCGCCATCGCCGTTGCCAGCGCATCGTAGAGATGCTGCGTCTGGACAGCATCGCTGTAACGCAGCAACTTCACTGCCAGTCCGACAGCGCGGGCATTGCCCGACTTCACCAGCAAATAGACATTGCCGCAATCGAAGGCTTTGGCCGCTGCCCGGCCATCGCGCGCGAGCTGGTCCTCCAAATCCTTCAGGCGCTTGTCGCGCGATCCCGCTTGGGCTTTTTGGGGATTGCAGGCCGCAACGGCATTTTTCGTGGGCGCCGCGGGCGGCGACGCGGCAAAGGCCGGCAATGTGCCCAAACCGGCTATGAGCGCGACGATTGCAGGAAACGTCAAAGACCGAAGCATGACCGTGCCTCCCCACGCGATAAGATTACGGCAGCGTCGCGAGCGGTTGCTATCGTCCGCGCAAAAAATTCTGTGAAGGATTTTCATGGCTGCCGACTCGAAGCGTCTTGTTCGGCTTGCCGAACGATGGCGGGCGCAAGCGCGCTCATGCTGGATGGCAGCCGTACCGCCACATGCAGCAGGTTCGGCGTTGAATCGAGCAAAATCGCGACGCCGCTGATGGGATCGCCACTTTGCTGCAACCGGCTAGTGGTCCCGAGCCCTTCGGTATTGGACGGCGTCAGGTACTCCACCACCTGGCTGCTTCGATAGTTCAAGCGATCGCCAGGATAGGGACCGGCCGGAAAATCCTTCGCCGGTTCAATCCCTTCGTCGATAATTCGTTGGACAAAATCCTTCTGCGCGGGAAACACGCGCGCGGCGATGCGCGCCACCGCAAAGCGTCCCGACGTATCGCCGTAACTTTCGGTCGCCTGAATCGCCGGGCCCGCAATCGCAGAGGGACGAGCCAGCAATTCGGCACCGTCGAGCGGCTCTGGGGCAATGATCAGGATGGAACCGTTCGAGCCATAGAGCCCGAAACAATGCCAGTCGCGCGGACCCAGAACGCCTTGTCCGGTCTCAGCTTTATAGAAAGCGAGCTGTTGCGCGATGCGCCCGTCGATTGGAAACGTCTTACCGGCTCCGGTCGGCGCATCGCGCGGGCCGGTTTGGCCGTCCGATTTGCATCCCACAAAGGGAATAGTTGCATCGGCAGGTGCCGCGATGGCCGGTCTCACGAGACAAAGCAGCCCGGCAGCGATCGTAAAAACAGCGAACCCAAGAAGGGACTTCATGCGCACCGCCCCTGCGCGCCTTGGCTAGCCTGAAGATCAGGCTATTACAAAATTGGATACGAATCTTGTCCGAGGCGTGTCGAATCTTAGAAATCGCGCCGCCGTCGCTCTTCGCCGACGACGCCCTGCGAATTATGATGGCCGCCCGCGCGATAGTTGAATTTCTTGCCCGCTATTTCTCTCGGCCGTCTTCCGACGGAACGACTTGCCGCAGCGAATCCAAAAGCGCGACTCTGGTGCGTCGAACCCTAAGGGAAGTTTTTCTCTTATTTCCGCTGGGCCAGATCGGCGATCTGCTGACGCATGGCGGCGATCTGATCTTTGAGTTCGCGGATCTCGTCCTCGCGCGGCGGCGAAGGCGGCGATGACGCGGTGGGCTTGGCGCTCATGCCGCCGAATGCCGCAAACGGATTGGGCGCGTCTTTGTCGCCGCCCCAGCCGCTTATGCCGCCGAACGGCGTGAACATTTTCATCGCGCGCTCGAACATTTGGATGTTCTGCCGCGTCATCTGTTCGAAATCCTTGTAGCCCAGCTTGCCACCGAGAGCGTCGGCGAATTTCTCCCGCATCTCCTGCTGGCTCTTGGTGAAGCTCTCCATGCTCATTTCGAGATAGGACGGCACGAAGGATTGAAGACTGTCGCCGTAGAAGCGGATGAGCTGGCGCAGAAACTGGATGGGCAGGAGATGCTGGCCCTTGTTCTCCTCGTCGAAGATGATCTGCGCGAGCACTTGGCGCGTGATGTCTTCGCCGGTGCGCGCATCGTGCACCTCGAATTCAACGCCTTCCTTCACCATCTCGCAAAGATGATCGAGCGTGACGTAGCTCGATGTCTGCGTGTTGTAGAGGCGCCGGTTCGCGTATTTTTTTATGATGATCGGACCCGGCGCCCCGCTCTGTGTTTCGCTCAAGCGGGTTCCTCAACGTTCTTCTGGGCTTGCCCCAAATTGTTCCCTCTTCTGTGTAACACAGCACCGAAGGGGCGCTTCTGTCCAGGACTCTTTACCGCATTGCAGCATTATTTAATTTACCGCATTGCAGCATTATTTGCTTTTTGGTTTACCCCTCGCTGCCGACAGCGCATGAATAGCCGCGCTGCAAACAAAGGCCTGTTCCCATGACTGATGTCGTCATTGCTTCCGGTGCCCGCACGCCCGTGGGCTCGTTCGCCGGCGTTTTTGCCAATGTGCCTGCCCATGATCTGGGGACGGTTGCCATAAAGGCGGCCCTGGAGCGCGCGAACGTCGCCCCTGGAGAAGTCTCGGAGGTGATCCTCGGGCAGATCCTGACGGCCGCGCAGGGTCAGAACCCCGGCCGCCAAGCCTCCATGAAGGCAGGCATCCCGGTCGAGACGCCGGCCTATCTGGTGAACCAATTATGCGGCTCGGGCCTGCGGGCTGTGGCGCTCGGTTACCAGGCCATACGCAACGGTGATGCCGCGATCATCGTGGCCGGCGGCCAGGAATCCATGAGCATGGCCCCCCATGCGGCGCATTTGCGCAATGGTCAGAAGATGGGTTCGCTCGAATTCGTCGATACCATGATCAAGGACGGTCTGACCGACGCGTTCCACAATATCCATATGGGAATTACAGCCGAGAATGTGGCGCGCGAATTCCAGATCACGCGAGAAGCCCAGGACCGCTTCGCGGTGGCATCCCAGAACAAGGCCGAAGCCGCGCGCAAGGCCGGACGCTTCAAGGACGAGATCGTGCCGGTGACCGTCACCGAACGCAAAGGCGTGAAGATCATCGAGAATGACGAATATATCCGCGACGGCGTGACCTATGAATCCGTGTCGGCGCTGCGCCCTGCCTTCGCCAAGGACGGCACGGTGACGGCGGCCAACGCATCCGGCCTCAACGACGGCGCGGCTGCGCTCGTGTTGATGAGCGCGAAAGATGCGAGCGCTCGCGGCATCACCCCGCTAGCGCGCATCGTCTCGTGGGCCAGCGCCGGCGTCGATCCCAAGCTCATGGGGACCGGGCCCATTCCGGCCTCGCGTATGGCGCTGAAAAAGGCCGGCTGGAATGCATCCGATCTCGATCTGATCGAATCCAATGAGGCCTTTGCCGCCCAGGCCTGTGCGGTCAACAATAGCCTCGGCTGGGATACCGCAAAAGTGAACGTGAATGGGGGCGCCATCGCGATCGGCCATCCCATCGGCGCCTCGGGAGGGCGCATTCTCGTCACCTTGCTCTATGAGATGGGCCGCCGGAATGCGAAAAAGGGTATTGCCACCATGTGCATTGGTGGCGGCATGGGCATCGCCGTCTGTGTCGAGCGTTAACCAGGAGGAATCATGTCACGCGTTGCAGTAGTTACCGGGGGAACACGCGGCATCGGCCGCGCGGTCTCGATTGCGCTCAAGGATGCGGGCTGCACCGTCATCGCCAATTACGGCAGCGATGATGCCAAGGCACAAAGCTTCACAGCTGAAACCGGCATCGTGGCGCGCAAATGGGATGTGTCCGATCTGGAGGCCTGCGTCACGGCGGTAGCCGCAATCGAAGGCGAATTCGGTCCGGTGGAAATCCTGGTCAACAATGCCGGCATCACCCGCGACGGGACCATGCGCAAGATGAGCCGCGCCAATTGGGATCAGGTGCTCGACACCAATCTCGGGGGCTGCTTCAACATGTGCAAAGCGGTGTGGGAGGGGATGCTGACCAAGAATTTTGGCCGCATCGTCAATATCGGTTCGATCAATGGTCAGGCCGGCCAGTATGGCCAGGTCAATTACGCAGCTGCTAAATCGGGCATCCACGGCTTCACCAAGGCACTGGCCCAGGAAGGTGCCGCCAAGGGCATCACCGTGAACGCGATTGCGCCCGGCTATATCGACACCGACATGGTGTCGGCGGTCCCGGCCAATGTGCTGGAGAAGATTGTGGCCCGCATCCCGGTGGGACGGCTGGGCAAGGCCGAAGAGATTGCCCGTGGGGTCGCCTTCCTGGTCGCAGACGGCGCGGGGTTTGTTACCGGATCGACCCTGTCCATCAATGGCGGCCAGCATATGTATTGAGTGGAGCGCGGTCGTTTTCCGATTTGCCTCTTTCTGCCGCTTTCCTTAATTGTCATGGCCCGGTCCTGAGCGTATCGAAGGAACCGGGCCACCCAGCTGCCGCGCGTCCGCGCGGCGAAAGAGTTTTCATCGCCTGGATGGCCCGCAAAAGCGGGCCATGACACTGAGGAAGTGAATGGCTGTCCTTTCCCTTGTCGAAGTGCAGAACCTCACCTGCGAGCGGGGCGCGCGGCGCATTTTCCGCGACGTCAGTTTTGCCGCCGCGACGGGGCAGGTGCTGACGCTGGAAGGTCCCAATGGCGCGGGAAAGAGCTCCGCCCTGCGCATTCTTGCGGGCTTCCTGCCGCCGGCTAGCGGCGATGTCCGTATGCAGATGAGTGCCGGCTATGCGGTGACCGATTCCGAAGAACGCGGCAAGCTCACCGGCTGGATCGGCCACAATGACGGAGTCAAGGCGCAGCTTACGGTGCTTGAGAACGCCAAATTCTTCGCCGCGCTTTACGGCGCGCGCATCGACGTCCTAGGGGTCCTCGATCACGTCGGCTTGAAGCGCCTCTCTGATTTGCCGGCGCAATATCTCTCGGCCGGACAGCGCAAACGTCTGGGCCTCGCGCGGCTGATCCTCTCCAACCGCCCGCTGTGGCTGCTGGACGAGCCGCTCTCCTCGCTCGATGCGGCGGGGCGGCGGCTTGCGGCCCAGCTCATCGGCGAACATTGCGACGATGGCGGCATCGCGATTATAGCGACACATGAGACGCTCGGCCTGGACGCGACCCGTTTTTTTCTGGGCGCCGCATGACCGCATTTCGAGCCCTTCTGATGCGCGACATGCGCCTGGCGTTCCGTGCCGGCGGCGGGGCGAGCCTTGCGGCCGCGTTTTTTGCGCTGGTTTCGGCGCTGGTGCCCTTTGGGGTGGGCGCCGATCTGGTGCTGCTCGGCCGGATCGCGGGCGGCGTGCTGTGGGTGTCGGCGGCGCTGGCGGCCTTGCTTTCGCTCGATCGTCTGTTCCAGGCCGATTTCGAGGACGGCAGCCTCGATGTGCTGTCGCTGTCGCCGCTGAGTTTGGAATGGGCGTCGACGGCCAAGATTCTGGCCCATTGGTTGACCACGGGATTGCCGCTGGTGGTGCTCTCGCCGGTGCTTGGCCTTCTGCTCAATCTGCCGCCGCCTGGTTATCTGGCGCTGATCGGTTCGTTGATCATCGGGACGCCGGCGCTCTCGGGCGTAGGGGCCATTGGTGCGGCCCTCACGCTCTCCATCCGCCGTGGCGGGCTGATCCTCGCACTCATCGTGTTGCCCCTGATTACCCCGGCACTGATCTTCGGCGCAGGCGCGGTAATGGATGCCATCGACGGGACAGGGCGCGGTGCGTTTCTTTTTCTGGCGGCATTTTCCGTTGCGGCGGTGGGACTGTCGCCGTTCGCGGCTGCCGCGGCCGTCCGCCTCAATCTCGGCGGCTGATTTCGACAATCTTGCAGGGAGGGCTTATGTAGGTGGCCATGATTACCTTTCTCGCCAATCCCAAACGTTTCCTGGATTTCTCCAATGCGATCGCGCCTTGGGTGTGCGCCCTTGCAGTCGTTTTGCTGGGTGTCGGCTTCTATTGGGCGCTGCTCGCGACGCCGCCCGATTATCAGCAGGGCCAGAGCGTCAAGATCATGTTCGTGCATGTGCCTGCCGCCTATATGGGCATCATGATCTATGGCGTGATGGCGGGCGCTTCGCTGGTCGGGCTCGTCTTCCGGCACCCGCTCGCCGATGTGGCGGCGAAGTCGGCAGCGCCTTTGGGGGCGGCCTTCACCGCATTGGCGCTGCTCACCGGTTCGCTCTGGGGCCGGCCAATGTGGGGCACCTATTGGCAATGGGGCGATGCGCGGCTCGTATCCGAATTGATCCTATTCTTCATCTATCTTGGATACATCGCTCTGTGGAATGCGATCGACGATCCGGTGCGCGCCGCAAAGGCGGCCGCGATCCTGTCGCTGGTGGGCGCGGCCGACGTGCCGATCATTCATTTCTCGGTGGATTGGTGGAACACGCTGCATCAGCCGGCGAGCATCATCCGCCCCGGCGGACCCACCATCGATAAAAGCTTCCTGATGCCGCTCTTCGTCATGATGCTTGGCTATACGATGCTGTTCGTGTGGCTCTGGCTGATCCGCATGCAGACAGAGATTTTCGAGCGGCGGGCGCGCTCGCTGATGATGGCGAAGGGCGCGTAATTTATGGCGAATTTCTTCGCCATGGGCGGTTACGCGGTCTATGTATGGCCGGCCTATATCATCAGCGCGCTGGTCTTGGCGGCTGTGATTGTGGTTTCTTTGCAGGGCCATGCGCGCGCCAAGAGAAGCGTGCGGCAGTTGGAGGACGATAACGCGGAGAACGGGGAGAGCCAAAAGTGAAGCGGCTGTTTTTCCTCATTCCGATCGTGATCTTTTTAGGCCTCGCGGGCCTGCTTTTCATTGGACTTTTCCAGGGTCCGCCCTCGTTGCTGCCGTCGCCTTTGGTGGGCAAGCCTGCGCCCGACATCGCGCTGCCGGCGCTCGACGCCCAGGCCAGCAATTTCACGCGCGCCGAACTGGGGCAGGGAAAGCCCATCATCATCAATTTCTGGGCGTCGTGGTGCGTGCCGTGCCGGCTCGAACATTCCACCCTGGAAGCGTTGGCGAAGCGCAACGGCGTGACCCTCTATGGCGTGGATTACAAGGACGAACCCGAGAAGGCGCGCGCGTTCCTGTCGGAACTCGGCAATCCGTTCGGAAAGATTAACCAGGATAAAGATGGCCGGGTCGCGATCGATTGGGGGGTCACCGGCGTGCCGGAAACTTTCGTGGTCGACAGCGCGGGCGTCATTCGCATGCACTATGCCGGTCCCCTGACCGACGAGGTGTTGGACAGGCTGGTTCTGCCCGCACTGAAATAATGAGCAGCCCTTAGGTTTTGGGAAACCAAGTTTTGGCATGGTCCGCTCATGCGGATCGATGCCTCCAATCTTCTCCTCGCGGCACAGGTTCAGGCCCAAAGGCCTGCGCCCGTAAAAGCCCCCGCGCAGCAGACATCCTTCCAGCCGCTGGATTTGGCCAAGTCTTCCGCCGGCCAAGACCACAAGCAAACGGCTTCGCCGGGCGCGATTATCCGCCCCGGTACGCAACTGGACATCAAGGTTTAACTCAGCGCGACCGGCGTGGGCGCGGACGCGTTTCGTTGCGGGCACCCGGATTTTCCGTTTCGGCCTGGGCGACCATGGACGAAAGCATCTTCAAGAACCTTGCGCGGTCGGTGGCGGCAAGGCTGGAAAGCAAAGTGCGCTCCACACGTTCGCTGGCCGTGCGCGCGCTGCGCAGTGCCTTCTTGCCGGAAGCGGCGATCCGCACCGCATTGGCGCGCGCATCGCTCTCCGTACGTTCGCGGTCCAGCAGTCCCTTTTCGATCATCCTGCGGATCATTTCCGCAAGCGTCGAACGATCGATGCCGGTGATGGCGACGAGATCGGTCTGGCTCATGCCTTCGTTCTGCTCGACCGCAGAGAGAACCGTGAATTGCTGCTTGGTGAGATCGCTTGCGCCAGGCTCGCGCGAAAACAGATCGTTCGCATATTGCACACAGCGACGTAGCAGGTGCGACGGCGACTGTGAAAGGTCAAAGCCGCCATTGGCCTTGCGCGGACCCTTCGAAGCCATCCCCAAACCCCCGGTGCAATGTCGGATTAGAACAAATTCGTCCGTACCCGTCGGTACGGGGCGCAACCTTAGCGCAACTCATCGCGGACGCAAGCGGTCTTTGAATGATTTTGCGCAAATGATGCGAGAGAGTTTCACTTGTCGCCGTAATCCAGCGAGCGTATGCAGGGAACCCGCGAGGGTGGAATCTCTAAAGGTTTCACGCGCGAGCGCGGCGGCTGGGTCTTTTCGAAAAGCTGTTCAACCGCTTACCGCGATGCGGCGGGCGTTTCGTCGGTTTCTATCTGATGGCGCGCAATGAAAGGCGTCTGCGCCATCGCGAAAAGCAGCGTCAGGGGAAATACGCCCCACACTTTGAACGCGACCCATGTATTGGTCGAGACATTTCGCCACACAATCTCATTGAGTATCGCCAGCGCGATGAAAAACAGCGCCCACCGCCATGTCAGTGTACGCCAGGCATCTTCGGAAAGATGCAGCGTTTGACCCAGGATCGTTTTGATAAAAAGTCGGCTAAATGCGAGCCCGCCTAACAGGACGCCCGCAAACATCACATAAAGAATAGTGGGCTTAATCTTGATGAAAATGTCGTTGGAGAGCCAGATAGTTAATCCGCCGAAAATCAGCACAAGGCCGCCGGTTATGAGCGGCATCGGCGATAGTTTCCGCTCGATGGCGATACCGATTGCAATGACAATCAGCATCGCGACCATGAAGATCGCGGTCGCGTTGAAAATGCCGAACATTGCGTTCGCGGCAAAAAAAACCAGCAGCGGCCCGAGATCGAGCGCCAATTTCAGAAGCGGATGCATAACAGCACCATAGGCCCTTGCGTGAATCTATTCCAGCGTTTCAAAAACGAAATGAGCCCATCGTCTGACGGGGTGCTTCATCGGCCCCGGTAAGGGCCCTGGCAAAGGCCAAGGCGTCGAAGTTCTGCAAATCGCCGATGCTCTCGCCCACGCCGATGAAATGAATCGGCAGTTTGAAGCGGTTTGCGAGCGCCACCAGAATGCCGCCCTTCGCCGTGCCGTCGAGCTTTGTCATAATCAGGCCGGTGAGGGGAACGGCCGCCTGGAACGCCTCCACCTGCGAGATTGCGTTTTGCCCGGTTGTTGCATCCAACACCAGGATGGCGGCATGCGGCGCGGTCTCGTCCTGTTTTTTCAGGACACGTGCGATCTTTTGCAACTCCGCCATCAGCCCCGTTTTGTTCTGCATACGTCCTGCTGTATCGATGAGAAGCACGTCGGCGCCCGCAGCATTGGCTTCATTGACGGCATCGAATGCGAGGCCGGCGGCATCAGCTCCGGGTGCACGCGTAACGACGGGTGCCTTCGCGCGTTCGCCCCAGATCTTGAGCTGATCGATGGCGGCTGCGCGGAAGGTATCGCCTGCAGCCAGCCAAACGCGCTTGCCGGAATCGCTAAGCTTTGACGCAAGCTTTCCGATAGTCGTCGTCTTGCCGGTTCCGTTGACGCCTGCGATCAGCACCACGAATGGCTTGCGCGCGGGATCGATGACGAAAGGCTTAGCCGCCGGTGCGAGCACCTTCGCAATTGCATCGGCGAGAAGGCTGCGTAGCTCCCTTTCGGTAATGTCCGTGTCGTAGCGATCCTTTGCGACTTCGGCAGCGAGTTCGCGAGCAAGGGCCGTGCCCACATCGGCGCGGATCAGCGCGTCCTCCAACACACGCACGGTTTCGGCATCGAGCCGCTCTTTGGTGAAAACACCGGTAAGACCACCGGAGAGCTGCGTGGCCGTGCGCGCAAGACCCGCTTTCAGGCGCGTGAACATTCCGAGCCTGCCGCCGGAACTATCCTCATTCGTCATGCGACGGCCCGTACACCCTGCTGCCCAGGGTCTAGAACGCGCGCTTTGGCAATCCCGCCGTCCGAGGAGATGACACGGGCACGCATCACGCTGCCGGGCTGTCCTGCTGCGCCATCGAACGCGACGCACGCAAAGCAGCGTGTGCGCCCAAGGCCGGGCTTTTCCACCAGCAATTCCTGATCCGTTCCCACCAGCCTCGCCAGCCGGGCCGCGAGCGCCGCATCGCCTTTTTCACGGAGTCGGCGCGCGCGTTGCTTTATGACATCGCCCGGCAGTTGTGGCATCCGCTGAGCAGGTGTCCCGTGGCGTGCACTGAACGGGAAGACATGCAGAAAGGAAAGCCCCGCTTCGTCCACCAACTTCAGCGTGTTCTCGAACATGGCGTCCGTTTCGGTGGGAAAGCCGGCAATGAGGTCAGCGCCGAACGCCACGTCCGGACGCAAGCGCCGCACGGTGTCGCAAAATGCCAGCGTATCCTCGCGTGTATGGCGTCGCTTCATTCGCTTCAGGATCAAATTGTCGCCCGACTGCACGGACAGGTGGAAATGCGGCATCAGCCGCTCTTCGTCCGCTATCAGGCGCAATAATGTCTCGTCGGCTTCGATGGAATCGATGGAGGAGAGCCTCAACCGCGGCAGCTCGGGCACATGCCTCAAGATGCGCGCCACCAGCACACCCAGCGTGGGCTTGCCGGGAAGGTCCGCGCCGTAAGCGGTGAGGTCCACGCCGGACAGCACGATCTCGTTGAAGCCCGCGGCCACAAGCCGGCGGGCCTCCTCGACCACCGCGCCTGCGCCGACGCTGCGCGAATTGCCCCGGCCATAGGGAATGATGCAGAAGGTGCAGCGGTGGTCGCAGCCATTTTGGACCTGCAATATCGCGCGGCTGTGCTCGGGAAAATGCTCCACGAATTGCGCAGCGGTTTCCTTCACGGCCATGATGTCGTTGACGATCACGCGCGGCGCGGTCTGCAGGAAATCGCGTACATAATTTTTGGCCTCGAGCTTCTCCTGATTGCCGAACACGCGGTCCACTTCCGGCATGGCCGCATAGGTCTCCGGCTCTATTTGTGCCGCGCAACCCGTAACGATGATCTGGGCATCAGGATGTTCGCGCCGCAATTTGCGGATCGCCTGCCGCGATTGGCGCACGGCCTCGGCCGTGACCGCACAGGTGTTGACGATGACCGCATCGTTCAGCCCGGCTTCTGTCGCACGGGCACGAATGCCTTCTGATTCATAGGCATTCAGGCGGCACCCGAAGGTCACGATCTCGATGCCGCTCACGGCTCCACCAGCCCGGCAATGTTGACCTCGCCTGCAAAGCTGAAGCGTGTGGGCCCCGTCATCAGCACATGATCGTCGCTCTCGCGCCATTCGATGCCGAGTTCTCCGCCATCGAGAATAAGCTTCACCTTGCGGCCCGTGAGTCCGCGCAAACTCGCCGCCACAGCCGCGGCGCACGCCCCCGTCCCGCATGCGAGCGTGACCCCGGCGCCGCGCTCCCAGACACGCATGCGCAAGACGTTGCCGGGACGCCGCTCGACGAATTCCACATTGGTGCGCGAAGGAAACCAGGGATGATGTTCGATCGCCGGACCTAGCGTGGTCACCGGCGCGCTCTCCGCGTCGTTGACGAACAACACGCAATGGGGGTTGCCCACCGAAACGGCAGCAGCCGACCGTAGCGCCGGTTCGGCAAATCCCGGCACGTCGAGCGCAAAGGATTGCGTATCCACCGCTTGCGCCATGGGAATTTCGCGCCAGTCCAAGCGGGGCACGCCCATATCGACGGTCACCGAGTCAGCGCCCGTGCCGCTGCACTCGAGCGGCCCGCCTGCGGTTGCAATCAAGATATGGTCGGTCTCGCGCTCGGCCATCATCAGATAGGCGACGCAGCGCGCGGCGTTGCCGCAGGACTCGACCTCTCCGCCATCGGCATTGAAGATGCGCATGAAGGCGGCGGCGCCGTTTTTGGCCGGCTCCATCACGATCACCTGATCGCAGCCGATCCCATGCTTGCGGTCGGCAATCGCCCTGGCGGCCGCCGGATCGACCGGGACCGGGAAGGTGCGCGCATCGAAGATGACGAAGTCATTGCCGAGCCCGTGCATTTTCAAAAAACAGGTCATGCCGGCCTTATAGGGCCGCTGATAGGTGGTTTCTAGATGTGTATGCGCCACACCTGGCCGTGGGACCGAGGCCGGGAGTTGATCTTGCGGTCAAAGCCTCCAAAATGGGCACCAGTTCTTGGAGAACATCCATGCGCATCTGGACGGACGTTCTTGCCGGCATGGCGCTGATTTTGGGAACGGTGACGGCGATGTACGCGGCGGATGCGGGGGACGATCCTTATCTCTGGCTCGAAGATATTCATGGCGACAAGCCGCTCGAATGGGTGGCTGGGCAGAATGCGATTGCCTTGAAGCAGCTGAAATCCGACCCCGACTATCAAAAGGCTTATGACTCTATCCTTTCGCTGCTCGATGCGGACGACCGCATTCCCATGGGCGAATTGCATGGCGATAGCGTGTTCAATTTCTGGCAGGACCCGGCCCATGTGCGCGGGATTTGGCGCCGTTCCACGATTGCCTCCTATGAAACGCCGAACCCGCAATGGGACATTCTGCTCGATGTCGACAGACTGGCCGCCGAGGAGGGCAAGAGCTGGGTCTTCAAGAGCGCGCATTGTTCTCCCGACCTCGCGCGCTGTCTGATCTCGCTTTCGCCGGGCGGGGGCGATACGACGGTGCTGCGCGAATTCGATCCCAACGCAAAGCGTTTCGTGGAGGAGGGTTTCGCCCTCGGCGAGGCCAAGGCCGAAGCGGTTTACATCGACGAGAACACTATTCTTTTCGGCACGGATTTCGGGACCGGCACGCTGACCCAGTCGGGCTATCCGCGGATCGTGAAGATGTGGCGGCGCGGCCAGAAGATCGAAGATTCGAAAATCGTCTTCGAAGGCAAACCCGAGGACGTGATCGCTTCGCCCGGTGTTCTGCGCAGCGCCAACGGCACCATTGCGGTGGTGTCGCGGGCCGTGAGCTTCTTCGACACCGAATATTTCTACGTCACCCCCGACGGGGGAACGATCCCATTGCCGCTGCCATTGTCGGCAGACCTCAAAGCCGCGGTCGGCGATGATTTGTTCTTCACCATGCGCAAGGATTGGAAACCGGAGGGTCAGGGCGCCATCAAGCAGGGCGCGTTGATCGCCTTCCCGCTGAAAGCGTTCCTTGCGACCAACAAATTGCCAATGATCTCGGTGCTCTACGCGCCGGGGCCGCGCGCTTCGATTGACGGGGTCGCCTCAGGCCGTGACGCGCTCTATGCCGCGATTTTCGAGAATGTCACTGGCAGCGTGCATATGTTCCGCCCCAACAGCTCCGGGGGCTGGCGGGAGACCAAGCTCAACCTCCCGGCCGGTGGTTCGCCGGGAATCGCGTCGGTGAACGATTTGGGACCGCAGGCTTATTTCGCCTATCAGGGGTTTCTCACCCCGACCACGCTGTTTGCGGCAAAGGACCCGGCGAGCGTGCCTACGCCGATCAAGGCATTGCCGGCGCGTTTCGATGCGGCTGCCTATGCGACTGCCCAATATCAAGCGGTCTCGAAGGACGGGACCAAAATCCCTTATTTCGTGGTGCGGGCCAAAGAGGCTAAGGGGCCTACGCCGATGCTGCTTTACGGCTATGGCGGCTTTGAGATTTCACAGACGCCATTTTACTGGTCGAGCATGGGCCGGGTCTGGCTGCCCAAGGGCGGCGCCTACGCGGTGGCGAATATCCGCGGCGGCGGGGAGTTCGGACCCGCCTGGCACGAGGCGGCGCTGAAGACCAACCGTCAGAAATCCTATGATGATTTCATCGCGGTGGCCGAAGACATGGTGAAGCGCGGACTGACCACGCCCAGGCAACTCGGCATCATGGGCGGATCGAATGG
>DATLVC010000427.1:0-4717 GCA_035577685.1 Micropepsaceae bacterium | reverse complement strand
TAATCCTAGCACTTCCCCGGCGCGGCGCCGCGATCATCGTCCTCGACTTTGATCTGCAGAGATTTCGTCAAAAGCGCGGTGCCGTAATAATGCACCGTGACGATGGTCAGCTCGAGAATTTCTTCCGGCGTGAAAAATTTCTTCATCGCAGCAAAGGTCGCATCCTTCACATTGCCACCGTCGTCCACCTCATCCACATAGGCAAGCAGGGCGCGGCTTTTCTCGTTGAACAAATTGCTCTCGCGCCATTTGGGCAGCGCTTCGATCTGCGCGCGCGAATATCCGCACGCGAGCAGCAAGGGTTCATGCGCATGCATTTCATAGGGGGCGTTCAAGCGCTGTCCCGTGCGCATGATCGCCAGTTCGCGAAAGCCGCGCGGCGACTTCGCATCGAACCGCAGCGCATAGGTCAGGTCCTGCTCGGCTTTGGCGATCTTGGGCGCGTTGCCCATCGTATAATGGAGATTGAGGATTTGTCCGCCGCGGGCGCGCGTGGCGTTCCACATCTCCTTGACGATGGGATCGGTCGGCGGGTCAGGCACTTTGGGAAGCCGCGACACCGGCGAGGAGTCGGCCGCCAATGCCGGCAAGCCAATTAAAAGACCGAGCAGTCCAAATGTGGCCACAGCATTCCTCATGATCGCCCTCCGCTATGTTTGCCGGGGCGATTATGGCAAGGAATGCATCTAATTGCTGGCGGTTTTTGCGGCGCCCTGTTTCTTGAAATCGGCCATGAAGGCCTGCAACGTGTCGACCGACGCGATCTGTTTGGCAAGATCGCGGAAGGCGACACCCTGCCGGTCGATATTCTCGCTGACGATGGCAAAGGCTTTGGCGTCGGGGCTGGTTTTCATCTTGTCCCCGTAATGCCCGCGCAGCTTGTCGAGGGCCGCTTCATTGCCGCCCAGCGAGTACGCTACGGCGGCGCGCATGATGAGCGCGCGTTCTTCAGGCAAGAGCGCCCCGCTCGCGTCGTAGCGGTCGCCCAAAACCTCTTCGGCTTTCGCGCCCGCGATTTTCCAATCGCCGGAATCCCACGCGATGTCCGCGCGCAAGCGGCCCGCGGCCTCCGATTCGTCGTCGGCGATCAGATCGATCGCCGCCTCATATTGCTTGAGGCCGGCAAGGGCGCGCGCTTCCAGCAGCCTGCGGCCGGAATTCACCTCGTCGGGCAGCCGCGTCTGGCGCGTATCGTTGATGATCGCGAGCGCTTCCTTCGGCTTGTGGTCGAGAAGATAGATCGTCGCGAGCCGCGTTGCGACTTGTGCGCGCGCCACGCCCTCCAGACGTTCCTTCACCTGATGATCGAGCAATTGCTCTGCGGGTCCCAAAAGATCGACGGTCACCAGGCGATCGCTCAAATTGCGGATCATCTGGTCGCCCTCCTGGCCGATGGGCGTCAGCTCGATGAAATCATAAAACAGCGCGAGCGCATCCACAGGGCGCATCTTGTCCGCCTTGCCAGCGAGAAAGAGATCGGCGAAGGCGCGCCGCATGTCGTCCTGGGCGCTGCGCGCCAGCTCGGCATTGGGGAAGTTCAGCGCGGCAATGCGCAGCACGGTCAGGCCCTCGCGCCAGCTCTCTTGCGCGAAATAAATGCTTCCCAGTTTGCGCAAGGTCTTGAGTTCGAGGTCATCGCCGCGCCAGCGATAGCGCAAAGTCTCCAGCGCCTTGATGGCGTCCGCTGATTTGGTCTTCTTAGCGCCCAGCTCGATGTCGACCCGCGCATAGGTCGCTTTTGCCGCGATGGGGGCATAGTCGGTCTGTTCCAGCGTGCGCAGCCTGGAAATGGATTCGTTGATGTGTCCTTGGGCGGCGAGAAGCTGCGCTGCGTAAAGCCGGCTCTCCACCGATTCGCGCGGCGACAATTGCGGCGACAGTTGATCGAGCGCGTCATTGGCGCTTGCGAGATCGCCCTGCGCCAGGCCGGTTTCCGCGCGCGCCAGGCGCGCCCGCGTCTGCCAGGTGTCGGGATAGAAGCGCAAAACGGTTTGGGACACGGCAAGATCGTGGCGCGCATTGGCGAAATCGCCGAGCTTGGCTTCGGCCATGCCCCGCCACAGCGCGGCATGCGGATCGGCCCCCAGCGCAGACCCTGAAAGCGAAGCTTTCGCGTCGGCGTAACGGCCCATCATATATTGCGCGGCACCTTTCATTGCCGAGATGCCCGGATCGTTCGCAAGCTTGGCGTCGACCGCCTGGATGATCTGGATTTCGCCCAGCGCTTCGGGCGCGAGATTCCGCGCCAGGAGATAGCGCGCCAGGTTGAGACGAGCCTTGTTGCCTTCGCTTTCCGGCAATCGCGCGACGGCGGCGCGCAGATTCCGCTCTGTGGCCAGGACATCCTCGGTGCCCGCTTTCGCCCATTGGGCAAAATCGATAAAGGCGGGTCCCTGCTTGCTCGTCAGCAGTTGCACGACGGGTTCGGTGGTGGCGCCCGATGCGGCCGAAAGCGCGAGCCCCTTGGGCCGCGAGACCGTCACCAATTCGCCTTGGACATTGATGGACAGATCATCCGTAAACGGAATGATACTGACGCCCGCGGCTGTCGGCAACGCCTCCATTTCGACAAAGCGCTTGGGTGTCAGCACGCCCTTGCCAGGCCTTGCCGGAATGACGAAGAGGTGATCGCCGGCCTGCACGTCCGCAAGCTGAATGACATGAACCGCCCCGGGCAATGGCGTCGTCAGCGTGGTCTGACCATCGGCGCCCTGGCGGGTGAAATTGAGCGGTTCGGCCGGACTCGCCGCGCCGGACGTCAAACGGACATTGAGCGCGGCCTCGCTTTCTTCGACCGAAGGCAACAATGGCTGCTTGAAAACAAGCTTCAATACGGCGGCGCCGCCGGACTGTTCGCTCTCCGCCTTCACGATGATGGACGCGAGCGGTGCGAGCAGTGTGGCGGCATCGACTGCTGGATGGCCGTCGAGCACGATCCAAAGCGTTTCGCCGCGGATGAACGCTGCGACCGCGTGGCCACGCGCTGCGGGGAAATGGAGGGCAGCCCCATCGCGGGTCATCTCGGCGCTGGGATTGGCGGTCTCCATCATCACCGGCGTTGCCAGGGCAGGTGACGGCACGGCGATCGCGGCTTTTCCCGCTTTCAGCGCGGCGGCGGCATCCGATCCCTTGGGCGGGGGCCCCGGTGGCACGGGTGCAGGTGCCGGGGGGCGCACGCCGGCAACCGATGCATCGGTCTTGGGCGCCATGACGTCGATGACGACTTTTGCACCGTCGCGGAAATCCTTGAAGGTGGATTCCGCGTCTGTCTCCAGGTCGACGACCGTCGCGCTGCCGTCCAGATGCCAGCCTGCACTCTTCACCCAAGCGGGCGAGCGCGTTTGCAGCACGGAAAAATCGGGTTTGGCGGGGGCTTCGAAGCGCACCGAGATGCGTCCCTGGCCGGGATAGACCGTGTAGACAACCGGGGTTGGCCAATCGAAGACCACGCGCGTGTGGTCCGAATATTCGCCGATCCGCATCTTGATGTTGGGCAATTTGGTGAGGTCCAACGCTTCCTTTTTCACCTCGGGCGGTGGCGGCGGCGGAAGATCGGGCGGCACGCCTTTGAAACTGTCGGGGACGAGATCGACAGCGGTCTGGTTGCCTTGCGTGGAGGTGTGAAGCGCCACCGGGCCCTTCAGCGCGAAGGAATAGGTGAGACCGTCCCGGTCGCGCCGTCCCGTGGCGACATAGGGGCTGAGGCTCTCGGTCAGGGTATCGATATTGTTGGTGATGGCACGGCCGAGGCGCAGCGTCAGGACGCCGTCGGCAACAGACGCCGCGACGGGCGCGGGTTGGCCGAAAGTGAAGAAGATGCGGGCATAGCCCTGGGTGAGGTCGATGGTCGCGCTGTCGGGTTTCGGAGCCGCTGCGGGTGCCGCAACGCTAGCCGCGGTCGCGGATGTTTGTGCGCCTGCGCCTGCGCCGGCGCTTGCGAGGCAGAGCGCCAAAGCCCAGAAAACAAAATGAAAGCGCCGCATCGAAAACCTTAGCCGCCAGGTGCTGCGGGTGTGGCAGGAGCGGCCGCCGCCGAGGCACCGGGAGGCGCAGGCGTCGCGGCAGCCGGAGTGGGTGCGGCAATTTTATAGCGGTTGGCGAGTTCCAAACTCAGCTTCTGTGCCACTTCCGGAGGCAGCGCAGCCATGATTCCAGCGACCACGTCCGGCTTCATGCGGCCCGCAACGCCAAGCCGCACGGTATCGTCGAGCGAGCCAAAGATGCGCGCGGCGTCCTTCGGCTTCATCGCGGTGTAGACCTTCACCAGCCCGTCGAGCTGTTCCAATTCCTTCGCGTCGCGTTGACCCATCAGCGCTTCGATCTTCGCCTGCAATTCCTTGAGTTCGCCGATCTTACCATCCACGCGCTTTTCCGTTGCGGCGATGATGTTCGCACGCAAATCAAGATCGCGCTGACGCTGTTCGAGCGCATCGCGGCGGTCGGCAAGACTGGTCAGCACGTCCATTTCTGCTGCGCTGACCCCGCTGGCCGCGAGGTCCGAAGAAAGTTCGTCCGCCGCTTTCGGGGCCTCGACAGATTTCGCACCCTTTGCCGGAACGGGAAGGGCGGCATTGATTGCCGCGAGCGGATCGGTGGATTTCTGCGCAGGCGCGGCAGCACCTGGTTTCGCCGCGGTTGCTGTTCCGGCGGGGGGCTTGGCGGCGGCGGTCTTGTCTTCGGGAGCCGGCGTCGCGGCGCTTGCGGTGAACGCAAGCCC
>DATLVC010000426.1:0-11490 GCA_035577685.1 Micropepsaceae bacterium | reverse complement strand
TTTATGTCGTCGGAATTCAAGACGCCCATATCGCCATCGGGACGAGCGCGCTTGCGGTCTCCGTGAATGCCTTCGTCAATCTGCTGAGTCATTGGCGGGCGGGCAATGTTCATTGGCCAAGCGCCCTTCTGTTCGGCGGGGCCGGGGCCGCGGGCGCCCTCATCGGCTCGACATTGGGAAAGCTGGCGCCCGGTGAGAGCCTGCTGTTTCTTTTTGCGCTGGTGATGATCGCGGCCGCTGTCGCCAGTTTGCGCCGTCGCGCGGGCGATGGAGAAATTTGCCGCCGCGTGACAAGAAAGATTGCAATGCGCCTACTCCTTCTGGGTTTTGCGGCGGGAGCCATATCCGGGTTTTTCGGCATTGGCGGGGGATTCCTGATCGTGCCGGGCATCATGTTCGGCAGTGGCCTGCCGATTCTGAACGCCATCGGCTCGTCGCTATTCGCTGTTGGAACTTTCGGGCTTACGACTGCGGTGAATTATGCGCTCTCCGGCTATGTGGATTGGGCAATCGCTGCCGAATTCATTTTGGGCGGCGCCATAGGCGGCTTCTTCGGAATGCATGCGGCCGTAGCGCTCGCGACCAGGAAGCGCGCGCTGAACTATCTCTTTGCGGGCACGGTCTTCACAGTCGCGGTCTATATGATATTGCGCTCGGGCTTGCACATTTTCGCATAGGGTCAGCCTGCGAAAGGCGCGGCGCGGATCAGACCCCGCAGCGAATTGCCGAGATAGGTTTCGCCTTTTTCGAGATCGGCTGCAGAGAGTGTCGCCTCGCTGCATTCACCAGCATCGAGGAGCGCACGCCTAAGGCATCCCTCCAGCGGACCGCACGAACCCGCCGGCGTCAGGAGCCGCCCGCCGATGCGGACAAACACATTGGTGGTTGTCGCTTCCACCACCTCGCCGCGCTCATTGAGATAGATGACTTCATTGCACCCTTTTGCGTTCGCAGCGGCGCGTTCTTGGTCATAGAGGCTGCGCCAGTTTGTCTTGTGGCGCGCGAGAATATCGCCGCTTTGCACGCGGTTGGGCGAGATGACGTAAGTCCAGACGGTTGCCGCATCCGGCGGCACAAAAGGAACGGCCTCCAAAGAGAACGACCCATCCTCGTTCCATTGCAGCCGCACGCGCTGGGGGCTGGTGGCATTCCTCACGGCAGCGTCGAGTGCACACCGCGCCGCATCGTCATCGAAGGAAAAGGCGAAAGCCGACGCGGAACGTGCGAGACGCGACAGATGAAGGTCTTTCCGCACAAATCCATCTTTCGGATCAAACCGCAGCGTCTCGATCAAAGACAAAGGTGTCCGGCCCTCCTCGAAGAACCGAGCCTTTATCAGGCACTCCGCATATTCAGCATCGGCCTTGGAATCCGCCACGATGCCGCCACCGATGCCAAGTTTTCCTTCATCCCCCTCGATAGTCAGTGTACGGATCGCAACATTGAAATCGCAACCACCATTGGGCGCGAACACGCCAATGGCACCGCAATAGAGCCCGCGCGGTTCGGGCTCAAGCTCACGGATGATCTCGATAGCGCGCAATTTCGGTGCGCCCGTCACCGAGCCGCACGGAAAGAGCGCCCGAACGAGATCGCCGGGCGTCACGCCCTGCCGCAATTCCCCGCACACCGTGGAAACCATCTGATGCACGGTCGGATAAGTTTCGATCGCGAACAGGTCTTCGACCCGAACCGTGCCGATCTCGGCCACGCGGCCGATATCGTTGCGAATCAGATCGACGATCATCAGATTCTCGGCGCGGTCCTTCTCGCTTGCCTTCAGATGGGTGGCAATCCGGGCATCCTCGGTATCACTCGCCCCGCGCGGCGCTGTACCCTTCATCGGGCGCGCCGTGATGATTCCGTTCTGAACCGAGAAGAACAGCTCCGGCGAGAGGCTCAGAATGTGGCGCCCGCCGTCGTCCACAAAGGCGCCATGTCCGGCCCCTGCGCGCGGGCGCAGCCGGGCGTAAAGCGCCAGGGGATCACCCGCGAAGGCGAAGCGTGCCGGAAAGGTGAGATTCACCTGATAGGCATCGCCGGCCAGGATGTAATCGCGGACCCCAGCGAATCGCTGCGCGTACCCGTCCTCGGTCTCGCTCAGGCGCAGAGGCCCGGCATAGGCACGGCCCCGGCTCTGGGCCGCCAGCCAAGCTGTGGCTTCACCCTTCGAAAACGTCTCTTCGTTGCGGAAAAGGCCGAACCAGAGCAACGGGACACCAGTCGTCGCCCGGCGGAACCCACCCAGCTTCGGTTCCAGGCCGTAACAAAGCTCGTAGGCAAAATAGCCGGCTGCGAATAGTCCCCCCGCCTGCGCTGCCGCGAGCATCTCCAGAGCCGGCCCTATTTCCGCCGCCTCATAGGCGATGACGGCCCCGGCCAGCCCGGTATATAGGCGGGAGTTCTCCCGCCCCGGCCGCGAATCGTCTAGAAAAACAAAAGGTTCGCCCATGGCCCTTCCTGCCCCGACCGAACCTCCCGGGGCAAGGGCCGCCTCACGCGGGGCCGGGGAGACAACATCTTGATTGGTTCCTGGGAATTCCTACATTTCGTTATGAACCGGTGCCCAGTTGGGGCCGTTTCCTAGGAGGCCGCCCAGAACGGGGGCCCGGCAAAGCCGCCAAGGAGGGCTTTGGTGATGAATCGGACCTTTTTCAACAGCCCTTTTCTGCTGGGTTTCGAGCATATCGAAAAGCTGCTCGAACGGACCCAGAAGGCCGACTCCTATCCGCCTTATAATATTGAGCACATTACGGAAAACCGTCTGAAGATTACGCTGGCCGTTGCCGGCTTCCGGGCCGAGGACCTCAGCGTGAACGTGGAGGATAACCAGCTCGTCGTGCGTGGGCGTATGAGCGAGCCGGAGGACAAGACCTTCCTCCATCGCGGCATTGCCACCCGGCAGTTCCAGCGCAGTTTTGTGCTTGCCGAGGGCATTGAGGTGCTGGGTGCCGAGCTTCGCCACGGTCTCTTGACGATCGAATTGGAGCGTCCGCGTCAACAAAGCGTTGTGAAGACGATACCCATTCGTTCAGCCGACGTTCACCGCGCCAATGTTAACAATTAGACCTGAATAGGAGAATGCCATGAGACAAGAAGAAGAAGCCTATGATGACGACTCCCCCGAATTCGAAGGGATCGAAGGTCCTGCGTTCGAAGGGGCGCGTCTGGCCTACATCAAACCCATCGCTTTGGACGAGGCCCGGGCCATGGGATTGGTCATCCCGTCGGAAATCAAGCTGCCGGCGAATGTGAAGCTCTATGCGCTTCATGCGGCGGATGGCAGGACTCTCGGGATCACCGACAATTGGGCGTCTGCCTATAGTGCGGCGGTGCAGAACAATTTTGTGCCGGTCAGCGTGCATTAACCCGTCTGTTCGCCCGCTCGCGCTTGCATAACCGCAAGCGCGAGAAAGACGAGACCAATCAGAATTACCCCCGCCGAAACGAACAGCGCTTCGTTGAAGTCCCCTTTTCCCACGACAAGATACCCGGCCGCGAGCGGCCCCAATATTTGCCCCAGTCCGAACCCCGCGGTCAGCACCGCGAAGCCCCGCCCTTTGGCGCTTTCGCGCCCGAGCGCAAGGATCAGTGCCGTAATCGCCATGAATGTCCCACCGAAGAAGACGGCTGAGAGAAGCGCCGGTAACGCCGCTTGCGTGACGGTGGGCAGCAGAATGCCGACGAACTGCACCATATAGGCGAGTGCCAGCGCCATTGCGAAACCGATGCGTTCGGCAGCCCAGGACCAGAAGATCGTGCTCGGCAATCCGGCGATACCCACCACGACCCAGACCCAATCGCCGATGCTTTCCATGCCGGGGCGCGCCTTTACGATCGCAACGATGAACGTCGCCATGACCGAGTAGCCGAACCCTTCGCAGGTGTAGTTCACCAGAAGCGGCCATAGCGGCAATGGTCGCGGCACGCGGCGTGTCCTGGCACGGGGGAAGAGATTCGGGCGCAGCGCAGTATCTTTGACGACAACGAGAATGAACGGCGCGAGCACAGCGCCCAGAACGCCCGCCGCCATCCACAAACCCCGCCAATCGAGAATACCGCTGGCAAGGCGGGCGAGAAGCCCCGATATGGCGATGCCGATGCCGACGCCGCCAAACAGCCAGCCGATGCGCGCAGACTCTCCGGCCACGGTAAGCGCTTCGGCAACGATGCCGGCCGCGAACAGAAAAACGAAAGCGCTGGCAATGCCCGAGAGGCCCCGGAGAACAAGCCACAATGGCAGCGAATCGGTCAAACCGGTGGCGAAGGTTGTGGCGATGCTCGTGATGAGCGCGACGCGGAAAACGAAAAGCCGCGTGCGGCCCTTTGGGATCAGCGCGGCGATCAACGTGCCCACGAGATAGCCGACGAAATTGACCGACGCGATCAGCCCCGCCACGTCGGAATCAAAGCCCACATCGCGCTGCATGAGCGGAAGCAGCGGCGTATAGAAGAATCGCCCGATTCCCATGCCGACGGCGAGTGCGAGGAACCCGCCGAGAAGAAGGCGGCCCGCTTTATCTTCCCGCTGGCGCGGTTCAACCGTCGATGAGGGCAGCGTCGGCTTTGCTCACGCGGCCTGTGCCGCAGAGGGTTCAGTCAGCAGCGCATAGAGTGTCGCAGCTTGCGGGGCGGCGCGCAGCTTCTCGCACATGGCCTGATTGCGTAATAGGCGCGAAACGCGCGCCAGCGCTTTCAAATGATCGGCACCTGCGCCTTCGGGCGCCAACAACAGAAACACCAGATCGACAGGCTGATCGTCCATCGAATCGAAATCGACCGGATGATCGAGCTGTGCAAACAGACCGGTCATTTTTTCGACGCCGGCCACCCGGCCGTGCGGAATCGCGATCCCCTGCCCCATGCCGGTGGAGCCCAGCTTCTCCCGTTCGGTGAGCGTTTCGAAAATCCGCCGCTCCGGAAGCTGAGTCAGCATCGCGGCTTTGTGCGCCATCTCCTGCAGCACTTGCTTTTTCGTCGTGGCTTTCACATGCGCAAGAACCGCATCGGGCGAAAGCAAATCAGCGATTTCCATGATGTCCCGTCGTGTTACAGCGGCTCGGAAGGGCTCTGCCCTCCGCGGTCGTGATGGTTCTTGAGGTGTCTCTTGTAACGGCGCACGCGCTTTTCCAGACGGTCGAGTGCCATGTCAAACGCTTTATGCGCATCCTGACCAGTTCCATGGGCCTGCATCGATGAACCTGAACTCAAATGCACCGTACAATCCGCCCGAAACCCGGTTCGTTCCTTGATGAATGTCACACTGGCCTCGGCGTCACGATCGAAGTGTTTTTCCACCGCTGCCGGGAGCCTTTCGCGAACATATTGTGGCAAGGCCTCGCCGATTTCGATCTGTTTACCAGCAACTCGAATGTGCATCATATGCCTTCGGACCTCCGGCTCTCAGCCGCCCGCGAAACAATCGCGTATCCGAAAAGGCGCGGGACCATAGGTCGGGCCCCTAGCCCTGTCAACCACCGGTCATGACCCGGCGTCGGACACTTCCAGCTGACGCTGGCGGCGCCTCTCGACGGACGATGGAATACGCAACGCTTCACGATATTTAGCCACCGTCCGGCGCGCGATTTCGATACCATCAGCACTTAAGATGGTTACGATCCGGTCGTCGGACAAGATTTCGTTCTCTTCCTTCTCCACCAGTTCGCGGATGCGGTCGCGCACGGCTTCGGCCGAGTGCGCCTCGCCGCCATTGACCGATTGGATGGCAGAGGTGAAAAAATATTTGAGCTCGAAAAGCCCGCGTGGCGTGGCCATATATTTGTTCGACGTCACGCGTGAGACAGTCGATTCGTGCATCCCGATGGCGTCCGCGATCAGCCTCAAATTGAGCGGCCGCAAATGCCGGACACCGTGGGTTAGGAATGCGTCCTGCTGGCGGACGATTTCGCTCGCCACTTTCACAATGGTGCGGGCGCGCTGATCCAGACTCTTGACCAGCCAATTGGCGCTGTTCAGGCAATCGGTGAGATAGGTCTTGTCGTCGCGATTGCGGGCGGTGCGGTTCACTTGCGCATAGTAGCGCGCATTAACCAAAACGCGCGGCAGCGTGTCCGAATTGAGTTCCACATGCCAGGTGCCGTCCGCCCCTTCGCGCACATAGACGTCAGGCACCACGGGTTGCACGGGCTCGGAGCCGAATGCCAGCCCCGGCTTCGGGGTCAGGGCACGAATCTCCGCGATCATGTCGGTGATGTCGGAGGCATCGAGCGCACAAAGCGCCGAAAGTCCCGAAATATCGCGCTTGGCGACAAGATCGAGTCGCGTCAGCAGAAGCTGCATCGCCGGGTCGAGCCGGTCGCGCTCTTTGAGCTGCAGAGCGAGGCATTCGACAAGATCGCGTGCGAACACGCCGGCGGGGTCGAAACCCTGCAACACCGCAAGCGTGGCCTCGCAATCTTCGAGCGAGGTGCCCAGACGCTCCGCGACTTCGCCGAGATCAGCGCGCAGGTAGCCCGCCTCGTCCACGGCCTCAATCAGCACTTCGGCGATGAAACGCTGATGCGGCATGAGTCCCGCGATAGCGAGCTGCGCTTCCAGATGGCCTTTCAGAGTCGTGTCGGCTGTGAGGCTTCCTTCGAAATCCTCGCCGTCGGGGTTTCCGCCAGAGCCGGTATGCGACCAATCCGTGAGAGGCTGGTTGATCTCACCGGCGGGCTGCTTCTCGGCGCGGCTTTCGTCCGCATAAAGATCGTCGTGGCCGGCATCGAGATCCGACGCGGTGCCGAAATCTTCGGTGGCGAGCGTCTTGTCGAGGGGCGCGTTGTCGGCAATCCCGGCTGCGCCTTCAATCTCGCGAGGGGTGGGCTCCCCCTCGCCGGCATGCGTATCCTCGCGTTCGAGCAACGGGTTTTTCTCAAGCTCGGTCTCGACATAATCCGCAAGCTCCAGATTGGAGAGTTGCAGCAGCTTGATCGCCTGCTGCAATTGCGGCGTCATGACCAGGGTCTGGCCCTGTTTCAGCTCGAGACGTTGCGTCAGCGCCATGCTTTGCCTCGGGCGCCCGCGTTATAAGGAAAAGCGCTCGCCGAGATAGACCCGGCGAACGTCTTTGTCGCCCACGATATCGGCCGGCGTGCCCTCCATGAGCACCTGACCTTCGTGAATGATGTAGGCGCGGTCGATGATCTCGAGCGCTTCGCGGACATTGTGATCCGTGATGAGCACGCCGATGCCGCGGTCCTTCAAATGCCGCACCAGCTCGCGGATGTCGTTGATTGCAATCGGATCGATCCCCGCAAAGGGCTCATCCAGCAGAATGTAAGCGGGATGCGTCGCCAGAGCGCGCGCGATTTCCACACGCCGCCGTTCACCACCCGACAGCGAAATGGCCGGCGTGTGCGCAACGTGAGTGATGGAAAATTCCGCCAGCAGGCTGTCGACCAGCGCTGCGCAATGGGCGGCATCGGGCTCCACCAGTTCGGCGGCGGCGCGAATGTTCTCCTCAGCCGTCAGTCCACGGAAGATTGAGGCTTCCTGCGGCAGATAGCCGATGCCCAATCGCGCGCGCCGATACATCGGCAGCCGGGTGATGTCATGCCCATCGAGCGTGATGGAACCGTAATCGGCGCGAATAAGGCCGGTGATCAGGTAGAAAATCGTGGTCTTGCCCGCCCCATTGGGGCCCAACAGGCCGACCACCTCGCCGCGCTGTAAGGTCAAGCTCACGCCGCGCACCACGGGACGCTTTCTGAAGCTCTTGCCGACGCGCGAAACCGACAGCCCCTGGAATCCTTCCACGAGCCGGGGAAACGGCTTTTGCACGGCGTCACGCAGGTCGAAGATTTGAGTGTCGTTGTCCATTGGCCCGGATTTTGCTTTCCTAGTTTTAAGATCGCGTGAACATTACGGTTTCGGCGAATTGGTATTTGCGGCAGGCGCGGAACCGCCGGATCGTTGAGCCGGAAAGAAGAGGCCCTGCACACGGCCCGGCGGCGCCTGCCCCGCTGCCGCCTGTCCCGCCACGGCAGGTTCAACGCCGCCCATGAGCCGCGCAATGCCGGTTGCCATCGCGACCTCCAGAGCGGTGCCGCGCATGACATTGGCTTCCTTGGTCAGGACGACATGACCGTTGAGCCGCAATATCTGCGAGGGCACGTCATAGACGCCATTGTCGCCGACCGCCTGGCCTGAAGGCGAATCCACCACCACATGGCCCTGCGCTTCCATCTTCGCCGCCCGCCCGCCGGGCGCGGTCACTTTCACTTCGTCGGCGTGCAGCCGGACCTCGCCCTGCGTAACGATGACATTGCCGGTGTAGGTGCCGGTTTCGCCATTGAGATCGGCGAGGAATGAATCCGCGTTGACCGCAATCGGTGCATTGGAGTCCAAGCCGACATTGGGACTGCGCGGCGCGGGCGCCGGCCGGGCGACATCTGACGCCGCGGTGGCGATGCAGAGTCCCAAGAACAACACAGCGATACGTCTCATTGCAGAGTTCCCCTCGTCGGCGTCGTCTTGTTCCCGTTGAGCACCATATGGACATTGCCCAGGAAGCGAAGCTGGCGGGTGTCGCGATTGAGCGCAAAACGCTCCGCGGTGATACGCCCGAAGCTTCCTTCCGCTTCGATACCATGCTCCCCATGAACCGTGCCGGCGCGCAGATCGGCCACAGCCGATTGCGTCCGCGCATCGTAGCCATCCTTGGAAATCAGATGCATGCCGCCGGAGACCTCCAGCACATGCGTCTTGGTGTCGACCACGCCTTTGACGGCGGTGACATGAAGCGCTGTGCCATCCTTGAGGCTCATATCGGCAGTCACGTCCTCCAGACGCACGCGGTCCGAACCGCGCGATTCCTGAATCGCGCGCGAGGCCGTAACAACGAAGGGCAACCCGTCATTGTCCACTCCGGTGAGGCGCGGCTTCAGCATGGCCAGGTCGCCTTCCACGCGCCCCAGCCGTTCGAAGGTCAGGGCCATGCGCCCGGCATCGCGCGGCTGCAATGCATAGACCAGCACCCAGGCCCCCAGCGCGAGCGCCGCCAGAGGAAGCGCGCCCTTCATGAATTTGACGAATATGCTGTAACGGCGCGCGCTCATCAGCGCGGCGCGCGGCGAAATGCGCCATTCGCGTGCCCGATAGGAGAGCCGCATCTCCTTGCGGGGCTTGGCCGGTTCCGTTTGCACGGGTGGCATCAACGCAGTCCCGCCCGCAAACAATCATGGATATGAATCAGGCCGACCGGCGCGCTCGGCCCTGTGGCGTCATCCGCCACCACGAACAGACTCGTGATGCGCCGTTCGTTCATCTCGGCGAGAGCTTCGGCGGCCAGCTTGCCCGCGGCGATGGTCTTGGGGTTCCTGGTCATCAGATCGCGGGCGACGTGATCCAGAGGATCGGCGTGAATGTGCCGCCGCAAATCGCCATCGGTAAAGATGCCGATGAGCTTGCCGTCTTCATCCTTGATCCCGACCACGCCGGCGAATCCGAAGCGCCCGAATGATGTCATCAGAATGAGAATTTCCTTCATCGGCGTGTCGGCAGCGACAAGTGGAAATTCACCCTCTTTGTGCATGAGATCGGACACCCGGACCAGGGCGCGGCCCAATGAACCGCCCGGATGCAGATCGCGATATTGGTCGGCGGAAAAACCCTTGCGCTCCATCAGGGCGACGGCAAGCGCATCGCCCAGTGCCAGCATCAGCGTTGTGGAGGTGGTGGGGGCTAGTCCCATGGGGCAGGCTTCCTGTGCCCGGGGCAGTACAAGGGCAGCGTCCGATGCGGCCATCAGCGCCGATTCCGGATTGCTGGCGATGCCTACGATCGGGATGCCGTGGCGCTTGGCATAGGTGATGAGGTCGGAAAGCTCCGCAGTCTCTCCCGAATTGGACAGCATGATCAGGGCATCGAAGCGGGTCAGCGCGCCGAGATCGCCATGGCTGGCTTCGGCCGGGTGAACGAACTGCGCCGGCGTCCCGGTTGAGGAAAGCGTCGCTGCCAGTTTGCGTCCGATATGGCCGCTCTTACCCATTCCGCTCACCACCACCCGTCCCCGCACCGCAGCAAGCAGATCGAGTGCCCGCGTGAAGGATCCATCCAGAGTGGCAGAGAGTTCGGAAAGCGCCTCCCCTGCGAAACGCAGGACACGGCGGGCCGCCTTCAGGTCGGAGGCCTCGCGGTCATTGACGGATAGGTCTTTGGCTTTGGGCATCGGCATGGGGCGGCTCATTGTGGCGAACTCGTCCTGGCGGTTCCGCCGACGCGAAAACGCGACAAGCGAAAATCATGCCAAGTCCTGCGTAGATTATGAGCAGCCGGGTGCGGGGGATCAAGGCCGCGGCAGATAGAAAAGAAGTCGTGCTTTAAATTATCTCACGGCGAAGGGGATTTAGCTATTTCGCGCCCTGTTTCGCGGAGGGACCTTCCAGCACCCCATATTCGCGGGATTTTGTTCGAACACTGGTGATTTCGACGCCTTCGGCCGCAAGCCCCCGTTTCAGCAACTCTCGAATCGCGGCCGCCCTGCTGGGCATATGGCGGGCAAACCGCCACGCATCGAGGGCCTCCAATTCTTCCTCTGCCAGCATGATCTGCAGCCGCTCAGGCCGCTTTAGTTCACTCATGGATACTATTCCAAGAATTTCCCACTCTATCCAATGAAGCCTAACTTTGAGTCTTTTACTCATCAAGGGTTTTTTGCGCAAAAGACGCCAATAGGAATTTTAGAGTAAAATGTCGCTATTGATGAGAATTTTCATAAGTATTCTGATGATTTTTTGGATTATTATTTGCTTCACGCAACACACTCATAAGCAAATATAAATATCCAAGACCATCTATTACTGATGCAGTATTGTGGAATGTTATCATCGAATTCGGTGGTGTCTCTTCTACCGAACGCGTGAAGTGAGATTCGCAATGCCGCAAAGTATTTTTCTGGACGCCGTGCGGGATCAGTCCGAGACCTCAGCCGAGATATACGATTCCGCGCGCGAAGCGGATCACCGCATCGCCAACAATCTTGCCCTCATCGCCAGCAGCGTGCGGTTGCAAGCTGGGAACATCTCCAAGCAAACCTCCGGCTTCACCAATGAGGAGGTGGGTCTGCTGCTCGCCGAAATCGCCGGCAGCATCGATGCCGTCGGGCGGCTCCACAAACTGCTGTCCCGCGAGCCGGAAGGCTCGGTCGACATTGGCGAACATCTGGCCAAGATGTGCGCGACCCTCAAGCCGTTCATATCCTCTGCCGGGCCGGTCGAATTGTTCTGCGATTCCGCGCCGGGCTGTGTCGCGCAGCCGAATCAGATCATGCCGATCGCGCTGATCGTGACGGAAGTGGTGATGAATGCCATCAAATATGCGCACCCCGCGGGCGTGCCTGGCCGTATCGATGTCGGTTGCCACCAAGAGGACGGCCGCATCGTCGTCGAAGTCTGCGATAACGGCGTGGGCCTACCCGAGACATTCAATGTCGAGCGCGATGGCAGCCTCGGCTTCCGGGTGATGCGGACACTCGCCGCACAATTGGGC
>DATLVC010000425.1:0-3192 GCA_035577685.1 Micropepsaceae bacterium | reverse complement strand
AACCCTCCCTGCATAACCGGGCAATGGATCGTCGGTGCCGCGCGCGTGCTCGCGGGTGGCGCGCCGGTGGTGACCATGGCGGGCCAGTCCGTGTGCGCGGCCCCAGGCACGCCCATGCTTCCCGTCGTGGCGCAAACGCGCGCGCTGGCGACGTGACGAGGGAGAAAGCGATGAGCGACCTCGATTTTCCTTATCGGTTCGACGGCCTCGGACGCACTGCGGCCACGTCCACCGAAGATCACATCCGCGACCTTATCGAGCAGGTCCTTCTGACCGCGCCGGGCGAGCGCGTCATGCGTCCGGATTTCGGTAGCGGTCTTCTGGCGCTGGTGTTCCAGCCCAACAGCGTAACGCTGGTGGCGACCACCCAGATGCTGGTGCAGGGCGCGCTGCAGCAATATCTCTCGCAACTGATCGCGGTGCAGGCAGTGGATGTCACCAATGACGATTCCACGTTGAGCATCAGCGTCGATTATGTGGTCCTGCGCGACCGCACGAAGCAGACGGCGACCTTCATCGTACCGGGAGGGGCTGCATGATCTTTCATTGCTGCGACCTGCGCCGGCTTGACGTCCTGAAGCGCAGCGGTTCGGCCAACGCGATCGAATTCCTGGAAGTGCTCGATCTGGCCTCGCCGCCCGGCGCGCCGCGGCAGCAGACGCTTTTCATCCGGCTGTTGCGCCCGGGCTTCACGCTGACCCCCGACAATCTGCGCATCTCCGGCGGCGTGCGGATTGCCTCAGTCGGGATCGTGTGGTGCGCCCCTGCCAATGCGTTGCCGCCCCAAGCCGAGCCGGGCCTTGTGGACATGGTCGATGATCTCGCCCGCACGCTGGTGGTGCGGACCGACAGTACAGGCGATTTTTCGATCTATACATTTTCCATCGTCGCCAATTCCGGCAGTGACAAGCCGCCCGCCGGCTTCGACCCGAAGCTCTCGTCGATCGAATTCTCCTTCAAGGTTGAATGCCCGTCCGATTTCGACTGTGCGCAAAATCCTGTCTGTCCGCCGGAAGCTGTCGTCCGCCCGGAGATCGACTATCTCGCCAAGGACTATCAGGGGTTCCGCCGGCTGATGCTTGATCGGCTGAGCCTGCTGACGCCGGGCTGGACGGAACGCTCGCCTGCTGATCTCGGCATCGCGCTTGTCGAGCTTCTCGCCTATGCGGCCGACAATCTGTCCTACCGTCAGGACGCCATCGCGAACGAGGCCTATCTCGCAACCGCGCGCCAACGTGTGTCAGTGCGACGTCACGCGCGGCTGGTGGATTATTTCCTGCACGAAGGCTGCAACGCGCGTGCTTTCGTGCATTTCAACGTCGTTGGGCAAGACATTGCGGTCGCCGCTGGCACGCAATTGGTGACGCGCGTGCCGAATATTCCGCCCGTGATCGCGCCCGGGAGCCAAGTCCTACGCGATGCCATCAATGGTGGAGCGCGAATCTTTGAAACCGCGCAGGCCGCGACGTTGGATGAGCGCCTGAACCGGCTCTCCTTCTACAGCTGGGGCGACGGGGGATGCTGTCTGCCGCGGGGCAGCACGAACGCCACGCTGAAGGGCCATATCGACACGCTGAATATTGGTGACATCCTCATCCTTCAGGAGGTGTTGAGCCCCACCACCTTCGTGCCGGAAGATGCCGACCGTGCCCATCGCTTGGCGGTGCGGCTTACGGGGATCACGCTCTCCAGCGATCCTTCGGGCCAACTTTTCAATGAGCCGCCGGTCGATGGCCCGGTCGACGTCACCGAAATCACATGGGGCGCGTCCGATGCCTTGCCATTTGCGCTTGCGCTTTCCGTGACCGGGCGCCCCGAGCTCGAGATCAGCGTTGCTCTCGGCAACATCGTGCTGGCCGATCATGGCCGCACGATCGCAGGTGAAGAACTTGGTCAGGTGCCGCCGCACAGCCTGGAAATCTCGACCGTCGCGCCAGGAAACTGTTGTGACACGCCTGCGCCGGTTGTTGTTCCCCCGCGTTTCCGGCCGGCGCTGTCCCAGGAACCGCTGACGCATGGCTTCGACATCGCGGATCTCCTCGCTGTGCCTATCAGTGCCGATGACGCGTGGTGGCCGGCAAGTTCGCTCCTTGCCATCGACCCGCGCACTGCCACGCCGCGGATCGCGTCGCTGAAGGGCACGTTGGGTGCGGTTACCGATTCCTGGACGCCCCGCCGTGATCTTATGGCAAGCGCGTCGGATGCGACCGATTTCGTGGTCGAGATCGAGAACAGCGGCCGGGCGCGCATCCGCTTCGGAGACGATGAGCGCGGCAAACGGCCCGATCCCGGCACGGCTTTCGTTACGACCTATCGCATCGGCAATGGCGTCGCCGGCAATGTCGGAGCCGAGGCAATCGCGCATATTGTGAGCACGGCGAACGGCACGTTCACCGATCTCTACAATCCCATAGCGGCGGCGGGCGGTGTAGAGCCCGAAGATATCGAGGCCGTGCGCCGCGATGCACCGCAGGCCTTCCGTACGCAGGAGCGGGCTGTAACGCCGGCGGATTATGCCGCTGCCGCGGAACGGCTTCCCGAAGTGCAGCACGCCGCAGCCACCTTCCGCTGGACTGGAAGCTGGTACACCGTCTTCGTCACTCCGGACCGGTTCGGCGGCGGCGATGTTGACGCAACATTTGCCGCGCGTCTGCGCCGGCATCTCGAGCGTTTCCGCATGGCGGGCTACGATCTTGAGATTAACACGCCGCGCTATGTGCCGTTGGATGTGGCGCTCCACATCTGCGTGTTGCCCGATTATTTCCGCGCCGATGTGCTGGCAGCGGTCGGGCAGGTGCTCTCCAGCAATGTTCTGCCCGACGGAAGCCTCGGCCTTTTCGATCCCGACAATTTCTCGTTCGGGCAGGCCGTTTATCTCAGCCGGATCATTGCCGCGGTTCAGGCGGTCGAAGGGGTGGATTCGGTTCGCGTCGATACCTTCCAGCGCTTGGGCACGCCGAATTCCACCGCGCTTGAGGAAGGCGTCATTCCCATTGGCGCGCTCGAAATCGCGCAGCTCGCCAATGATCCTAATTTCCGCGAGCGCGGCAGGCTAACGCTGCAAGCAGGAGGCGGAAAATGAGCGCCCCTACGCCGGACCTTAAGCCGCATATCGTGCCGCCGGTGAATACATGCTGCGGCTGTGGCGATGGCATCAAAGCGGAAACGCCGGAATTGGTGGAAAACCGCGGC
>DATLVC010000424.1:0-19492 GCA_035577685.1 Micropepsaceae bacterium | reverse complement strand
CTCATGATCGCCGGATCGCCACCGAATTTGCCAACGATCAGCGGCAGGCCGATACCGGCCGTCATCACAGGAAACGCGGCAAAGGCATTGCCCATGATGGCGGTGAACAGCGCCATGCCGATTGTATAGGCGGCAACCGCGGCAAAGGCATTGTTCGCCGGAATCGCCTCGACCGCGATGCCGCCCACCGCTCTGCCCACGCCCGCCAGGGCGAAAACCGCGCCAAGAGCAGCCAGCATCTGCGGCAGCATCGACGCCCATCCGAGCAGATCCATCAGCTTCCGCCCTTCCTGGAACGCCGCGAGGACGGGCTGACGCAGCATGACACGGGCGAGGAACAACGCGAGCACCACGCCGATGGCGAGCGAAACCAGAGTCACCTGCGCGGGATCGAACAGGGGAATATTCTTCAACGTCAACGAGCCTGCCAGCGTCACCGCAGGAATGACCAGCGCCGGAACGAACAGGCGATTGCCAAATTTGCGCGACAGAGCCTGACGCTCCTCCGGACTTGTGGTTGCGCCGCGGCCAAGCCCCAGCCCCACGGTTCCGGCGATCAGAACCATCGCCAGCACAAGGAGACCATTGCCAAAATCGCCCAGAAAATCGCCCGCGAGGAAGCTGAGCGCGAACAGGCCCCAAAAGGCGGCGTTCGCCCAACGCTTCGGATTGTTGGAGTCGCGCAGGCTGAGATAGGCCATTGCGGCAAAGACAAGCCCTGCGAACACATAGACGACGCCGAGCCCAATCATGCGCGCGCTTTCTCGTCTTTGGATTCGCGCGGCGCGCGTGCGAGACCGCGATCGAACAAGAAAAGCCGTATTGCATGAATCGCGAAAGCGAGAATCGCCGTCGGGATCGCCCACAGCGACAATTGCAGCGGCTCCACGATGATGCCGTTCTGTTCGAGAAAGCCCTTGATCAGAAGAATGGATCCCAGGGCGACGAAGATGTCTTCGCCGAAAAAAAGGCCGATATTTTCCGCCGCCGCGGCTTGCGCGCGAATGGCATCACGGGTGTCGTCGGGCAGAGCGTCGCCTTGCGCCTCGGCGGCCGCTTCGGCCATCGGCGCGATGAGCGGCCGAACCATGGTCGCCTGTCCGCCGAGCGAGGTCAGCCCAATGGCGACCGCGACCTGACGAATGAGCATATAGAGACACAGGATCGAGAATACGCTGGCCGCGCGGATGTGCACGATCAGATCGCGGGCGCGTTCCTGCAACCCGGCACGTTCGAGCGCGCCGATGACCGGCAGCACAAGCCAGGTCACACTGACATAGCGGTTGTCGTTGAACGCCTTGCCGAAAGCGGAGATGACGCCCGCGAAATCGAGCCCGCCCGCCAGCCCGCTCACAATCGCGGCAGCCATCACGACGAGCAGCGGATTAATGCGGGCGACAAAGCCCAGCACCACGACGCCCACACCCAGAAGCGGCAGCAAATGCATCAGCCGGGTGCCTCCGGCGAGCCAAATCCGCCGCCACCCGGCGTTTCAATCGCAAAGACATCGCTCTTGTGCATTACGACCGTCGCCGCCGCGCCGAGATTTTCGATTGTGCCGTCGACCCGTATGACCTGATTGCGGCCGGCCGCGCCGGATTCGCCGCCTTTGAGCCCAAACGGCGCAACCCGGCGGCGGTTGGACAGAATGGATGCCGTCATGGTCAGCCGAAATGCGATTTTGCGCACCACCCCGTCGCCGCCGTGGAATTTTCCGCGCCCGCCCGAACCGGCGCGGATCGCGAATTGTTCCACCAGCACCGGAAACCGCGTCTCGAGGATTTCAGGATCGGTGAGACGCGTGTTCGTCATATGGGTATGGACCGCGCTGGTGCCGTCATGATCGGGGCCGGCACCCGATCCGCCGCAGATGGTTTCGTAATATTGGTACACCCCGTCGCCGAACGTGAAATTGTTCATCGTGCCCTGCGCCGCGGCCTGAACGCCGAGCGCCCCATACAGTGCGTCCGTTATGGACTGGCTGGTCTCCACATTGCCAGCCACCACGGCGGCAGGATAGCGCGGATTGAGAAGACATCCCTCCGGGACAATGAGTTCGAGCGGCCGGAGACAGCCTTCATTGAGCGGAATATCGTCGGTGACCAACGTGCGGAAGACGTAAAGCACGGCCGCGCGGCAGACGGTCAAGGGCGCGTTGAAATTGTCGTCGCGCTGCGGGCTGGTGCCGGTGAAATCGATCCGCGCTCTGCGCCCCGCGTGGTCCACAGCGATAGCGACGCGGATGATCGCGCCATTGTCCATCTCGCAGGCGAAGGCGCCGCTCGCGAGCGCGTCGATGACCCGGCGCACGCATTCGGCGGCATTGTCCTGCACATGTGCCATATAGGCATCGACGGCCTCGCGCCCATAGCGGGCCATAAGCGCGTGGAATTCGGCAGCACCTTTGACGCAAGCGGCGATCTGCGCTTTCAAATCGGCGATGTTGGTATCGGGGTTGCGCGCGGGGTACGCACCCGAGGCCAGCAGCGCGCGGATTTCCGTCTCGCAAAAACGCCCCTCGTCGACGAGCAACACATTGTCAAATAGAACGCCCTCTTCCTCCACCGTGCGGCTGAAAGGCGGCATGGAGCCCGGCGTAATGCCGCCGATGTCGGCATGATGGCCGCGCGCGGCGACGAAGGCCGGAATGTCGCCGTCATCGTCAAAGACCGGCATGATGACCGTCACGTCGGGAAGATGGGAGCCGCCGCGGAACGGGGCGTTCAGCACATAGACATCGCCGCGCCGCATGCCGCGGCTGTCTTGCGCATTCTTGCGCGCGGCGATGATGGCCCGCACCGAATCGCTGATCGAACCCAGATGAACCGGAATATGCGGCGCATTGGCGATCAGGTCGCCGCGGGAATCGAACAGCGCACAAGAGAAATCCAGCCGCTCTTTGATATTCACCGAAGAGGCCGTGTTCTGGAGCGAAAGCCCCATCTCCTCGGCGACGGCCATGAAGAGATTGTTGAAGAGTTCGAGCATCACGGGGTCGGCTGTCGTGCCGACGGCCGTGCGCGGCGGCAAGGGTGAGCTGCGTTCCAGAATGAGATTGCGCGCGCTATCGACGGTGGCGCGCCAGCCGGGTTCGACGATCGTCGTCGCGGTGGCTTCCCTCACGATGGCCGGGCCAGCGATCGTTGTACCCGGCAGCAGCGCGTCCCGGTCGTAGACGGGCGTATCCCGTTCCATGCCGTCCATACGCGCCCGAACCGGCGCGAGCCGACAATTGGCGTTGGCTGCGGTCAGGGGGGGCTGCGCCGGCGCCGAAATCATTTCCGCCGCTTCGACCGAGACAATGTCAACGATGAGCGGCTTGTCGCTGCTGACGAAACCGAAGCGCCGGCGATGCTCTGTTTCAAAGGCTGCCCGCATCTCTGCTTCGGAACACAGCGGAACGGAGATCGCAGCATCGACATCCGCATAGCGCAGTTCGACCCGCGCCATGGTTTCGATGCCGGTTGCGGCCGCGCCTTGTGCGATCAACGCTGCGCGCGCGTCGCCGGCCAGCGCTTCGGCCACTGCGGCAAGGCTTGCATTCGCATCATCTAGCCCGACATTCATCGTCCGCTCACGGACGGTTCTGAGTTCCGCGAGCCCGATACCATAGGCCGACAACACCCCGGCCAAGGGATGGATCATCACCCGTTTCATGCCGAGCGCATCGGCAACCAGGCAGGCGTGCTGGCCGGCCGCGCCGCCGAACGCAATGAGCGTGTAATGCCCGACATCATGGCCGCGTTCGATGGAAATCTGCTTGATGGCTTTTGCCATGTTGGCGATGGCGATCCGCAGGAACCCTTCCGCGAGCTCTTCGGGCGAAGTGGCGCTCCCGGTTGTTGCCGCAACTTCCGCTGCGAGCGCGAGGAACTTCTGCACGACGATTTCACGGTCCAATGGCGCATCACCCTTGGAACCGAAAATCCGGGGGAAAAATTCGGGCTGCAATTTGCCGAGCATCAAATTGCAGTCGGTCACCGTCAATGGCCCGCCGCGCCCATAGCAGGCCGGCCCGGGGATCGCGCCCGCCGATTCCGGCCCAACCCGAAGACGCATGCCGTCGAAGCGGCAAATGGAGCCGCCGCCCGCCGCGACTGTGTGGATATCCAGCATCGGCGTGTGCAGCCGCACGCCGGCGATCATCGTCCCCCGTGACCGCTCGTAAACCCCCGCATAATGGGAGACATCGGTCGATGTACCGCCCATATCGAAGCCGATGGCCTTGTCGAAGCCCGCGGCCTGCGCCACCTGCGACATTCCGATGACGCCGCCGGCGGGGCCGGAAAGCACGGCGTCCTTGCCGCGAAAGGCAGCCGCTTCGACAAGGCCGCCGGAGGACTGCATGAAGAGCAGCCGCGTTTTCCCGGCGAGCCGATCGCGCATCCGTTCCACATAGCGCCGCAGCAACGGCGACAAATAGGCATCCACCACGCTGGTATCGCCACGCGGCACCAGCTTGATGAGCGCGGCAATTTCGTGGCTGATCGAGATTTGGGTGAATCCCGTTTCACGGGCGATTTCGCCCAACCGCCTCTCATGGGCGGTATGGCGATAGCCATGCATCAACACGATGGCAGCTGCGCGAAACCCGTCCGCATAGGCCGCCTCGAAAGCGTGGCGAGCGGCGTCTTCGTCGAGGGATTTGAGGATTTCGCCCTCGGCCGTCACGCGTTCGTCGATTTCGATCACGCGGCCGTATAACGGCTCGGGCAACACGATGTGGCGGGCGAACAGAAAGGGGCGGCTTTGATAGCCGATCCTCAGCGCGTCCTTATGCCCCTTGGTGATGGCCAGGACCGTGGGCTCACCTTTGCGCTCAAGCAGCGCGTTCGTTGCAATGGTCGTTCCCATCTTCACCGCAGCGATTGGAGCGGCGCCGTGGCGCGCCATCAGCGCAGCGATCCCCGCCGCTGCGGCATCATCGTAATGCTCGGGGTTGTCGGAGAGCAGCTTGTCGGTAACCAACACGCCATCGGGGCGGCGCCCAATAAGGTCGGTGAAAGTTCCGCCGCGGTCGATCCAAAATTCCCAAGTGCCGGTATCGGCCACGGCTCACGCTCCCGATTGCAGGCGGGATTCGCTTCCGCCAACGATCGCCATCATGGCACGAGCTGGGTCGTCTTTCCGCTCAGTCGCGCGCCCCAGGTCAGAATTTCGGGGAAGCGCTTGACGATGGGCAAGGCCCGTGCGGCACTCGGCCACATCGCGAGATGCGCGAACGCTGCGGCCGCGCGTATTCGCGTCGCGAAGGCCTTGTGCCAATCCTTGGCATACAGGCGGCCGGCTTCCGCGAGATTGCCCCGCCCCTCGATGAGACGTTGCGACAACAGCCATGCCGATTGCATGGCCATGCTGATTCCCTCGGCGATGATCGGATGCGCTTCACCCGCACTGTTGCCGACGAAGAAAATTCCGTCGCGATAGCGCGGACGGATGCCCGGTCTAATCGGCCCGGCGGAAAGCCACGCCCCGTCGAGTTGCGCAGGCCTTAGCGCCTCCCGGACGCCATCGCTGGTGTTCACGATATGCTGGATGACGGCCTCGCCCGCAGCCAGACCCGGATAATTTTTTCGGCAGGCTTCCAACGCGTCGCGGCGGATGCAGCAGGAAAGGCTGACACGCCCACCATCCGTATGGACCATGCCGCCATAGCCGCCCGGAAATACCAGCAACGGCATGAGGTCCTGCGGCAGTGCGCTGCCGCTGAAATGGGCCTTGAAGGCCAGCAAATCAGACGGCCTGTGGCTGTGCGGCCGCATCGACAACCAGGGATTTTTCTCCCACGAACCGTTCGCCGCGATCACGATGAGGGCGCGAATCTGCTGCTGCCGGTCACCTTGGCTGAGGGTGCAAGCAAATCGATCGCTCTGGCGATCCAGGGCGATCATTTTCCAGGGCTGCCAGATTTCGGCGCCCGCCTTTGCCGCTGCCTCGGCGAGCATCAGATCGAGGCGATCCCGACCCAAGGCGCGCCCCCATCCGGCAACGGACCGGGACGCCGACGGCATGGCCGAGGTCATGGCCACATCGCGCGCGAATAATCCCACGCACCGCACTTCCGGCCCGGCTTGACCGAGAAACCCATCGCGAACGCCGCGGTCATAGAGAAGTGGCAGGCTGGTTGCCGAAATGAATTCGCCACAGACCTTCCGGCGCGGGAAACTGCTCTTCTCGACCAGACCGACCGACCAACCGGCCCGCGCCAGCAGCCGCGCCGCAGTCGATCCCGCCGGACCCGCACCGATGATGAGCGCATCATACATCGGCCGCGCTCGCGGTTCGGTTGGCAACGAAGCAATGGGTGAACGGCAAAGCCCCATGCTCATGGAGGCTCCAGCAGCGGGTTTTCGGCCACAGTTCCGACAGTTCGTGCTGGGAAAAGCCGGCCCGCACACTCACCACCGCGTCGTGACGCGAGACATCGTTGCAGCCGATTGCAAATAGCATGTGGCTTCCGGCCAACGCGAAGGATGACCGTCGTGGCTCGCAGGCGATGAACAGGGGGGCACATTCGGCGGCACGGGCAAACATCTGCATCAATTGCGCCGGGGAAAAATGATGCAGGAACAAATTCGCACTGATCAGATCGGCGGAGCCAGGCTTTTCGGTGCTGAGAAAATCAAACACATCCGCCGTCACCGTTTCGGCCTGCCAACCTAACCCGCGGAATTTCTCGCGCGTGGTATCGCTGACAATATTCTGCCGATCCACCAACAAGACCCTGACCCCCGGCCAGCGTTTCGCCATGCGCCGTGCGATACTCAGCATGAACAACCCGTCGCCCGAACCCAGCTCGAAAATTCTTTTCGGCGGCTCGGTCCGGTGTTTCGCAAGCAGTCCGACCATAATGCCGGTCTGCAGCATCCAGGCATTAATCCGCTTCAGATCGCGGCGCGAGCGTATGGCGCGCGAATCTTCCGGCGGCAATTCGTCCAGCCATTCGGGTTCGAAGCTGCGGGAAAGGATCATCGGAAAAACTCACCTGCGCCGGTCACCCCGTCCCGTGGAACAGCATGGTCTCGGCGATCAGACCCGGCCCGAAGGACATCGCGCATCCACGTGTGCCCGCGGCGGCGCGAAGCATGGATTGCAGCACGAACATCACGGTTGCCGACGACATATTGCCGAACCGGCGCAAGATATTCCGCGAGGCCGCAAGGGCCGGCGCGCGCAAATCGAACGCGCGTTCCACCGCGTCCAGAATCGAGCGACCGCCAGGATGCACGGCCCAAAGATCGATCGACCGTATCGGCGCACCAGCTAGTATTTCATCCGCCCCGGTGCGCAGCGCTTCCTGAATGGCGCCCGGCACCTGTCCCGACAAGAACATATCGAACCCGAAATCGCCGATGTTCCAGGTGATGAGGTTCTCCGTCTGCGGCACCAGCACGGCGCGGAAACTGTCGAGTGCCAATCCCAACGGTTCGGCCGATACGATGGAGGCCGCACAGCCGTCGCCGAAGATCAGAAAGGATAGGATTTCGTCGAGATTGGAACTTTCCTTCAAATGCAGGCTGCAAAGTTCCAAGTTCAGCACCAGAACACGTGAACGCGGTTCGGAGCGCACGATGTGCCGGGCGAGTTTGAGCGTGTTGATCGCGGCATAGCAGCCCATGAATCCGATGATGCTGCGTTCCATCGATCCGGGAAGTCCACATCGCGCCATGATCTCCAGGTCGAGCCCAGGTGCAGAAAATCCCGTGCAACAGGAAATGACGATGTGCGTGAGGCGCGTGCGATCTTCTCCAAGATCGAGCCTGGCAATGGCCGTCTCGGCAAGCATTGGCGCCTGCTGCTCGAACAATTTCATCCGCGCGCCCGTGCCCGGAAATTGCGGTTGGGTATAGAAGCTTGTGGCGGGCATCCCGCCCTGATCGGCTTCCGAGGTGGGCGAAAGATAAGAGAAACGGTGATCGATCTCGGCCCGTTCGACCATGCGGTCGAACAAAACGGCTCGGCGTTCATCGTTCGCCAAAAGGGAACGGCCGAACTCTATAAAGCGGCGATGCACATCATAGGGCGGAACAGCCGTCGCGATTCTGTTGATATACGCTTCGGTCAAAATGCGCCCTCATCATATAGACGGTGAAAGAAAACGGTATCGGAACTGAACGGCGCCTGAACGACGGGCTAACGATTACGTCGCTTCGGCGGCTTTGGCGGCGAGTCTTTCTTCGACCAGCCGGTACAGATCCAAAAAGGTCACATCGGTGATCTGACCCGCCATTGGGGGAAGCTGGATGCGAAACTTGTCTTCGACATCGAAGGCAATTTCGACGACATCGAGACTATCGAGGCCGGCATCGGCAAGTTTCGTGTTCAAATCGATTTCGGCGCCGGGCGTAAGCTTGGTCTTCAATATGGCGCGCAATTCCTGTTCGACATCCATGTCTTCACTTCACCATACAAAACCCGGTCCATCAATCGCTGCTAGGCCGGATTTCTCCTTGCCACGAGCACGCAGTTCAGTCCGCCAAAGGCAAAGGATGCCGATACTACCGCTTCGCAGGCAATTGGTTCCGGCGCCAGAACCAGGGGCAGGTCGCATTCCGGATCGGGACCGAGGTAGCCAAGAATGGGCGGGGCGACCTTCGCGTTCATCGCGTCTATCGCCACGAGAAATTCCATGGCCCCGGTCGCACCCAGCATATGGCCATGGGCCGATTTGGTCGCGATCACCCGTAGGCGTTCGAGGCCGCAAGGATAGGCGAAGTGAAGCGCCTGGGCCTCCGAGCGGTCGTTTAACCGCGTGCCGGTGCCATGGGCGCTAAACAGGATAGGCGCATCTTCGGCGAGACCGGCATCCTTGTGAGCAGACCTAATCGCCGCCGCCGCACTTTGCGCGTCGGGCTGGGTAATGTGGGCGGCGTCCGCGCTGGAGCCGGAGCCGGCCATCACCGTGTGGATATGCGCGCCACGGGCCCGCGCGTGCTCTTCCTCTTCCAGGATCAGTGTCGCAGCGCCCTCGCCCAGCACCAAACCCTTGCGGTCGATGGAAAACGGCCGGCAAGCGTCGGGTGCCATGGCCTGCAGCGCTTTCCAGCTATGGAGTGAGCCGAATGTCAGGCTGGAATCGCTGCCGCCGGTGACGACAACGCGCGCACGCCCGGCGCGGATGAGGTGCATGGCCTCACCGATCGCATGGGCGGAGGACGAACATGCGCTCGCCACGGCCAACGAATGACCGCGAATGCCGAACAGCATTGATAAATGCCCGACACTCGCGCTGCTCATGCAACGCGGTATCGTCATCGGGTGCACATTGGGCATCCCCTGCAGGAACATGCGCACAAAGCCGGCTTCGACCGCTATATTGCCGCCGCTGGCACTGCCATAGACGATTGCGGCCTCGCTCAGAGCGGACCCGGAATTGCCGGTGGCCGGCCAGAGCCCGGCATCGGTGAGCGCCTCCAGCGTCGCGGCGGCGGCAAAGGCCGAGAAGCGGTCGACACCGGAAAGCTGCTTTTCCGCAAAATGCGCGTTCAGATTTCCCGTCGCCTCGGGCGCGACCGACGCTGCCACTCCATCGAAACTCAATTCCTGCTGGCCCTGGGCGAATTTTTTTATCGGCCGGATGCCCCCGCGTCCGGCGACGAGGGCCTGCCAGGTCGAGGCCCTGTCCGGCCCCAACGCTGAGACGCAGCCCATCCCCGTGACGACGACCTTCTTCACGCTTCAGACCTTTGCGAAAACGCTGCACGCGGCGCGTGCCGGCCAACAATCTCGCGAATTTCCCAGCGATGACAAGTGTGGCCGCATCACCCCGGAACCCGGCAAGGCTGGCGAAGGCCCGAGACTATGCTAGCGTGCCCCAAAAGCGGCCGCGGCAGCACGCGCGGGGCAAGGAACAATTGGGCGGGAAGGCATAATGACCGAAGACCAGATTTTCGCGAGAATTGCGCGGCGGCTGCTGCCCTTCGTCATGCTGCTCTATGTCGTCAACTACATCGACCGGGTGAATGTGGGTTTCGCGGCCCTGACCATGAACAAGGATCTGGGCCTTTCGCCGGCGGTGTTCGGCTTCGGCGCCAGCATCTTTTTCATCGGCTATCTGATCTTCCAGGTTCCGGCCAATCTGATCCTGGACAAAATCGGGGCCCGGCGCTGGGTGTTCATCATTTTGGCGGTGTGGGGCGTGCTGTCGGCGTGCAACGCCTTTATCGTCGGCGAATACAGCTTCTACGTGATCCGGTTCTTTCTTGGCATCGCCGAGGCGGGGTTCTTTCCCGGCATGCTGCTCTACATGACCTTTTGGTTCCCCCAATCCTGGCGCAGCCGCTTTGTGGGCGTGTTCATGGCCGCCATTCCGCTCGCCAACATCATCGGCGGGCCGCTTTCGACGACGATTCTCGGCCTTGATGGCGTGGGCGGCCTGCATGGCTGGCAGTGGATGTTCATTCTGGAGGGGATTCCCGCCTCTGTCCTCGGGTTCGTGTCCCTGAAACTGTTGCCGGACCGGCCGGCCAGCGCGTCCTGGCTGACCGATGAGGAAAAGCGCATCGTCATCGCACGACTGAAGACCGATGAAGGCTCCAGCGAGCACCACGATTTCTGGCCCGCGCTGACCGACGCGCGTGTCATCGCGCTGGGGCTCGTGCTTTTGGGCAACCAGGTCGGGCTCTACGGCGTCCAGCTTTGGCTGCCGCAGATCGTCAAAGATATGGGCTTTTCCAATTTCCAGACCGGCTTCGTGGTGGCGCTTTGCTTCATCGCGGCCATGATCATCATGATCTATTGGGCGCGGCGCAGCGATGCCAAGGGTGAGCGCATTTGGCATGTGGCGATTCCGCTGTTGCTCGGCGCATTCGGACTCATGGTTGCCGCGGTAGCCCAGTCCAATTTCCTGGTGCTGTTCTCCCTTGCCGTCGCGCTGGTCGGAACCCTCGCTTATAACGGGCCGTTTTTCAGCCTACCCTCGACGTTCCTCGCCGGAACCGCAGCCGCGGGCGGCGTCGGTTTCGTCAACACCATCGGCAGCCTCGGGCGCTTCATCGGGCCTTACGGCGTCGGTGTGCTCAAGGAATCGAGCGGCGGTTACGCATCCGCCATGGCGGCCATGGGCGTGTGCATGTTGATGTCGGGCCTCATCGTGCTCGCGATGGGCCGCAAGATGGGTGCGCGCAACGTGGCTGCCAAACCGGTTTAGCGCGCCACCGCGTCGCGGGTGTAATATTTGGTGCTATAGGGCTTCGGCTGAAAGTCCGGGTGATACCGGCAGGGGCCTTCGAAGCCGGTACGCAATTGTTCGCAGGCCTCGGCGATGACGGGAGCATCGGGCTTGTAGCCCATCTCGATCCATTGCATCAGCATTTCCAAGGCCGCCGCGATTTCCGGCGGGCTCTGTCCGGTGTGCTGATTCTCATCCGTATAGGCCTGCACCAAACGATCGGCATTGCCGGCCGACCTGACGACATCGCGATAGGCCGATTCCACTTCCACAACCACTTGCGGATCGTTGATGGAATGGATCGCCACCATGGGAATAGGCAGCGCCCCCGTGGGCTGGCCGTCCGCCTTCAGAGCCGCATGGGCCATGGGGTCCTTGTCGAAACGGACAACGTCGCGGTTCAAGGCCGCGTCGTCCGATGAGCCGTGATAGCGGATTCCGACATTCGTGAACGCGCTTTTCCCATTGGTGACACGCGTCGCCACATCGCGGAAAATGAAGGTCGCCGACTGCATATGACGCGTAAGCATGCGGTCGGGGAAACCCATGACGCCGATGATGTTGGCGAGATTCTGTTTCTGCAGATCGGTGCGTTCGGCGGCCGGCTTGGAAACGCCCGTGCATTCATCGACGCGGGCTTCCATCTCCTTCAGCGTCATTTTGGAATCGGCCGGGATGCCAAGCCATAACGGATATTGCGCTTCGCCGGCGCGCGGCAGATTCTTGCAATAATATTGATAGACGGCGCGCAGATCGGCGCGGAATTCATAACCCACCGCCGAACCGGAGACGAGGCCGCTGTTGAGGAATGCGCCGTCATAATTCAGGCTGCCATCGGCATTCTTCGCCTGGGTTTCGACCAGCTTTGCCGCCACCAGACCGCCATAAGAGGCGCCATGGATCAGGGTGCGTTTGGGCTTGGCAATATGGGCGATGAAGAATTTGCGTGCATCGTCGGTATCGGCCGCGGCCATCTGGATGCCGTAGCCTTCGCGCCGATAGCTCGATGCCACCCATCCGAAACCACGGACAATTTCGACCGCATATTTGGAAAGATCTCCCTTGCTGCTCGCCGCGGTCGCCGGTTCAAGCGAGGGGCCGCCATGCGCAAAGACAATGAGATCGCCATTCCATCTCTTCGGCATGGCGGCGAGCACATAGGCGCCGCTCTCGAGCTTTGTGGAATAGCAGGTGGCAATCTTCGCCACCGCGTCGGGACAGGCGATCGTGTCGGGCAAGCCCGTTTTCGCCGCCTCCTGCGCTAGGGCCGGAGACGACATGGCAAGGCCGGCGATCAAGCCGATCTGCGGCAACCTCGAATGGCGCATGTTATGGCTCCTCCCTAAGGCGCGATTACGCTGCGATTATACCAGGGCTGGGAATCCCAGCTCAGCACCTTTTCGGTGCCGTCGAACAGCCCGGCAAGGCGACTGCCAGTCACCCGATAGCTGAATTCCTTGACGTGGTCGGGCGGATTGGTGGTCATATTCCGGGTGATGTCCGTACCCTGCTCGGTCCGGAAGATCTGATATTTCGATGGATCGGAGGGATTGAAAAACTTCACATCGCCGCCGCCTTTGGCCGCTGCGGCACGCTCATATTTCACATGCACCTGCATGCGCTCGCCATTGGCCGACATGAAATCCCAATCTTCCTCGGCTAGCGGAGCACCCGCAGAAGCGCTCACGCTGCGGCTCATCTTCACCGACGGCGCATATTGGTAGACGCCGAAAGGCCCCGGCGCATCAGCGGCGTTATCCGTCAACCCGGCGACGATCATCTGGCCCGTGGCTTCGCCCGCACTCTGCTTTACAGGCGCGGCGAGATAGACCATCCGCGCGCTGCCCCGCCCCAGCGGTTTGCCGTCCGGACCGAGGACCGCGATGCGGTCGATGAAGATCAGACGCAGATTGGCATCTTTGGCCGGGCCGGCGGTCGCGGCAGCAGACACCCAGCCCGGCGGCAACATTTTCTGGAGTGCCGCATCCGGCACGTGGAAATCGAGCTGGTAGCGATATTCCGGCCCCTGTTCCAGCAGAGCGTCGGCCCTCACCGGAATGGCGGCCCCCATCCCGGCCGCGAACACGACACCGGCGATTGCCCGCGCAACGAATAGCGACATCTGACCCTCCCAGGTGCATCTCTTAGCCCACAACCGTACAGGGCAAATTCACCCAGGTCCAATTGCCTTTTCTCGGCGGACGAAGGGTGCATCGGAGGCGTGCGCCGCGGCCCGAATTGAGATTTGTCAACACGTCAAACGCCAATCGCCCGTTCAATACCCGCATCACCCGCGCAGTGGTTTCGCAATCGAGCGTCATGAGGATTTGACCCGTGCCGAAATTCCGGAAATTCCAAGATTTCGCCGCGACGATGCCGCTCGTCGTTCTGTATTTCGTTTGGATTGCCGAGTTCGTGCCTAACCTCGCTTCGGAATTCGCCAGCCTGCGCCAATCCTTTAGCGCAGTGCTCGTGCTCAACGTGCTGTATGAAATCGCTACCATCCTATTTCTGAGCCTGGTGGTGTCGCTGTTCGCCCTCCGACGATTGCCGCAGAACCGGGCCAAAGGCGCGCTGCCGCGCGCAGCAGCAATCGTCGGCGCGAATCTTCAACTATTGTTTCTAACCTTGCCACAGGTTCAGAACGGCATCGCCGTCTTGGCGGTTTCAACGGCCGTCACCGTTATCGGCTTGGCGGGTTCGATCTATTTCGCGTCGGTCCTGGGCCGTTCCTTCAGCATCCTTCCGCAAGCGCGCGGATTGGTGACGACGGGACCGTACCGCTTCGTGCGCCATCCGCTTTACATCGCCGAACAGGTCGCGGTCTTTGGCATCATGTGGCAATTTCAGCAACCCTGGGCATTCCTGATCTTTGCTGCCAGTGTCGCTGCGCAATTTCCTCGTATGCACTACGAAGAGAAAGTGCTGTCAGAGACCTACCCGGCCTATTGGGCCTATATGGCGCGAACGGGACGACTCTTCCCGCGCGCGTGGGTCGGCGGCTTTCAATTCCCCGGCAATCGCGGCCGCGCCCCTATCGCCATCGACGCAAATCCTCTGGTCGAATAGCCATGCGAGCGCAGGAAACCCGGAAAGGCCTCTGGCTGTGGCGCGCGCGACGCGGTAGCGTTGCGGTGCATATCGGCTTGATGATGATTGCAATCATTGGCATGGCCGCACTCGGCAGCGAAATCGTCTTCCTTCTGTACAAGCATCGCCAGATGCAAATGGTGGCCGACGCTGCAGCGCTTTCTGCCAGCACTGCGCTGAGCGACGGCTACCCTTCGGATTTGAATGTGGAGGCTCGCGCCATCGCCGCCGAGGACGGTTTCATCCACAGCGTGGACGGCGCGACGGTGACGGTCAACAACCCGCCCCTCACGGGATCGAATGCGGGAAACAACCAGGCCGTCGAAGTCATCGTGGACCAACCGCAGACGCTTTATATGACGTCGCTTTTTCGTTCCGGAATTTTCGACGTCGCCGCCCGCGCCGTGGCAAAGGCAGGCACCGGCAGCGGCTGCGTGCTGCAGCTTGTCGCGAGCCGAAACCCAGGCGTGACGGTAAGCAACGGCGCAGTGGTCACGCTGGCCCAATGTTCCCTCGCGGTCGATTCCACAGGCTCGACATCTCTTTCAATGAGCGGAGCGGCGGTCATCAACGCGGATTCGGTTTCCACCAGCGGCGGCACCTCCGTGACCAATGGAGCTTCGATCAACGCAACCAATGGCGTCAAGGCCTACCAACCCCCGGTCGCCGATCCTTATGCCGGGGTGGCGATGCCAGCGTTTTCCGGCTGCGGCGCCGGCTTCACGAACAACAAATCCTATGGCCATGGCACCTGGACTCTCAGTCCGAGCAACGGCGTGTATTGCAAGGGACTTGCCTTCACCAATGATGCAATTGTGACGATGCAGCCGGGCGTCTATTTCGTTGATAGGGGGACGCTCAGCGTCGGCGGTTCCGTCAAGCTCACCGGTACGGGTGTCACCATCGTGCTGACCAGCAGCACGGGGGCAGGTTACGCAACCGCTTCCATCGGCAACGGTGCAATCGTAACGCTGAGCGCGCCCAGCAGCGGCGCAACGGCGGGAATCATCTTTTTCGGGGACCGGCGAGCGCCCATCACCAACCTCATCGATTTCGGGGGCGGCGCGCTGATCAACATCACCGGCGCGCTCTATTTTCCCTCCCAGAAAGTCTCGTTCTCGAATGGCATCACCAATCCGTCGGGGTGCACCCAATTGATCGCCGGTGAAATCCAGTTCGTAGGGGGCTCTCGATTCCAGAGCAATTGCCCTTTCGGCGTCGTACCAATCGGCGCCTCCAACAGCACTTTGGTGGAATAGCACATGCGAACCCGGGAAACCCGGAAAGGCCTCTGGCTCGCGCGCGCGCGGCGCGGCAGCGTTGCGGTGCATATCGGTCTGATGATGATCGCCATCATCGGCATGGCCGCACTCGGCAGCGAAATCGTCTTCCTCCTCTACAAACATCGCCAGATGCAAATGGTGGCCGATGCTGCGGCGCTTTCTGCTAGCACTGCGCTGAGTGACGGCTACCCTTCGGATTTGAATGTGGAGGCCCGCGCCATTGCCGCCGAGGGCACCTTTGTCCACGGCGTGGATGGCGTGACGGTAACCGTCAACAATCCGCCCGTCATGGGTCCGAATACCGGAAACAACCAGGCGGTTGAAGTCATCGTAGATCAGCCGCAGACGCTTTATATGATGTCGCTCTTTCGTTCGGGAACCTTCGACGTTGGCGCACGCGCCGTGGCGCTTGTCGGCAAAGACTGGCGTTATTGCCTCCTCGCGCTCGATCCCACTGCGGCCGACGCATTCGACATTTCCAACAATGGCGTCGTCAGCAACCCATCCTGCGGGGTCGCATCGAATTCAAACAGCAACTCATCGCTCAGAATCAGCAACAATGGTGCTGTCAATGGACCGGTCTCCGTCGTCGGCAATTGGTCCCTGTCCAACAATGCGGACCTCAACGGCACGCCGTTGCAGAACCACGCGGCGGCGATTCCTGATCCCTATGTCGACATGGACCTTCAGACCATTCCTTCTTGCACGGCACAACCAGCGTCGGGTGGCGGCACCATCAGCCTGACGCCCGGCCATTTCTGCACGGGATGGAATTACGGCAACAACGTGACGGTCAATCTCGCACCCGGCTTCTACTACATCGATCAGCAGCTCTCCGTTGGAAACAACGCGATACTGAACGGGACGGGCGGCGTCACCATCATCGTCAACGGCAACTATGCAATCCAATTTTCCAACAATGTCCGGATCAACATCACGGCGCCTTCAACCGGGCCCTATGCCGGCATGGCCTTTTTCGGAACCCGCACCGGAAGCGTCGGCGTAACCCAGACCTTCTCCAACAATTCTGTCCTGAACATCAAGGGCGTGGTCTATTTTCCAAGTCAGACGATCAATTTCCAGAACAATGGATCCACAACGTCCGGTGGTTGTACCCAAGTGATCGGGCGCCTGATCCGCGTTTCGAACAACGTCAATCTCGACAACAACTGTGCGGGAACCGGCGTACAGCCATTGGGAAGCGGAAACCCCTATCTCGCGGAGTAGACGGCAATGAGGATCAATTCCATAGGCAGTTATCTTTGCGGCGATCAGCGCGGCATAGCGGCGTTGGAGTTCGGGCTGGCGATACCGGTTCTGCTTGTTTTGATTACCGGGCTGACGGAAGTCGGCATGGCTGGCTTCGAGGCCATGCAAGTCAAAGATGCCGCTGAAGCAGGGGCGCTTTATGCCTCGCAGCATCCCGCGGACCTCACCGGCATTCAGAACGCGGTCGTAACCGCCACCGGCACCACCGGAATAACGGCAACGCCTGCGCCCACATCCTTCTGCGGCTGTCCGGGCGCTACCGGGATTACCGTAGGCAATTGCACCACGGTCTGTCCAAACGGTGACGCTCAAGGCAATTATGTGCGGGTGAACGCCTCGCTGACGCATAGCAAAATTCTGGCGTTCGCGGGATTCGCCGATCCGCAGGTCCTCACCGGCGTCTCCACTCTCAGGGTGCCCTAATGCCTCGCGCTGGTTGGGCACACGCTTTTTGGACCCGACGGGGATCGGTAACAGTGGAATATGCTTTCATCCTGCCGGTTTTGCTGCTTTTTGTTCTGGGCATCATGGATACGGGCCGCCTGATCTGGACCTACACGACGCTCAATCGCGCGGCCGAAGCGGCGGCGCGCTGCGCGGCCGTCGATACGGTCACCTGCGGCACCGTCACAGCCACGCAGAGCTACGCGGTGACGCAGGCATACGGCCTTAATGTGGATACCACGGCGTTCACACCCAGCACGGCGGCGTGCGGGGCGCGCGTCGCCGCGACTTACACGTTCCAGTTCACGATACCCTGGATTGGGGGAGCCCCTTACGGCACATCGAACAGCACCGCGCTCACCGCGACAGCGTGTTATCCGCCGTCACATTGAGCTTTCGCGCGCAGCCTATTACGGCATTTCGCTTCGCGCATAATCAAAAAAGCGAAGATTGGCCTCGGTTGCTTCCTTGTCCAAATCCACACGGCTCAGTTCGGTCGCGCGTGCCTTGTTGCCCATAAGGCCGTAAACCAAAGCGAGATTCTGACGCACGCGGGGAGGCGCCGTCGTGGATTTCGCCATGGGCGTCAGAATATCGAGCGCTTCGGGATATTGACCCGCGAGCGCGAGCGACAAAGCGAGATCGTTGCGCGCCGCAACGCTGCGGGGTTGCACTTCAAGCACTGCGCGGTAGGAACCTTGAGCTTCGGGGTGACGGCCGAGCATGTCGAGCGCAACGCCGCGCGTGATCAAGACCCGGGATTCCGTGGGCGCAAGCGCCCTTGCCTGTTCGGCGAAGCCAAGCGCCTTGTCGGCTTGACCGAGCGCCAGATGAACACGCGCCAAACCGAGCAGCCCGTCGAGCCGGGGCATTTTCCCGTTGGCTTTGTTGTAAGCGTTGATGGCCTCATCAAAGGCGCCCGCATCCTGCAGCGTATCGGCAAATTCCACGGTCAGCGCCGCATCGTCAGGCTGTCCATTGAGCGCGGTGCGATAAAGATTGACGGCCGAGCTGAGATCGCCGGCATCGCGCGCCGCGCGTGCCAGACGCAAGACCGGCAGTAGCTGTTCGCGCACAACCACATCTTGCGCGGATTTTTCCGCCGCTTCCTTCGCAGGCGTACTCGCCACCGCGCAATCGGCAAGGGCAATCGATGCGGATATCAGAAACAGCGCGCGCACAGTTCGTCCGAATCGGGATTTGGCGTCGGTCATAAGGTTCCATTCTCCTTTTACGTACGTGATTTTCGCTACGCATCGTCCGCACGCGCGCGCCGCTTTTTCGTGCACCGCGGCATCTTTGGATTAGACGGGCGCATGAAAGCAGACTGCGCAAAATTCATATTGATGAAAGTCAACACCTGAGGGCGGCACTTGAGCGACAACTTCCAAGCCAAACGTCACGACGTTTCGTACCCAACTCAAGGAGCTTTCATTCATGCGTAACTTGTCCAAAAACATCGCACATTGTTTGTGCATCGATTCCGAAAAAGGTGTCACCGCGATCGAATACGGGCTCATCGCCTCCCTCGTCGCAATTGCGATCATCGTAGGCATCACCCTTGTCGGCACCAACCTGAATGGCTTGTTCAACTATATCGGCGGGAAGGTTGCCGCTCCCTAAGAGCAAACGAGCGCGCGCCCGCCTCGCTTCTTCACCTGCGAAGGTCCCCTCCCCCACAGCTCTTTGAAGTGGTGTGGGCGGGCGCCGACTTCTCCTCCGTTGCCATGATCAACGAATAACCCGTACGCCATGAACGCCATTCCGATTTCCACAATAATCTTGCTCATGGGCTTTTCCGGCCTCGTCGCTGCATGCGTTTCAGACGTCAGAGAACGGCTCATCTATAACGAGATTGTCATCTTCGTTCTCGGCACCGGCATTGCGCTGCGTCTGATTTCAACGCCGCATCTTATATGGGCCAGCCTCCTGATCGCGGCCTGCCTGCTCGTCGCGCTCGGCCAATTGGCCCGCTTCGACATTATCGGCGGCGGCGATGCAAAATTGATCGCGGCTGCGATGTTGCTATTGCCGCCACAGAGGGACGCCTGGCTCCTAGCTCACATTGCAGCCGCTGGGGGAGCCTTGAGCTGCATCTACCTTGCGGCGCGCACCGGACTGAGACGAGGGATCCTCACTCCCGCCCGGGCCCAGCCGAATCGTTCAAAAGAAAAAACCAACAGCACGATTATCCACGAGCTTGCACGAATCCGCGCGGGCGAACCGATGCCTTACG
>DATLVC010000423.1:0-2711 GCA_035577685.1 Micropepsaceae bacterium | reverse complement strand
GAAGGGCCACTGGGCGTTCCCGATGGCAGTGTTTATTTCTCAGATACGGACGCCAGTCTGACCTACCATCTCGACGCGAACGACAAACTCACCGTCGAGCGTTTCGATACCCATCGTTCGAACGGCATTGCACTGACGCGCGAGGGTGAGATGGTGTGGGCCGAAGGCGACGGACCACGCCTCAGCAAGCTGGATAAGGTTCACGGCGGCTATATGAGCCTCACTCCGGGCTTCCGGCTGTTTCAGCCCAACGATCTGATCGTCGATGCCAAAGGCGGCATCTATTTCACCGATCCCGGACCACGGCCCGTCGTGCCGGGGTTGAAAGTCTATGTCTATTACATCCCGCCAGGCGGAAAGCAGCCGATCGCGATCGACGATTCGGTCCCGCGTCCAAACGGGATCACGCTTTCGCCCGACGGCCGCACGCTTTATGTCGACAATACGATCGGCACGGTCGTCTCCCGTTACGACGTTCAGGCCGACGGAACGGTGAAGAACAAGCGCGACTTCGCGACCCTGCACGACATCAAGCCGGGCGAAGAAGGCTTCGGCGACGGCATGGGCATGGACCGCGACGGGCGGCTTTATGTCACCAGCCTCACCGGCATCCAGGTGTTCGACAAGGCCGGCAAATATCTCGGCACCATCAAAGTGCCGCGCCAGCCTTCGAATGTGGCCTTTTCCGGCCCCGACAAGAAGACGCTCTACATCACGGCGCGCAAAGGGCTTTACCGGCTGAAGATGCTGTCCCAGGGTCCCGATCGCCCGGGCAAATAGGGAGACTGCCATGTCGTTGATGACACGCTTTGCTTCTCGCCTTCTGGTGCTCGCTGCGGCCCTCGTCTCGGTGCCCGGCGCGTCTGGCGCGCAGACCCAGGCGGGGCGCGTGACTTTGTATGAAGGCGCCCGGCTCATTCCCGGCGACGGCTCCGCTCCAATCGAGAATTCCGCTTTCCTCGTCACCGGCACGCAGTTCACCCGAATCGGCCGCAAGGGCGAGATACCCCTCCCTGCGGGCGCCACCCGCGTCGATCTCACCGGCAAGACGGTGATGCCAACTCTGGTTGATATGCACGGCCATCTGGGTTTCCAGAATCTCGCCGAGGGCACGATGTCGAAGGAGAGCTTCACCCGCGACAATCTGATCGATCATTTGCAGCGGTTCGCCTTTGTCGGCGTCGGCGCGATTATTGGAATTGGCGATCTTGTCGAGCGCTCGGACATGCATGGCGGGCGCACCAAATGGGGCGAGGTGCCGCTTAAGGTTCGCAATGAAACCATCCCCGGCGCGGCCTTGTATAAGACCGCCGGCACCGGCATGGCCTGGCCGGGTTCGGGCGCGCAAGGCGATCCTTCGCGGGTCGATGTTTCCTATCCCGTTACGACGCCGGAGGAAGCGCGTGCGGCAGTGCGCGATTACGTGCTGATGAAGCCTGAGTTCATCAAGATCTGGGTGGACGACAGGGAAGGCACGAAGAAAACGCTGACCCCCGCCTTGTACGGCGCCATATTGGACGAGGCGCACAAGTTCAACGTTCCCGTGGCGGTCCACAACGTCAAACTCGCCGACGCCAAGCTCATGATAAAGGGCGGCATGGAGGGCTGGCTGCATGTTCCCGTGCGCGGCGGCGATGTCGTCGACGCGGAAATTATCGCGATGGTGAAGGACCGTATTGCGCGTGGCGACCGGCCTAACATGTGGGTGACCCCTGCCCTTATCACTGCCTGGATGAATGTCCAAGGCGGCCCCCGCCGTCCCGTGTGGCTCGATGACCCGCTGCTGAAGGCCCTCTATTCACCTGCTAACATCGAACAATATTGGGGCGCGCCATTGAAGAAAATGACGCCGGAGCAGGTGACGCGTGCGAAAGCCGCCTTCGCAGCGGACGGGAAGAACATGATGCTGCTGCGGGCCGCCGGCATGAAAGTAGTGGGCGGCACCGATACCGGCCAGACGCGGCATCTCATGGCGTTTCAGAACCATCTCGATCTTGAAAGCATGGTCGCAATGGGCATGACGCCGAACGAGGCGATCAAGGCGGCGACCAGCGACGGCGCGGCGGCGGGCCATTTCAACACCGGCCTCGTGGCGCCCGGCCGCAACGCGGATTTTATCGTGCTGGATGCGAACCCGCTCGACAGCATCTCTAACACGCGCAAAATCAATAAAGTCTATCTGCGCGGTGACGAGGTGCCGCGCGCAGCCTATGCGGCGAAATGGCAGGCGAAATTCAAGACGGCTTCGGCGCATTGAGACAGCGTGCGCTTCACGAGTTGATTTTTCGAAGAAAAACGCCGCTAGTCCCGTTCACCAACGTGAATATATACAACCGGGGTCGCTGTAGGTGGCAATTGATAGGCCCCGATGCACTTTGATTCTTGGGGCAGGATTTTCGAAGTGGTGTTGCGGGCTCCCGCTTGTCGCCGACCTGTTCGATTTAGCTATCCACATCGATAACGCGACAGAGAAAAATCGTATCAGGCGCTTACGGGAATTCTACGAACATTGGCGCACCGATCACTCGGATGCGCACAATGAGGAATTTATCCGCTTTGCACAACAACGAGTACGCAGTCGCAAGCTTGTAAACTGGTACGTGGTGAGGCGCCTTACTGATCAATTCATAAGCACAGGAGGCATGCGTAAGAGTTGGTACGTGAACACCTATCGAACTCAGAAACATGAAGGGATTCAAAAGGCCAGAACA
>DATLVC010000422.1:0-6602 GCA_035577685.1 Micropepsaceae bacterium | reverse complement strand
ATGCCGGAGAGCAGCTTCACCAGCGCGCGCGCATCGGCGGGGGAATCGTTCACGCCTTTCAGCATGACATATTCGAAAGTGATACGGCGTGCATTCGAGGCGCCCGGATAGGCGCGGCAGGCCGCCATCAATTCGGCGATGGGATATTTCTTGTTCAGCGGCACAATCACGTCGCGGATTTCGTCACGCACCGCATGCAGCGAAATCGCCAGCGACGAGCCGATCTCGTTGCCGGCGCGTTCGATCATCGGCACCACGCCGGCGGTCGAAAGCGTGATGCGGCGTTTGGAAAGCGCGAGCCCGTCGCCATCGGCCACGATGGCAAGTGCCGCCTTGACGTTCTCAAAATTGTAGAGCGGCTCGCCCATGCCCATCATCACCACATTGGTGATTTTCCGGTTCTCTTTCGTCGATGGCCAATCGCCCAGCGCATCGCGGGCCACCATCAACTGCCCGACAATCTCATAGGGCGTCAGATTGCGGACCAGCTTCTGCGTGCCGGTGTGACAGAAGCGGCAGGTCAAGGTGCAACCCACCTGGGAGGAGACGCATAGCGTGCCGCGGTCTTCTTCCGGGATGTAGACGGTCTCGAATTCGATGCCGGGGCCGGTGCGCAGCAACCATTTGCGGGTGCCGTCTTCGGAAATCTGCTCGGTGACGATCTCGGGCCGCGCCAGGCTGAAATTCGCGGCACAGGCGGTGCGGAAATCCTTTGCGAGATTGGTCATGGCGGCGAAGTCGCGCGCGCCATGGACATAGATCCAGTTCCACAATTGGCGCGCGCGCATGCGGGCGGGCTTCGGCTCCAAGCCGGTCGCCTCCAGCGCAGCCGTCAGCTCGGCAACGGACAGACCAATAAGGGGAAGCTGCGTCATTCAAACCCTTCGTGTCATGGCCCGCAAAGGCGGGCCATCCAGATGATCATACACGCATTGGGCGCGTGGACACGCGCCCGCTGGATGGCCGGTCAAGCCGGCCATGACAATGGTAGATAGTATGCGTGACGCTCACTTGCAGCTCGAATCGAGCTTGTCGAGCGCGGCCGAAATACCGGCCAGCGAATAATTGTCGTGGGTCATTGTGCCCCGCGACGAGATGCCGGTGACGCTCATATCCGCGCCCTTCTTCATCGAGTCGATCAGCCGTTTTTCGTCCTTGGCATCTTCCATCCAGGCACCGCCGGCCGAGCCGTCATTCTTGGTGAAGAAGCTGAACTTGTCCGAGCCGACCTGCACATCGGTCTTGGCACCGTCCTTGTATTGATAGCCGGGCACCACGGAGGGCTCGTTGCGCACTTTGCGGCCCGGCCAGGTGGAGATCAGGAAGAACGGCGAATCGCGCTTGGCGTCCTTGGGGCTGGTGTCCTTGGGCTGCGACAGCGCATAGCAGAGCCGGTTCGCCCCCTTGCCCGTCTGGTAGACGTGCCAATCGCGAAACGAGCCCAGAAGCGCCGGTTTTTCCTCCGCGGCCATGGCCGCGCCAGAGGCAATGGCCGCGATCAGGAACGCAGGCGCGAAAAATCTCAAATCCATCGCAAACTCTCTCAGCTTCGCAGGCGACGGTCTTAGAGCATGATTTGGGCCAAATGTTGAAGCGCTAGCCCGGATTGCCGCTTCGCTTGCGCATAATGGGTTTTCCCCAATTGACCGGCGGCGGAATTTCGGCCGCGGTCGGGCCTCCTGCACGCAACGGCCGCTGGGCGAACTGGCCGAGCGTCAGCATCCGGTCGTACAGCACAATCGCGCCCGCCATGCCGACATTAATGGAGAAGCGGGTCGGAATCTTCACCACATGACGGCAGCGCGCGAGCATGGCATCGGACAGCGACAGCCGCTCCGAGCCGAACACATAGGCGGCCCGCAACGGGTGCCGGAAGCTTGGCAGGTCGACGGCGTCCTCGGTGATCTCCACGCCCACAAGCTCGCAGCCCTGCGGCAGGCGCAGATCCTCGGCCGAGGCATATTGATAGAGCGGCATATGCCCCGCCGCATCGGAGGTATCGGACATGGCATCGGCGAGCTTCACGCGGCCCGCCACGGTGAAGAAGAAACTTCCCCCGAAAGCATGGGCGATGCGCAGCAGATTGCCGAGATTCATCGGCTTCGAGAGGCCGTCCGTGCCGACGGCGAAATAACCACGCATCGCTTTGATTCCGTCATCCCCGCCGGACGCTAGCGCGTCCGTTCGGGATGACAAACAGTGTCGTATCGAATAGGCGTGTTTCCATGACCAATCCCATCCTCGTCGAAGTCACGCGCGGCCCCCTGGTGGAAAGCATCCATCGTGGCGCGGTTGCGGTTTCGGATGCGAAGGGGCGGCTCAGGCTTGCCGTCGGCGATGTGGAGCGGCCGATCTTTCCCCGTTCCGCGCTCAAACCGATCCAGGCGGTGCCGCTGCTGGAATCGGGGGCGGCGGACGCGTTCGGGCTTTCGGACGAGGAATTGGCGCTGGCCTGTGCGTCGCATTCCGGGGAGCCGCAACACACGGCGCGGATCGCCGCCTGGCAGAGCCGCATCGGCTGCTCCGTCGCCGATCTGGCCTGCGGGCCCCACCGTCCGATGCACGAACCGACTGCCACCGCCATGATCGTGTCGGGCGAGAGATGGACGCCGCTGCACAACAATTGCTCGGGCAAGCATACGGGCTTCATGACGCTGGCACGCGGCTTGAAGCAGCCTGTGGCCGGCTATCAGGACTATGAGCACCCCGTGCAGCAGATGGTCGAGCGGACCCTGAAGGAGATGGCCGGGCTCTCCGGGGAACTGCCGCGCGGCATCGACGGCTGCACGGTGCCCAATTTCGCCCTGCCGCTGGCCGCGCTGGCCCGTGCCATGGCGGCTTTCGCCGATCCGAGCGGCTTGCCGCTGGAACGGGGCGCGATTTGCACCCGCATTCTTTCCGCCATGACAGCCAATCCGGAGCTTGTTGCCGGCACCGGGCGGCCCTGCACGGTGCTGATGCGCCAGGCGCCCGGCATTGCGGTCAAGACCGGCGCGGAGGGCGTTTACGTCGCCATCGTGCCCACGCTCGGGCTCGGTGTTGCGTTGAAGATTGACGATGGCGCGGGCCGTGCGTCGGAAACGGCGATTGCCTCGGTGCTGATTGCGCTGGGGGCGCTGAACGACGAAGGCTCGGCGCATGCACTGGCCCATGCGCCGGTCCTCAACACCCGTGGCGTCAGCGTTGGAGAGCGGCGGATGCCGAAGGAGGCGCTGATTCAGCCTTGATCGCGGTGGTCGTCTTTGGCGGGCTTCGCATCGTCGATACCGGGCCTGAACGGCTCTACCTCGGTCACGAAACAGCTCATCCGGCCGAGCGCGGGCGCCCGGAAGCTGATGCTGTCGCCATGTTCCAGACAGCCCAGATTGGTCTTGGTCACGAAGGCCACCCGCATGATGGCATTGTTCAGCCCCACGCAGCCGCCCGTGAGACGGACCAAAAACGGGGTGTAGTGGATGTCTGACACCACCAGCGTCCGTTCATTGATCACACGCCAGCTCCAGATGCGGTTGTTTTGCAGACAAGCCCGTTCGTCGTGTCCGGCGGGAGGCGGCGGCGCGGCCGCCGATAGGGTCAACGCGCCAAGGAGCGCCGCAGCGGAACGCACGAGGATTTTTTGCTTCATGACGTTCCCTTCCGAGCGGCGCCGTTGTTTCTGAGGCTCAATGACCTGCAGCGGGGGCCGCCGCCGGGGCATCCGTGACTTCCGTCACCGTGCAGCTGAGCGGGCCCAGGCCGGGCGCTTGGAATGCCACCCGGTCGCCCTGCCCCACGCAACCGAGACTCGTCCGTGTGCGGATCTCCAGCGGCGCGGAAGCATATTTGTCCAAGCCGATGCAGCCACCGGTCAGCTTCACCGTATAGCGCTTGTAGTTCCGGTCGGTGACCACAAGCGTCTTGTCGTCGAGCGCCTGCCAACCCCAAACGCGGTTGCCCTGCAGACACGCGCTTTCGGCTGCCATCACGGGCGAAGCCAAGCTCACACCCAAAAGCAGACCGACTATCATCGTCTTTGTCATTGTCACGATCCCATGTTTCGCAAATGCATCAACGGTCAGGCACCCGACTACGATGCGCCGCCTTGGATTCCGGCGATCGAGCAGGTTATGAAACCCAACCCCGGCGCCGTTATGCCGATGATGTCGCCGCGATCCACGCAGCCGAGATTCTGCCACGTGCGAAATACGAGCGTTGCGCCCCCATATGTCAGTCCGGTGCATCCCGGATTCATATGAACCGTATAGCGGTTAGAGTTGCGGTCGGTCACGACAACCGTGTTGTCGTCAACCGCGCGCCAGCTCCAGATGCGATTATGCTGCAGGCAGGCATTGTCTGCCGCAGCCAAAACCGGCGTGGCGAGCATCGCTCCCATCACCATCCCGGCCAAAGCCGCTTTACCCTTCATGGGAATGTCCTTTCGGAGGAGTTGCCCCTCCTCCTTATACGAATCTAACGTATCATAGATCGCGCCGTTCCCGCACGGCTTGTGCTGGGGCTTGGCAATCACCATCTTTTGTAGCTTTCGCAGTGCGGGATGCAGATGATGTCACTTGTTGGCTGGATTTTGTTCGGGCTGATCACCGGATTTGTGGGCAGCCGCGTGGTCAACCGCCGGGGCGAGGGCTGCGTCCTGAACGTCGCGCTGGGCATCGTCGGTGCCTGTGTAGGGGGCTTCATTTTCACCAGCATTGGTGGCTACGGAATAACCGGTTTCAACCTCTATTCCATGTTCGTCGCGATCATAGGCGCTATCGTGGTGCTGCTGCTCTATCATGCCCTCACGGGCCGCAGCGGATTGCGATAGGATTCCATGGATCTCTTGATTGAAGGGTACCGGCGTTTTCGGAGCCGAGAATGGCCGGAGCGTCGCGAAATTTATGAACGGCTATCCCGCGACGGCCAGGCGCCACACGCCATTGTGGTGGCCTGCTCGGACAGCCGGGTCGATCCGGCGATGATTTTCGGGGCCGGCCCGGGTGAATTGTTCATCATCCGCAACGTTGCGAATCTGGTGCCGCCCTATGCACCGGACGGGGCCTCGCACGCGACCAGCTCCGCGCTGGAATTCGGCGTGCGCGTCTTGCAGGTGAAACATCTGATCGTGATGGGGCATGCGATGTGCGGCGGCATCACCGCGCTGCTGAAAGGCCTGCCCTATCCGGTCGGCGAATTCCTGGAGCCGTGGATGCGCAATGCCCAGGACGCCATGGAGCGCGCGCTCGCGGAAGCACCGGTGGATGCTCAGACCGCGTGCGAGTTGGAAGCGGTGAAGCTGTCGCTGGCCAATCTGATGACCTTTCCCTGGATCCGGGAGCGTGTTTCGGACGAGCAGCTTCTGCTGCACGGCGCGACCTTCGATATCCGCTCCGGCGAGCTTTCCATGCTCCGGTCCAACGGGGAGTTTGCACCGGTTTAATTTCGCCGGCGCACGGCTGCAGCGGAACGATCTGCCCCGCCGCCGGTTTTCCTTTGGGGAAAAACCGAAACGCGAGGTGAGACATGGCGCAGGCAATCGACAAAGCCGATTGGGCCCGCTATTGCGAGCGCCTGTCCGATGTGTTGCAGGCCAATAAGGCAGAGATCGAAGTGGCCTCGCTCGAGCTTGGCGACCAGATCGAGGCAGAATGGTTGCCGTTTCTCGGCATCTCCTATGACGAAAAGGACGATGTGATCGACATTGCGCTGGATGGGGTGGACCACATTATCGAACATCCCCGGCAATTGCGCGCGGACGGAAATTTTGCAGGTCTGCTGACGCTCGAAATCCGGGACAGCGGCGGCGGCCAGCATCTGGTGCGCCTCAAGGATGCCCTGGCACTTCCGCGCCCACACTGAGAACAGAGGGCTTGGCGCGCTTCAGAGGGCGGACGCGCGGTCGCGCCACCAGCGGCTGAACGCGATGCCGCCCCATATAAATTCCAGCACGCCAAACGGCCAAGCGCCCTGCAAAAACGCGTATAGCGACGCGGCAAGGCACGATGCCCCCATCCCGAAGGTGAACCACGGGCTTCGGCGCTCCAGCCCATAGCAGACGAGCATGACAGACAGCGACACCACGCCGAACAGCGTGAGCGCATCGAATGTCATGCTCTGTCGGCCGCAGCGACCATAGACCTGACGTCCGTCATCGGCATGGACCTCGCCCCGCTTTCGGATGCCCAACGATCCTTCATGATGGGCGAATGGCATCCGGCAAGAAAAATCGCAAGCGCAGCATAGCCGCTCGCGCGCGCGACACGCGACAGAGAGTTCATCGTAACGCTTCCCGTTTTTTTAGCCGCGGCCCTTTTGGGCTCTCGGCCGTACGCTCTGCTCCGGCGCGATCTATTCGTCGCCCCTGGAGCGTCCCCTATCGGTTGAGAAAATCCATCACCAGTTTGGTGGTGGCGGACGGATTCTCTTCCATGATCCAATGTCCCGAGGCCGGCACGACGCCGCCTTTGACATTGGCTGCCACAAATTTGAGTTCGATTTCCATGTTCGCGCCATAGGACTTTTCGCCGCCTATCGCGAAAACCGGCATCATCAGCTTGCCTTTGGCAAGAAAGGCGCGGTTGTCGATCCCGTCCTGCGGGAAAGCCACGAATTGTTCAAAGGAATCA
>DATLVC010000421.1:0-7474 GCA_035577685.1 Micropepsaceae bacterium | reverse complement strand
GATAGCTCTTGGCGGTGTTGTGGGTGGCATATTCAATGCGCTATTGGCGCCCGTGTTATTCTCTAGCGTGGCGGAATTTCCCATCGTTTTGGTGTTGTGCGGCCTTGCCCGCCCGTGGCGAGACGCCGAACTCGGGTGGCGAATGTTCTCGTTCGCAGTCGTCGGTGTCGGGTCGGCGTTTGCACTCGCGTTGTTGCCCATTGACCCAAACAGCGCGCTAGTTCCCATGATTCTTGCGTTAGCGGGCGCGTCCGCAGCTGTGTTTGTGCGGCAAAGTGCGCTTCTCTTTACACTGGTAATTGGCGCCTTGTGTGGACAGGCTATATTGGTACCGCCCGACAAGCGCGCAAATCTAATGTCTGTTCGCAGCTTCTTTGGCGTCTCGCGGGTGACCCTCGGGTCAGAGACCGCACTCGGCGGAAATCTGCATATTCTTTTCCACGGCACGACGATTCACGGCGCACAGCCGCAGGCGGCCGCCTTTCGCTGTCAGCCCACGCTCTACTACGCGCCGCCGACGCCGCTCGGCCAAGGCCTAGCGCAAATCATGAATGCGAACCCTCACGCCAATGTCGGCGTTGTCGGGCTTGGAACCGGGGCGCTCGCCACTTATACGCGCGCAGGAAGCCGCTTACGGTATTTCGAAATTGATCCGGAGGTTGAGAAACTCGCGCGCGATCCACGCTATTTCACGTATTTGGACCAATGTGCAAGAGGCAATGTGGATGTGTTGCTCGGCGACGCGCGCCTGACGATTGCTCGTGAACCAGCGCATTCCTATGACCTTATCCAGGTGGACGCATTTTCCGCCGACAATATCCCCACCCACCTCTTGACGACGCAAGCACTGCAGACCTACTTCCGCGCGCTCAAGGCGGATGGCATTCTCATGCTGCATCTTACCAATCGCAATCTCAGGCTCGAACCGGCAGCCGCGGCCACAGCCGCGGCGATCGGTGCCACCGCGCTGATGCAGGAATATCGCCCGCCGGAAGGAACTCCTTCGACAGTAGCGGCCCCTTCGATGGTTATGTTGATTTCAAAGTCCTCTACGGCACTGGCTCCCTTCACTCACGATTCAAGATGGCGGCCTGCGCGGGACAATGGTGTGCATGCATGGAGCGATGATTACACCAACATTCTCGGGGCACTCATCGAATAAGGCTCCATCTCTGCCACCATCAACATCACGCTGGCCGTCCGGCTCTATCGCGTGGATCAGGGATCGGAGTTCGTCTCGCGCGATCTCGATCCATGGGTGTACACCAACGGCGTCACCCTGGACTTCAGCCGACCGGGAGGGCCAACGGATAATGCGTTCATTGAGGCCTTTAATGGCCGCTTCCGGGCGGGGTGCCTGAACGCTCATTGGTTGCTCACCCTTGAAGATGCGCGTGCAAAGATGGAGGATTGGCCTGGATACTATAATGAGGAACGCCCACATGGGGCGATCGGCAACCAAGCGCCGATGACATTGCTGAATCGCGGGGGCGCAACCAGCCCGCCACCGTGACCAAGCCGGAAAACTTTATCTTCCGGCGCTTCCAAAGAATGGTCTCGGATCAAATGATGCTCGGGCTCTACTCCCAACTGGATGAACAGGGGCTCAGGTCGCTCCCTCCGTCCTCCGATCCGCTGAAACTACGGTTTCTGTGCTCCGGGTGCTCCCCCAACCGCTCCCCCCGAAGGATGAGACGCAAACCTGGATCCACTAAGTCTTTGTTCTTTTGGAGCTAATGGTGGGCGCGGCATGGATTGAACATGCGACCCCTCCCGTGTGAAGGGAGTGCTCTCCCGCTGAGCTACGCGCCCCTTTTTGGGGACCCCGGCTATAGGGTTCGGGCGGCGGCGAAGTCAAGCCGCAACGCGATTTTGCCGTTAACCGCCGGTCAACACCACGCATTTTTCGGGATCGATGCGGATGTAGACGCCCTCGCCCACCGGCGTGCGCAGCGACGGGTGCGTGCGCGCCAGCAGCGTCGCGCCATCGACGCGCACTTGGAAATCGGCAAAGTCGCCCTGGAACACCTTGCTGTCCACCGTGCCGGTGAAGAAATTGCCGGCGCCTTCGAACCGGGTTTCCGACAGCTCCATATTTTCCGGCCGCACCGAAAGCGTCACCCCGGTGCCCGGTTCGAGCGCCGTTTCGCTGTGTGCAACGAGATCGCCAAAGCGCCCGCGCACCCGCCAGAAGCCGGGCCGGTTGTCCGCGGCCAGCACTTCGGCCTCCAAGAAATTGCTGCTGCCGATGAATTCAGCGACGAAGCGATTGCGCGGGCGCTCATAGATCGCGCGCGGGGGCCCGATCTGTACGATACGCCCCTCATTCATCACCGCGATCTCGTGACTGAGCGCCAGGGCTTCGGCCTGGTCATGCGTGACATAGATCGTGGTGACACCCAGTTCGCGCTGGATGCGTTTCAGCTCGAAGCGCATGCGCTCGCGCAGCTTGGCGTCGAGATTGGAGAGAGGCTCATCCAAGAGCAACAGCTCCGGCTCCATCACGATGGCACGCGCCAAGGCAAGGCGCTGCTGCTGGCCACCGGAAAGCTTGGTCGATTCGCGCTCCGCCAATTCGGCAAGGCCCATCACCTCGAGCACGGCCATCACCTTGGCGCGGATCGCGGTGGGGGCAAGACCGCCGCGCACCTCCAGCGGAAAGGCGGCATTCTCGAACACGTTCATATGCGGCCAGATGGCGTAGGACTGGAACACCATGCCGAAATTGCGCTTGTTCAGTGCCACGGAAATGTTGCGCGAGGCGGAGAACACCACGCGGCCATTGACGGAAATTTCGCCGGAGAGCGGACGTTCGAGGCCCGCGATCGAGCGCAGCGTTGTCGTCTTGCCGCAGCCGGACGGCCCCAGCAGCGTGAAGAACTTCCCCTTCTCCACTTCGAATGCAATGTCGCGCGCGGCGCGCACATTCTGTCCGCGCCCGCTTCGGTATTCCGTGGTCAGCGCGGTCACGCTCAGCACAGGCTTAGACCTCGCGCACGCCGAAGCGCCGGCCGAATCCCTGCGCGACCAGCACGAAAACGAACAGCACCGCGATCAGCATGACTCCCATGGCCGAAAGCTGCACATATTGGCCGTTCTGCCACAGCTCCCACAGCACGACCGAAACCACGATCGAATCCGGGCTGTAGAGCAGCACCGAACTCGAAAGCTCGCGCACCGAAACGATGACGATATAGAGCCATCCCGCCATGAGGCCGGGCTTCAACAACGGCAACACGATGCGGCGGAAAGTAGTAAACCAATTCGCGCCGGAGAGCTGAGCGGACTCCTCCAACTCCTTATGAAGCTGCAGCAGCGAGGTCGTGTTGAAGCGCATGCCGTAAGGGAGAAACCGCGTCAGATAGGCGATGAGCAAAATCCAGATCGTGCCGTAGATGCCGCCACCCAGCGCGAGATAGGAGATCATGATGGCAAGGCCGACCACGAGCCCAGGCATCACCATGGGCAGCGAGGCTACATTGTCGAGCAGCCAACGCCCGGGAACGCGCGTCCGCAGCACCAGCCAGCCGATCACCGCAGTCAGCGCCATCACGGCCGTCGCCGTCGCCAGCGCCAGAACGATACTGTTCCACACCGCGGTACCGATGCTGGGGTAATCGAAGATCGCCTGGTAATTGGCGAGCGACACTGTCTTGAGCGCGGCGAGCGAAGGCACGGCGTAAAATCGCTGCAGCGACGACCACACCAGGACCAGAAACGGCAGGCCGATCACCAACGCCGCGTAGGTGAGGAAGAACGCGCCCGTCGCATAACGCCAGCGGCCGATATCCATGATGCGCGGCCGGAACGCCTTGCCGCTGACGGTCGCATAGCGGCCACTGTTCCTGGACAGGCGCGACTGCCAATAGATGCCGCCTGACGTGATGACGAGCAGAGTCATGGCATAGGTGGAGGCGAGTCCGACATCGCTGGGATAGGCATGCAGCGCTTCATAGATGGAGGAGGTGAAAACCTGGATGCCGGCGGGCAGGCCCAGCAGCGCCGGGTTCTCGAAGGATTCGATGGAACGCACGAAGAGGATCAGGAATGACGCCGCGAGCGCAGGCGTTGCGAGGCGCAACGTGACCCGCCGTGCCACCTGCATCAGGGATGCGCCGCTCATGAGTGCCGATTCCTCCAGCGAAGGATCCATGGAACGGAAGGCCGCGCTCATCAGCAGGAACGCGATGGGGGCATGCTGAATGCCGTCCACCCACATCATGCCGGGCAGCGTATAGACATCGAAGAAAACATAATCGGTGCCGAGCGCACGCTGCAGCAACAGGTTGAGCACACCGATCTTGGGACTGGCCAGCATGATCCAGGCGGCAACGAAAAGGATTCCCGGAATGATCAGCGGCACAATCGAGAGCGCGTAGAACAGCGATTTGAACGGCGTGTTGGTGCGCTCGTTCATCCAGGCAAGCGACGTGCCGAGGCCGAGCGACAGAACGGCCGCGCCGCCCGCGAAGATCACGGAGTTCGTCAGCAGGCGAAAGGTTTCCGCGCTGGTGTAGACATTCCGATAATTGGCGAGAGTGAACAGCGCCGGCATGTCGGGCGCCAACGGCGTCATGAAGCTTTGCCAGATCAGAAAGACCAGCGGCACAAGCGCCAGCCAGCCGACGACGATCACCGCCGCGCCGATGATGAGCCATTTCGCATCGAAGCGGGAGGCGTGATGCGCAGGGTTCAATGCTGTCTGTTCCTGTGTCGCCATCGCCCCCTCACCCTAACCCTCTCTCCAGACGGGGATAGGCGATTTGCGGGCGCTAATCATGGTGGTGATGGTGGTGGCCGTGGTGATGATGACCCTGGCAGTCCTCGTCGTCGTGATGATGATGATCGTGATGGTGGATGCGTTCGCGCGTGCGATGCGGATCATCGCTGAAGACCAGCGATTTGATGGTCACGGGCACGGTGTAGGACGGCACGCGTACGCGGCCCAAATCGATGTAATCGAAATCCATCAGCATCACGCCGTCGATGCAGAGAATTTCGCTTCCGACACCGCAATCCTCGCGCAGGATGTGGCCCAAGGTCTGCGCGATGTCGCCATCGAGCATGATGTAGATTGGCTTCTTCGCCGCCACCTTGTCCGCAAGTCCCATCGCAATCCCGCGGGCCAAGGCATGAATGCGTTCATAGGCAGGCGCGCCCTGCCAATGGAAAGCGAGCGCGATTTCCGCATCCACATCTTCGGATTCAAACGCTTTGCGGTGGATCCCAATGGCCCGCGCCACGGCGTCGGCATCGACAATATCGCCGAATATCGCCGGCGGCTGCAGCACTTGCAGATTGCGCCGCGGCAGAAGCGATCCGGGGTTGGAGATATAGCTGGTATTGCCCGAAAGCTGCACGCTGTATTCGGAAGCGCCAAGAGCGGTGGCACGGATGCATTCACCGGCGGGAAGAAGCGGCCAGGCAAGCGCCTGGGCATCAAGCTTGCGCCGGATGGCGCGGCCGAGCCGCCGCCCCATATCCGAGAAATCGCGCGCCTCGCGGCCGTAAATATATTCGGCGACGCCGCCCGAGGCCATGATGCCCGCGATGTTTTCGAGATTCGACAGCGGGTCGGTGAGATACAGATGCGCCACGTCATGAGGCATATTTTCCGACAGCGCCGCCATCAGCGTGTCGGCCATCACATCGGCGACGCGGTCCAGATCGGAATCCTCCACGACATCGCCGAGCTTCCAATCGAAGCCAGCGCGGCGGGCATGGGTGCGTCCCGCCGGATCGAGCCGGACAATGCGCCGATCCGCGTCCACGACTTGCAAGCGCCCGCCGATATGCACTGCGGCGGTCGCGATCACGCGGCCATTTTCGACGAGGGCAAGCTTAGTCGTGCCGCCGCCAATATCGATGTTGAGAATGCGCGCAGCTTCCGCCGCCGACACGCGCGACGCCCCGGAGCCATAGGCCGCCAGCATGGATTCCATGTGATGGCCGGCGGTCGCGCACACGAAATCGCCCCCTGCCGCGGCCAGCATCCCGGAAATCGCCTGGGCGTTCTCGCGGCGCAACGCTTCGCCGGTCAAGATCACCGCGCCGGTGTCGATATCCGTGGGCGCGATGCCGGCCGCGCGGTAAGCCTCATCGATGATCCGCTGCAGCGCCGCGTCGTCGATGCGGGTTTCGCTCTGATAGGGGGTCAAGGAAACCGGCGAAAGGAAAAGCGTCTCCCGTGAAACGACATAATAGCGGCTGGTCAATTCCTCCGAGAGCCGGCGAAGATTGATCTTCGAGAATATGATCTGGGTACCGGACGAGCCGATATCAATCCCCACGCTGGTCAGCGTGACGTGGTCTTGAATCCAGAGCGGATTCTCTTCGAGCGGCCCCGCCTCTTCGAAATCGTCATGGTCGTGATCGGATTGGGAATCGTGCCGGTGGGTCAGCGCATCGCCATATTGGTGATCCGCCAAACCATGGTTTTTTCCTTCCGGCTTAGGCTCGCGCGTCGCCATGAAATCCTTGTCAGTTCCGGCAATCTCGCGCGCCAGACGAGGCGGCGATCCCTCTGGATAGATTGCATTTGGGCGCCTCCCCGGCAAGCCGCCACAAAAGCCCGCCGGGGGGCTTGCCTGCGCCTCCTATGGTTTGGCGTTTGCTCGCGTTCGCAGCTAGGATGCGCCCGTCCAACAGGGAGGGTTACGGCATGGAACGTTTCATTGCTGATCTCGTCAAAGATTTCGAGAAGGGGAAAATAAGCCGTCGCCAATTCTGCGAAACGGTGGCGCTGGCCGCGACCGTTTATGTGGCGGGCGACGCAGCAAAGGCGGCACCCGCAAAGGGGCTCAAAATGCTCGGCGTCAATCACGTTTCCTATGCGTGTGCCGATTACAAAGTGGCGCGCGATTGGTACGCCAAGGTGTTCAACACGCCGATCTATAACGACAAGGGTATGGGCCGCGCCAATCTCGCCTTCGGCCCGGAACAGGGCAAAGGCGGTTCGTTCCTCATCACGCGGAATTTCGGCAACAACGAAAAGCCGGTGCCCGCCACGGTCGACCATATTTGCTACACGGTGGCCAATTGGGACGACGCCAAAGTCAACGACGCGCTGAAGGCGGCAGGCACCACGCCCCTCGGCCGCAAAGGCAGCGTGAACGTCTACGACCCCTATGGTTTCCAAGTGCAGATCGCCTCGATCGACGGCGAAAACCCGTTCATCTGAGGAGAGGAGAACAGCCATGTTCGGTTTTGCCGCAACCAAGCTTAACGAATTCGAAGAGGGCAAGATCAGCCGCCGCAGGCTGATCGAAATGCTCACCCTTGCCGCCACGGCGACCGGGGCCGCCGGCGAAGCGCAGGCCGCCGCTCAGGTCGGCGTGAAGCCCGCCCTCATCAACCACGTCTCCTACACCTGCCCCAATTTCAAGCAGGCGGCGGACTGGTATTCGAAAGTGTTCAATCTTGATCAGGTGGGCGTGAAGGACACCGAGATCACCCTGCCCTTCGGCAAGAAGGG
>DATLVC010000420.1:0-8990 GCA_035577685.1 Micropepsaceae bacterium | reverse complement strand
CCTCTCGCAACCGGCATACGCTCGGCTGCGCTTTCGTCCCAGGGGGCTTGGCGCCAGGCGCGTCTACGGTCCGAATAAAATTGATTGCGCAAAATCGTGAACAACCATGCCTTCAGATTGGAGCCCGCGCGGAAGGTGTTGCGCGATTGCCAAGCCTTGGCGAGCGCTTCTTGGGCCAGATCGTCGGCGAGTTCGCGATCGCCGCACAATGAGCGCGAAAAGGCGCGCAGAAACGGGATAAGGTCCAACAAATCCTTCTGGAATTCGCGGTCCAGATCGGGATTCCTCATGGAAGCTGCAATGGACGCAGCCTCGCCACCGGCGCTCATCGACGGCTCATCAAAATTGTGAGATTTCACGATGATCCGTCCTTCTTGCCTTTGGATTCATCGATCTTCTTCAACAGGTCGATAAAATCCTCGGGAATGGGTTCCTGAACGACATCATCATACATGCGGCGCAATTCGCGCCCGATCGCCCGCTGCCTAGCGCGCGCTGCGATCATTTTTTCCCTGTCTGGCTCTTCCTTTTTCACGTGCAAATTCCCACCCTCGCTGCGCGCAGCCGATCCATCCGAGAACCGTCCGTCCATGATCTCTACCTTAAGGCAAAATTCACCCAGGAAGGCCCCTCCCAGCGAAGCCTTTCCCTGAGTGGGAGAAACGGGCAAGCTTGGAAGTGGTTCCCTCAGGTGGGAACATTCTTGGGCGTTAATCGTTTGGTGGACTGATCTCGAGGGATACAACATGACGCTCACCGAATCTCTAGCCCCCCATTTGCCCTATCTGCGCCGTTACGCGAGAGCCCTGACCGGCAACCAGCAAAGTGGCGATGTCTATGTTCGCGCCGCCTTGACCGCGCTTCTGGCGGGAAAGTTCGATCTTTCCAATGACTTGCCGCCCCGGGTGGCGCTGTACCGGCTGTTCCACATCATCTGGGGAAGCAGCAGCCAGTTCGACCAGGATGTCTCGCTCGACATCCACCAGCTGACGCCCGAGGAGCGGCTGCGTTCGCTGTCTTCCGCCGACAGGGCCGCGCTGCTTTTGACGGCGGTCGAAGGCTTTTCCTTGAGCGAAGCCGGCAAGATTCTTGGCGAAACGCCCGAAGAGGTGGAGCAATCCATCGTCGAAGCCCAGCAGGCCATCGAGCGTCAGCTCGCGTCGCGCGTGCTTATCATCGAAGATGAATCGATTATTGCGCTCGATCTTGAGAATCTGGTCACCGAACTCGGACATAAAGTTGTCGGAACGGCGGCCTCCAAAGACGAGGCCGTCAACAAAGCCCGCATCCAACAGCCGGGTCTTGTTCTTGCCGACATCAATCTCGGTGAGGGTGGCTCCGGCATCGACGCGGTGACGGAAATTCTGCGCAGTTTCGATATTCCGGTGATTTTCGTCACTGCCTATCCGGAACGGTTGCTAACCGGCGAGCGGCCGGAGCCAACCTATCTCATCACCAAACCGTTCCTGCCGGAAACCGTCCAGGCCACGATCGGCCAAGCCTTGTTCTTCCATTCGCTGCGCCGCGAAGCGGCATAGGGCTTTGGCCACAGCCGGCTTGAACGGAACCGGCTCAGCGCATCGCACGTTCCCTCCACGTTGATCCAAACGAGGCGGAGAGAGCAATGGCTACGGCACAAGCAGCGGCACGCAAACGCAAAAATGGACACAACGGCGCACATCTGAATGGACGCAACGGTGCCAATGTGCAGGCTCGTCTGACTTCGCTGCGCGAGGATTTGGACGCGTTGCAGCACGACATAGGCGGCTTGGTGACCGATGTCGGCGACGTGGCAAGCGAACAGGCATCCGAAGCCGTCGAGCGCGTCAGCGAATGGAGCAATGAGAATCTCGATGGGGTGCGCCAGGCCGTGCGCACGCAACCCTTGGCGGCCTGCGTCCTCTCCATGAGCGCTGGCGCCATTATCGGTGCGCTTCTGTTGCGCTGAAAACAAAACGGCATGAATCCGAAATTTGGCCAGCGTCTGGAATTTGGCCAGCGTCTAGGCGCGCATGCGATCGCGGCCGCGGTGCTGTTGATCATGGCCTCCGCTCTCGTATGGGTGGGCGTAGCTTTCGCAGGGTACGCGCTTTATCTCGCGCTGCTGCCGCGTGCCGGTGCGCCCTGGGCGGCTGCACTGGCAGGGGTGACGCTGGTCATTGGTCCGATTGGCTGGGCTGTCTTGGTGAATATTCGCTCGACTCCCGCCACGCAAATTTTTTCTCCGCCGGAACGCCTAACGCCATCAGAGACTCAGGATGCGACATTGGTTTTTCTGGCCAAGGTGGCTCAGGAGAAACCGCTTCTTGCAGTCGTCTTCGCGGGGCTTCTTGGGGTTTCGGAAGCCATTCTTCACCGCAAAAACGAATTGTGATTAGGCACGGGAACCAAAGCGCGGAACCAAGTTTTCTGTCACACGTTTCGCGTGTGGTTGGTGAGTTCCATGTTCGGGTGGGCTGTCACATTTTTCATTCTCGCAATAGTCGCAGCCTATCTCGGCTTCTTCGGCTTGGTGGGTCTTGCTGCTGTGTTGGTGAAATTCCTTCTGATCGTTTTCCTGGTTCTGCTGGTTGCAAGCGGTTTTCTCAGTTTCTTGGCGAACCGTCGATCGAGCCGCCATTCCACGGGAGGGTAGCATGACCCATTCGATCCAGAGCGTATTTGCGGCTGGTCTGCTTCTGAGCTTGGCCTTCACCATAAGTGACCCGGGACAACCGGTGGCGACGACTTCGCTGGCCGCGCAACTTTCCTGCGATAAGTCCTTGCTATCGCAGCGGAGCGAGGTCGAGGGATACTCCGTGATACGGGTCGCGTGCGGCGAACATCCCTAAACAAGAAAAAATGCGCAATTCGGAACCGGACTTGACCGAGCGCATTATCTAAGCGAGCGGGCCCTGATCCCAGGCTACGTCAAATTGCCCCCCTCGACAGTCGGCATCGGCGGTCCGCTCGTCTCCTTTCCTATCCAAGCGAAGTGCGCGCCGTTGCAGGGCCGCAGCCGCCCAGCAGCCGCCCAAACGGGAGCCAGAGGCGCCAGACTTTCGGCCTCCCGCACTACTCAAATGGGGAAAATTCCGATCAGGCCTGCACGGCGTAGATGATCGCAAACGCGACGATCACCAACGTCAAGCTGACCGCTAGAAGCAGCCTGATCCGCCCGGAAATGACGCCCTGGCGGGCTTCTTCCGCCGTGAGAATGGGAGCATGGGTCACATCGTCGTGCCGGTGATTGACCTGTTCCATCGCGATCTCCGTTCGTTCTTATTCGTCGCTAAGGAAACGTCTGGTCGCTCAGGCGGTTGCGACAAAATGCGGCCTCTGAAAGCCGGAACCAATCGACAAATCGAAAGATCGGCGAACGTCTGGATCAGGCATTCTGGGTGCGCGGCACCTTGGGCGCTGGTTCGCTCAAACTCTCGGGATGGCTTTCCAGCTCCTCGCGCACGCGTCGCAGCCGCTGCAATTCCTCGTCCTCGCCAGACCCGACCACATCGTTCTCATGACGCTCGCGGGCGTCGCGTTCCCAGGCAGCCAGAATCTCCAGCCTGTCCGTATTGGTGAGGCGCCTATCCCGGATAACATCCGACGGGTTACGATAATAACGGGCTGGATCCAGTTTGGCGTCCTGGACAAATTTGGCCTTTTTCATATGAGATCAGCCTATGGGGCAACCGGCGAAGGGAACGCGCGCCTCGCCGTGACGTTCCGAGTCCCGGCAGTTCCCAGGCATTTCGGCGAAAGGCTTTGGATATGGCGACGGCGAAGAAGCGCAAAAAGACCGAACCCGAGGGAAGCAGCCAGAAGGCCGAAGCACCGCGGCCCAAGATACCGGGTCTGTCGGCGCGACCGGTGTGGCAGGGGCATTTGCGGCTCTCACTGGTGAGCTGCCCGGTCGCGCTCTACAAAGCGACATCGCGCGCCAATGATATCTCGTTCAATCTTCTCAATCCCGAAACCAACAACCGCGTCCGCATGGTGCCGACCGATCCGGAAACTGGGCCGGTCAACCGTGCCGATCTGGTGCGCGGCTACGAGGTCGAGAAGAACCGCTATGTCATCATCGACGATGAGGAGCTTGACGCGGTGAAGCTCGAAACCACGCATACGCTCGACATCGAGCGCTTCGTGGATGCCGATTCCATAGACCGGCTGTTCTGGGATGTGCCCTACATTCTGCTTCCCACCGATGACATCGCGGCCAATGCCTATGCGGTGATCCGCGAGGCGATGGCAGACACGCGCCGGATCGCGTTGGGCCGGGTCGTCATGCACACGCGCGAGCGGCTGATGGCGATCGAGCCACGCGAAAATGGTTTGCTCGCCTATAGTCTGCGCATGCGCGATGAGGTCGTGAACATGCAGAAGGCTCTGGAAGCCATTCCCGACATCAAGCCGGACCGCCAGATGGTCGACATCGCCGAGAAGATCATCGCCCAGCTGGAGGGGCCGTTTAACGCCGACGAGTTCCGCGATCGTTACGAAGAAGCGCTGCGCGATCTCATCCGCCGCAAGGAGAAGGGCGAGAAACCCACCATCGCGGCGCCACCGGCCGAACCCAGCAATGTCATCGACCTGATGGCCGCCTTGAAGAAGAGCCTCGGCGCCAAGGGCGCAACGCCGAAGAGCCCGCCCCCGAAAAGCGCTCCGGCGCGTGCGAAAACGCCCAAGAAGCGTGCGCGAGGAAAATAAAAAAATAAGCGGAGCGACCGAGCGGCGAGACGCGCGTGCTTCAGAGGTTCTCGAGTTTTTTCTTCGCGGCTTCCAACGATGCCGCAGAGTCTGCCAAATCCGCCCAAGGGTCGGCGCGCTTCAACAAAGGCGCGGCCGTAGCGATGGTAAAGGCCGACGGGTCCAGCCCTTTCTTCAACGTATTCCACGTCAGCGGAACCGAAATGGGGGCGCCGTCGCGCGCCCGTGGTGACCAGGGAGCAACCGCCGTCGCCATGCGTCCGTTGCGCAGATAATCGAGGAAAATCTTCCCGCCGCGCTGCTTCTTGGCCATGTTGGTGACGTAGCGTTCCGGTGACATGCGCGCCATATGTTCGGAAATCTTCAGCGCAAATGCCTTGGCTTCGTCCCAACTGATCGGGTTCTTTCGCGAGCCTGCTATTGCCACCACCACATGAATGCCTTTGCCGCCGGTCGTCTTTACGAACGGCGTGAAGCCGCACGCCGCGAGCACATCGCGCGTGTCCTTGGCTGCTTCGATCACACGGTCGAATGGCACGTCGGGCGCCGGATCGAGATCGAAGATGAGCCGCTCGGGCGTTTCCGGATCGCCCGGTTTGCAGCCCCAAGGGTGAATTTCGAGCACCGCCGCTTGGGCAAGCGAGACCAGACCTTCGACACTGTCCAGCGAATGGAAAGGTTGTCTGTCGCCTTCGACTTTGACAGGCGTGACCTGAGTGACGCCGGCCAGTACATGACGCTGAAAGAATTTCTCGCCATGAATGCCCTCGGGCGCGCGCACCATGGAGATAGGCCGCCCGGCGATATGGAGCAGCATTTTGGCCGCCGCATTTTCGTAATAGCGCGCAAGATCGAGCTTCGTCACCGCCGCTGCCGTCTTCACTGCCGGCCAGAGCACCTTCTCCGGGTGGCTGATAGCGACACCGGCGACGGCATTGTTGCCGCGCATTGGTGCTCTCGTGACGGATGCTCTCGTTTTCACGGACGTTCTTTGCGTTGCAGCCGAACCTTCCATCGCCTTTTCTCCTTCCGAAAGCTCTTCTGCTTCGCGCACCGGAATGGCTTTTTCCACCGTCACAGCGCGCGCGGGCTTGTCCTCGCGCAGAGCCTTGAAGCTTGCCTGACGCAGCAGCCCATCCTGCGTGACGGTGGCGTATTCCACTTCGGCAACAAGTTTGGGCACCACCCAGGTGATTTCTTTCGCACGCGGCGGCTTGATGCCGGCGGTGAACGGCGATTTGGACCGTTTCACTTTGTTCAGCGCGCGCAGCAGCGGTCCCGAATTCTCTGAATTGAAGCCAGTGCCGATGCGGCCCATGTAGACGAATTCGTTGCCGTCATAGGCGCCAACCAGGATGGAGCGGATCTTGGATGCTCCGCCCCACCATCCGCCGATCACGATCTCCTGGCCGCCGCGGCATTTTTCCTTGGTCCACAAATCGCTGCGCCCGGAGCGGTAGGGCGCGTCCAGCCGCTTGGAAATAATGCCCTCGAGTTGCGCACGGCAGGCCGATTCCAGGAACGTCGCGCCGGAAATCGCGAAATGCTCGACATAGCGAAAATGGCCAACGCCCTTTGTCTTTGCGAGTTGCTTGGCCAGCATCTCCTTGCGCACCGAAACCGGTTCCGCCCGCATATCGATGCCTTGGAGAAACAGCAGGTCGAAAACGAAGTAAATCAGCTCCGCGGTCTTTCCGTCCGAAAGCGCCTGCTGCAACCCGGCAAAACTCGGTACGCCTTTTTCGTCCAGGGCGCAGATTTCGCCGTCGATCATGCAATCGGGAAGCCGGCGTGCCTCGGCGGCGATTTCCGGAAAGCGATGGCTCCAATCGAGCGCCTTGCGCGTGCGCAAAATCCCGTGGCCCTTCTCCACGCGAAGCTGCATGCGATAGCCGTCGAATTTGATCTCATGCACCCAGACGGCGCCGGCCGGTGGCTCATCCACCAGCCGGCAGAGCTGGGGCGCCACGAAGTCGGGCATTTTCACCCGCTTCAGACTTTGGGGGCGGCTTTCTTGCGCGGGTTCGGAATCTTTTTTTTTAGCGCCGGAGCGTCTTCGCCATTGCCCTTTGCGGCAGCGCCTTTCTTGGGCGAGGAATTCCACACGCGTGATTTCTTGCTGCTCGCGATTTCATCGAGCGTGCGCCCCGTAGTGACCGATGTATCGGCCGCGAGAAGCGAATCCGGTTCGCCCGGCTGCGCGGCATCGTCCTTTTCCTTGATGAGCAGCCAATTGTGCCGGTTGGTGCGGCCTGGTCTGACATCGCGATCCGGCAGCCGGATCAGCGCCCAGCCCCCATGCAGGCGTTTGCCGTTGAGGATGAATTTGAGTTGCCCTTTGGCAAGCTCCCCGCGGGGATCATCGCCCTGCGGCGTCCACGTTCCCGTATCCCAAAGCTGCACCGTGCCGCCGCCATATTGGCCTTGCGGGATCGTGCCTTCGAACGACCCGTAGTCGCGCGGGTGGTCTTCGACCTCCACGGCGAGCCGCTTGGTCGCGGGATCGAGCGAAGGCACTTTGGTCACGGCCCAGGATTTCAGAACGCCATCGAGCTCGAGACGAAAATCATAATGCAGCCGCGTCGCGGCATGGCGCTGGATGACAAAGGCTAGAGCCTTTGCCTTGCCGCGCTCCAGCCGGCCGCGCGGTTCGGCCGTGACTTTGAAATCGCGTTTGGCGCGATAGGTTTCCAGTCCGGCCATTCGCGCGTGTTTCTTTCCCCTATACCCGGCCGACAAGCACCAGAACGAGCAGCACCACCAGCACGGTTCCCAGCAGTCCGCTGGGTCCATATCCCCAAGCGCTGCTATAGCCCCAAGTGGGCAGGGCGCCAACAAGCATCAGAACCAACACGATGATCAGGATCGTTCCAAGCATGGGACGTCTCCCCGGTTTCGTTGTTTCCTAAGAAACCGCCGAAAAAAGGAAACGTTCCCCTCATCGCAGCCGTGCCTATTCGGCGGCGGCCGAGTTGATGGTGGAGGTTTCGCGGCCCGTTAGTTCGGAGGGCGCGAAATCATCGACGTCGATGGCGTCGCGGACAATCGCATTGGCTCGCGTCAAAGCATCGGCCTCCGCCTGGGTGATGACATTTTCGCGCACGAGACCCGCAAGATCGGCGAGCGCCTTGCGGCCTGCATAACCGCCTTTGCGAATCTTCTCTTCGATGGCATCGCGCTCGAGAGCCGCGGTGAAGGCCGCTTCCATGCGGCCCGTGGCATCTGTGGGCGAGCGGCCGACATAGATGCCGTCGGTCAGGCGTTCGCGCGTCGGCGTCGCGGACAGAATCAGGCCGGCGCAGGCATGCGTCAACCGGTCGGACGGCCGCCGGCGGAAACGTCCCAGCGGAAACGCAACGAGCCTCAGCAGCCACGCCACCGGCCGATTGGGAAGATTGCTCAGCACCTCGTCGAGCCGGGTTTGAATCGTGTGGAGCGAACTCTGGTAATTCCATTCGAGCAGCGGCAGGTCTTCGCGTTGCGCCCCTTCGTCCTCATAGCGTTTGAGCGCGCAACTCATCAGATAGAGCTCGCTCAAAATGTCGCCCAGCCGCGCGGAAAGGGATTCGCGCCGTTTCATCTCGCCGCCAAGCGTGCCCATCACGAGATCGGCGACGGCGGCAAAGGTCACGGACGCGACATGCAGCCCGCGATAAAATTGCGTAATCCCGGGCACGTCGGGCACGCGCGCAAACAGCCCGAAGGTCAGATTGTGCAGGAAGGCGCGCGTGACATTGGACGTGGCGCTGCCGATATGGGCGAACAGTGCCTTGTCGAACGCTTTCAGCGATTCATTGGGATCGGGGAGATTGGCCGCTTCCATCTCTTTCAAAAGGTGCGGGTGGCAGCGGATCGCGCCCTGGCCGAAAATCATCAGCGAGCGCGTCAGGATGTTGGCGCCTTCCACTGTGATCGCGACCGGCACGCTCATATAGGTGCCGAACAGATAATTGCGCGGGCCATCGCAGATCGCGCGTCCGCCATGGATGTCCATCGCATCGTTGAGCGCGGTGCGCATGCGTTCGGTCGCGTGATATTTCAGGATCGCGGAAAGCACCGAGGGCTGCTGGCCATGATCGAGCGTCGCCGCCGTCAGGCGCCGCGCGGCGTCGAGCACATAGGCGGAGGCCGCAATGCGCGCGAGCGGTTCTTCGATGCCCTCGAAGCGGCCGATAGGAAGACCAAATTGCCGGCGCACGCGCGCATAAGCACCCGCCAGCCGCGAACAGAACATCGCGGCACCCGTGCCCAACGCCGGCAGCGAAATCGCGCGCCCTGCCGCCAGGCAATCCAACAGCATG
>DATLVC010000419.1:0-13210 GCA_035577685.1 Micropepsaceae bacterium | reverse complement strand
AAACCGACCGAAGACCCGCACTTCGTCGATGCGCGTCCCAGTTTCGTTGTTTCGTTGCGCAATGCGGATGTCTTGATTTGGTTCGTGGCGGGGGCCGGAGGAATGGCTACCCTCGGAACCCCGAGACAACGGTTCAGCGGCCGGCCCGCACCCACCTTGCTGAAGGGCTCGCGCGGGGTTTGGCTGCGCCCGCCTCCACCACCCGCGACCTTCGGGGGCTTAAGCCGAAAGACGCGTTTGTTCCAAAGGAGGTTAGCCCTTCGGAAGGCGTGGACGCCGGCCCTATCCTACGTGTACGGACGATCCGGACGCCCCCTCACAGGATAGAGCGATTTTTATGTGGGTGGAGTAGGGTGGATTGTGAAGAGGTGGGTAGGAATATTTTCATATTTGCGCGGCCCTTACGAAAACCGGTATTTTCACCGAGCTCTCATTCGCTGCATGAGCCGCTTCTCTCCCGCATCCCGGCTTGAAAATGTGCTAAGGTTCCAGCTCTGGCTGGGGGGCCAGCGACATGCAGGAACTGGTCGCGGACCGCGAATGCGGCGGATGCACCGTTTGTTGCAAGCATTTGGAAATCGATACGCCGCAATTGAAGAAACCCTCCCGCGTGCTCTGCCCGCATTGTCACGAGGCGGCAGGCTGCGGGATTTATGCAACGCGCCCTTCGGTGTGCGAGAGCTGGTATTGCGGCTGGCGCAAATTTCCGCTGGGCGATTCCTGGCGGCCGGATCGTTGTGGAATCCTGATCACGCTGGTGAACGAGAGAAGCCCGAGCCATTACAAAAAGCGCGTCGGCCTGATGTTCCACATGGTCGATTCTCCGCATCGGGTGTTTTGGGAACCCTGCATCGCCTACATGACGTGGTTGATCGAAAGGCGGGTGCCCGTGTTTCTTTCCGTGCTGGGCGCGGAGGGCCACGCAAACCGGGTGACCTTTCTGAATGACGGCATGGCCGCGGCGGTTGCCGCGCACCAGGACGGCTGGGTCGCCAGGGAACTGCAAAACGTCTTGGGCAGCTGCGAAATTCGGCCGGAAGGGACGGCGCCCCCTTCTTAGCCCAGGCGGCGCGTGATAGTTTGCGCCCGGGCTGAGAGCGCACTTGCGCACTCGTCAAGCAACCGGAAAATCCAGCCCAAGGGAGGCCGCCTTGAAAACCAATCTGTTCACCGCCTTAGCATTCGCTTCGGCATTGTTCGCCTCTGCGCTGACCGCAGAACCGGCGGCCGCACAGCCGGCCCCGTTCAACGCCGTCGGCGTAACCATGGGGCATTGGCATCTCGCTTCGCAGGATGTGGAAGCGAACAAGAAACTCTTTCAAGCCATGGGCGGCAAATTGTACATGCCCGGCGGAAACCCGCTGATCATGTTCCCGGGGCTCTACATCAATCTGGTGCTCGGAACCGAAAAAGGCGAAGGCGGCACGCAAGGTTCGGTGGTGAACCATGTCGGCTTCATCGTCGACAATGTGCAGAAGCGCGTCGCGGAGTGGAAGGCCAAGGGCGTGAAGGTGCTGCCCGGCGGCAATGGCCGGCTGGACCAGGCCTATGTCGAAACGCCGGACGGCGTGCGCATGGAAATCCTGGAAGACAAAACCCAGACCGTGCCGATCAAGAACGAGCACATCCATTTCGCCCTGCCGGAATCGGAGATTCCCAAAGCGCAGGCTTGGTACGCGAAGACCTTCGGCGGCAAGGTCGGCACCCGCAATGGCGGCGCGATCGTGGACCTGCCGGGCGTGCAGCTGCGCTTCGTCAAGGCCGACGCAAAGCAGATCGCGACCCGCGGGCGCGTGCTCGACCATATCGGCTTCGACGTGAAGGACCATCCGGCCTTCGTGAAGAAGATCACTGCGGAAGGCATCAAGCTGGATGAGGGACCGCGCACGAATCCGCAGGGCGGCAACACCATTGCCTACATCACCGATCCCTGGGGCACGCGCATCGAACTGGTGCAGCGCGCACCACTGGGGCCCGAGGTGAAATCCTGAGTTAAGGGGGCGCGGGCCAGACGGACACCGCGCCCCCATGCCGTTCCGCATCGCGCGGATTTACGATCCCGCAGAGCCGGACGGCGGATTACGCATCCTTGTGGACCGGCTATGGCCGCGCGGCATCAAGAAAAGCGACGCGCGGATCGACGGCTGGATGAAAGACATAGCCCCGAGCTCCGAGCTACGGACATGGTTTGGCCACCGGCCCGACCGCTTCGCCGAATTCGGCAAACGCTACCGCGAGGAATTGCGGTCGAACCCCGCGGTCGGCGCGCTGCGCAAACTCGGCAAGGGCAAGATTGTGACGCTGCTTTACGGCGCCCGCGACCCGGAGGTGAATCACGCTTTGGTGCTGCGCGCGGTGCTGCAAGGACGATCCGCAACGAAGCCGGCGCGGCCGAAGAAGACGCGCGCTTAACCGCCGTCTGGCCGCCGCGGGCCGCCGCATGTAGTCTCCCCTTCCCCGGTTTTCCCCTTCAGCACATTTTCCGACAGCAGACATTTTTCGTTCCGCCACCACCATCCGTTGACCGATATCTCTGAAGCGCTCCCGCTTCGACTGGAGAAGCAAGCATGTTGTTGGAATCCATCCCCCACTGGATCTTGAAGCCCGCTCTCAACCTTGCCAGCAAATGCCCGTGGGCCAATGCCAAGGTGAACGCCTACATCATCAACTCGGCGGTCGATGTGTGCCGCCACCGGCCCCATCCGCTGAGCACGGTGCATGATTATGTGTGTTGGACATCGCTGACCGATCAACGCTACAGCGCGCGGCATCTGCCGCCGTTCTACCCAATGAAACCACTGCCTGCCGACACGCAGGTCGCCGCGCTGTTCGCACGCCCGGCCGGCCAACAGCGGCTATCGTCCAAATCGACCTGCCTGTTTCCGGCCTTTGCGCAATATTTGACCGACGGTTTCATTCGCACGCGCATGCCCCATACCGGCGAGTCCCAAGACGTGCGCCGCCAGAACACGTCAAATCATCAAATCGACATGTGTCCGCTGTACGGCCGCAACGAGGCGCAGACGGGACAGTTGCGGCGGCTCGACGAAACCTTCGGCAATCGCGGGCGGCTGAAATCCCAGACAATCAACGAGGAGGAATACCCGCCCTTCCTGTATGACAGCACCGGCGCGGCAAAGAAGGAATTCGACACGCTCGATCCGCCGCTCGGGATTTCGAGCCTGGACACCCGTCCCAATGGCGCGCAATTGAAGGCGGCGGTCTTCGCGACGGGCGGCGACCGGGTGAATTCCTCGCCTCAGATTGCGATGATGAACACGCTGTTCCTGCGCGAGCACAATCGGCTGGCGGGCAAACTCGAGCAACAAAATCCCAACTGGGACGATGAGCGCGTTTTTCAGACGGCGCGCAATATCGTCATCGTGCTATTCATAAAACTCGTGGTCGAGGAATACATCAATCATATTCTACCGCTGCCGTTTCGCCTGTTTACCGATCCAAGCATGGCGTGGAATGCGCCGTGGAACAAACCCAATTGGATCACCACCGAATTCAGCCTGCTCTACCGCTGGCATTCGCTCATCCCCGATGCCATGCGCTGGGGCCCAACGAATTACCCGGCACAGAACACGATCCTGAACAATATTGTTCTTTTCAATAACGGACTGGCGCGGTCGTTCTTGGACTTGAGCGAACAGCCCGCCGGTGAGCTGGGGGCTCTCAACACCGCGGCGGCGCTCATCCCTATCGAACTGGCCGCGATCAATCAGGGCCGGGTCTGCAATGTTCCCCCTTACGCGGCCTATCGCCAATATGTCGGCTTGCCCGTACCGGCGAAGTTCGAGGATGTTTCGAGCAATCCGCAGGTCGTAACGATGCTGAAGTCGTTGTATGCGACGCCTGGGGACATAGAATTCTACCCGGGTCTGTTCGCGGAAGATATTCTCGACAACTCGCCCTTACCGGCTTTGATTTTGAAGATGGTTGCGGTGGACGCGTTTTCGCAGGCTCTGACGAATCCGCTTCTGTCGGAGCACGTGTTCAATCCTGGCACATTCACGCCATTCGGATGGCAAACCATAGCCGACACCAAATCGCTTCACGACATTGTGGCTCGCAACACCACGCAAGACATCGGAAATCGGCGGGTCAGCTTGACCCAACCCGGCTGGAAATATCAGTAGACGGACGAGCCCGGCGAAACCGCGCCAGACACCGCCGCATCCTCGTTCGAAGATGCAGCGGTGCCCAGGCAGCCTTGCGATTACCGTGACGCGGTAGCGGTGGCCTTCGGCAGCAGATCGTTGCGGATGATCTTGCCGCCCTTCATCACGAATTTCACGCGGGTGAGTTCGGTGATGTCGGCCACCGGATCGCCCGACACCGCGACGATGTCGGCATATTTGCCCTTTTCGATCGAGCCGATGTCCTTGTCCCACCCCAGGATTTCGGCATTGTTCATGGTGCCCGCTTGAATGACGCGCGCCGGGCTCATATGGGCCTGCTTGACGAGCGCCACATATTCGAGCGCCTGCGTGCCATGCGGGAAGGTGGCGCCATCAACGCCGCTGCCGACCGTGATCTTCAGCCCCGGGATTTTCGACGCCGTGATCACCGCGTTGTTGATGGTCGGAATCATGCGGTATTTGCCGCCGGTGTTCTTGTTGTCGTTGAAGTCCATATAGGGTTCGGTATAGCGCTGCAGCGTCGGGTCATAGGTCAGCCCCTTGGCCACCATCATCTTGGCCTGTTCCTCATCAAGCTGCCACGCGTGCTCGATGGAATCACAGCCGGCGATAATCGCGTTCTTCTCACCCTCGCCGCCATAGACGTGGCAGGCCGTCTTGTGGCCGAGGCGATGGGTTTCATCGATCAGCGCCTGCAGCACCGGCATCGGATAGGTCAGCACGAATTGCTGTTTGCCATCGGCCGCGAAGGAATAGGCCCCGGTCGGAAACAGCTTGATCCAATCCGCGCCATGCTCGATCTGGTCGCGCACCGCGGCGCGGGCTTCATCGACATTGTGCACAACCGCGCTCGCCAGCGGGTTCGCGGGCTTGTTGTCGCCGGGCGCGCCCCACACGATGCCGCGGGTGGAAACCTGCTGCCGCGGGCCGTCGATCAGGCCTTTGTTGATAGCGTTCTTGATATCCACGTCGGCATAACCATTGCCGTGCGTGCTCATGTCGCGAATGGCGGTGAAGCCCCCGCGCAGATCGGCCTGCGTGTTCTGGATGGCGATGAGCGTCGACATTTCTCGCGTCATGCCGGGCTTGGGCGTGTTGAACATATGGGTGTGCGCGTCGATCAGGCCCGGCAGAACGGTCTCTCTGGAAAGATCGATCATCGCCGCACCGGCCGGAATCTTGACCTGCGCCGAAGGCCCGACATCGGTGATGCGCTCGCCGGTCAGGATGATCGTCTGATCGGCCAGCGTCTGGCCGGTCTTGCTGTCGAACAGATGCCCGGCGCGGATGGCGATGGTGTCGGCGGCCGCCGGACATTTGTTGGCGCCTTCATCGATGGCTCCGAAGCAGGGCTGCGTACCGGCGCCGCGCCAGGGCTGGCCCGGCCCGCCCGCTTGGGCGTGCGCAGCGCTAGCCAGAACGAAGGCCGCGCCTATGCCAATACATGTCGACGTGAACGCAGATTTGCACCGCATCGCGTAATCCTCCTGGTTTTGGATAAACCGGCATCTCCCAAAGCCGCTCTGCCGCGAATATAGCCCAGGCCCGAGGCAAGCGACAGCCGCGTTCGGCGCCGCGTCATGGGTTCCGGGTTCTGCGACAAACCGCGGGGGCCATTGTCTGCCGCGCTGCGGTATGACTGGTCCGCTTCGTCAGCGCAGGACCATGACCATGCTCGATCTTTCCCGCCTCACCCCCGGCCTCAAAGGAACCGACGAGTTGAAGGTCCGGGTTGAACACACCGCGCCCAGCATCGGCAGCGGGCTGGTCCCGGTGCTGGGAACGCCGGTGATGATCAATCTCATCGAGGCCGCCGCCCTCGCCGCCGTCGAGCATCTGTTGCCGGAGGGGCATCAGAGCCTCGGCATTCATCTAGATATCCGGCACATCGCCGCAACGCCTATCGGCATGCAGGTTCGGGCGACCGCCGAACTGATCGGCATTGAGGGGCGTACATTGTCGTTCCGCGTCGAAGTGCTGGACGAGAAGGAACTGATCGGCGGCGGCACGCATGAGCGGGTGGTGGTCAATGTCGCCCGCTTCGACGAACGCGTGCAGAAGAAGCAGAAACGGCCGGATTAGCAGCAATTCACCGTGGCCGGGCTTGACCCGGCCATCCAGCAGGCGAGCGTCCGCGAGCCCAATTCTTTCGCGCCCGCAGACGCGGGCGCACTGGGTGGCCGGCTCAGGGGCCGGCCATGGTGAGGATGATGGAGTTGAAGATTGCGCGAGGTTTCGCGTCTATGCGTTACTCCCAGGCGAGGCGGTTGTCGTGGGACGTCGTGGGAGAGGAACATGAAAGCACTGGTGTTTTTGATCGGATTGGTTGCGCTTTCGCTCTCAACCCCGCTTGCAGCTCAAAGCACGCAAAGTCTGGCGGGCACCTTCGTCGTTGTCCAGGGCACGATAAATAACGCGCCGGCAACCATTTTGCTCGATTCCGTCAATGGTAAGACCTGGTATCTCGGGCAGGTGGATGGTCAGGCCACGTGGATTCCGCTTCCCTTCGCCGCGAAAGTGCCGCCTGCGCCTCCGCGATAAATTCAGAGCTAGACCTCGCCTGTCGCTAGGCACATGACTGGACAGCGTTGCCGATAACATCGGCGGGACCCTTCTGGCCTTGGGGTCCCTTGGGCATAAGTATACTGTCGCACAATGTCGCCAATGCCGGGAGAGTATCCCTCATGAAAAAGGTTCTTGCGTATGTCGGGCATGCTCAGGCATGTCAGATTCTCGCGAAGACCGCCCTTCGCAACGAATTCAAAGTGGAATACGTAAAATTGGCAGCTTGTTGGATGAATCTTGCCGATGAGCGACAGATATTCTTAGCCGAGGCTAAGCGAAACAAGCCTCGTTGATTTGCGGCCAGATTTCAAACTGTAACAGTGCCCGAATCCACTCGATTGCCGGAACTGCGTTTACACGGCAATAATGCGCAAAACCCCATAGGAGACTCACATGGTAACGCGGACAGCGGATGCGGAATGGCGTGGTGGCTTGCAAACCGGCACAGGCAAGATGAAATTGGGCAGCGGCGCTTATGAAGGCGCCTATTCCTTCAAGTCGCGCTTTACCGACGGCACCGGCACCAATCCCGAGGAGCTGATCGCCGCCGCGCATTCGGGATGTTTCTCCATGGCCTTCTCGGCCGGGCTGGAGAAAAACGGCACGCCGCCGACGCGTGTGCACACCACAGCCACCGTGAATTTCGAGAAGACTGCCGCCGGCTTTGCCGTGACGCGGATCGACCTCGTGACCGAAGCCGAAGTTCCCGGCATCGAGGAAGCCGCCTTCCATCAGCAGGCCGAGAACGCCAAGCGCGATTGCCCGATTTCGCGGCTGCTGGCGCCGGGCACCGAGATCACGCTGAAGGCCAGCCTGATCCGCTGACGGGCGCGATGGGGCGCGCGGCGAAGGCAACGGGAATCGGCAGCGCGGCCGCGGTCACGCTTGCGTGGCTGCTGTGGCCGGTTGCCGCCAACAGCGCCGCGGCGATTCCCGATTTCTCCGGCGTGTGGGGCCGCAACGCGGTGGATTTCGAGCCGCCGCCGTCCGGTCCCGGGCCGGTGATGAACAAGACCCGCACCTTCTATATGCGGATCGGCGACGACACGAACCCGATTCTGAAACCGGAAGCCGCGGCCAAGGTGCGCGCTGCGGGCGCCGTCTCGCGCACCGGCGAGAACTTTCCCACGCCGTCCAATGGCTGCACCCCTTGGCCGCCGGTTTACGGCTGGCGCGCCCTCCTGATGCAGATGGTGCAGGCCAAGGATCAGGTCGTCATCATGACGGTTGGCGATCAGCAGATCCGGCATGTGAGGCTGAACCAGCCGCACCCGCGCAATGTGGTACCGTCTTATGGCGGTGATTCGGTCGGCCATTATGAAGGCGACACGCTGGTCATCGACACGGTCGGCGTGAAGCCGGGGCCGCTTTCCATGATCGACAATTACGGCACGCCGTTCAGCGCCGGCATCCATATCGTCGAACGTATCAGGTTGATCGACGCCGCCGCCGCACGCCGCGACTATATCAAGGCGCAGAAGGACAGCGGCCGCGTGGACGAGGATATGGGCGGGGCCACCGTCAACGAGGCCTATCCCAAGGGGCTACAAATCCGTTTCCGCGTGGAGGATCCGGCCAATTTCACCATGCCCTGGTCCGGGCAGGTGACGTATTTGCGCTCAGCCGGCGCGTGGGAGGAGCGTGTCTGTGCCGACATGCGGCACAATTTCCTGACCGGGGAAGATTTCAACCTTCCGCACACGGACAAACCGGATTTTTGAGACTTAAGCCGCGATGCGCGCCGGTTGGTAGGCGGACGCGCCGGCAAGAACCCGCGTGTTGCGCAGGCCGTTGGCGATTGCCACCTGCGTGAGCCGGTCGAATTCGTAAGCGATAATGGCCTCTTCGCGGGCGCGCATCGCTGCGGCTCGGCGGCCATTGGCAATGGCGTGCCGCGTCAGGCGGGCAAATTCACGGGCCACGAAATCGCGCTCGAATGCGCTGGCGCAGGCGGGAACGACATCGAAGCAGGGCTCGATGACGCAAAGCGTTCCGCATTGGGAAACCGGGATGAGAGACTTCGAGGGCTCGTACATTGGTAACTCGCTATTGTCGGTTGCAGATTTCGTTACGGGAAAAGATCGCGGCGCAATTGACCCGCATCAGTCTCGTTAGTGGCAAACCTCTTTGGATTTCGCGGTGTCCGTCTCGGAGGCCGGCAGGCAATCCCACGCCTGCGCGAGCGTTTCCCACGCCTGGCTCAATTGCAGAAGAAGGACGCGCGACTGCGCGATGTCACTCGTTCCGGCGCGGGCGCGGAATTGCTCAGCTTCAGTGTGGAAATCTCTAGATGTTTGCATGACCGGTACTCCTAGCTGTTACGCGTTTCGACACATTCGCTTTGAGGTCTAATCGAGGCGGTGTGACAAAAACCTAGCTATTCCCTGAGGCGCTGACATCTTGGGAAAGATACATAGTCGGGCAGTGGCAAATTTTCCGTTAACCGAGTTTAGAGTCTGCAATTGAGAGCGGATTTGCTCTCTGCAAATTTCGTGGGGCTGTATTTTTGGAGCGCCGCACGAATGACTTTGTCACCGATGAGCGTTGCGGATATCGCCGAGATCCTGAAAGAGGCCGCGGTGGCGCGGGAACTGGCGGCGACATTCGATGACACCGACAAAATTGCCGATCTCTTACGCTATGCGACTGCGCTCGAAGCCGATGCGGCATCCGAACTCGTCGCGGCGTACCTGCCCTTTAGAAGCGACTGATCCGGCCGCCGTATTCGTTTCCTACGGTTTCGTGGTATCAGCGGGTCATCTTCCTTTGCAACAAGATGGCCCTCGTGACTTCAGCTTCGGACGAACGACAAAACGCATCCGCGACTCAAGACCCCATTCGCTTTTCGCCGGACGCGAAGGGGCCCCTTAACGGTATTCGTGTGCTCGACCTGTCGCGGCTGGTCGCGGGCAACATGCTGTCGCTGCAGCTCGGCGATTTCGGCGCCGATGTGATCAAGATCGAGCCGTTGGAGGGGGACCCCTTGCGCGCCTGGCGCGAGGGCGGCGAGCAGCTTTTCTGGAAGACCTATTCCCGCAACAAGATGTCGGTGGCGCTCGACCTGCGCAACGCGGCGGCCAAGGACGCCCTGCTCCGGCTGGTCGAAACCGCCGACGTGTTCATCGAGAATTACCGGCCCGGCACGCTGGAGGCGATGGGCCTTGCGCCGGACCTGCTGCTGGCGCGCAATCCGCGCCTGATCGTCGTGCGCATTTCCGGTTTCGGCCAGACGGGACCCTATGCGCAATTGCCCGGTTTCGGCACGCTGGTGGAAGCCATGAGCGGGCTCGCCGCGCGCACCGGCTTTCCCGACCGCGAACCGGTGCTGCCGCCGCTCGCTCTGGCCGATATGATCGCGGGGCTTTCCGGGGCCATGGCGACGGTCACCGCTTTGTTCGCGCGCGACCGCGGCGAGGCGAAAGGCCAGGTGATCGATCTGTCGCTGCTGGAGCCCTTGTTCTCCACGCTGGGACCCGAGGCCGCGATCTATCGGCGGACCGGCGTGGTGAAGGAGCGCGCCGGCAACGGCACCAGCATCTCGTCCCCGCGCAATATCTACCGTTGCGCGGACGGCAAATATGTTGCCCTCTCGGGCTCCACCCAGGCCATGGCGCGGCGCGTGTTCGAGGTGATCGGCCATCCCGAGATGATCCAGGACCCGCGCTTTCGCACCAATTCCGACCGGGTGAAGCACCGCGCCATCGTCGATGAGATCGTGGGGGCGTGGTTCGCCTGCAAGACGCGTGATCACGCGCTCGCCCATATGCGCGATGCCGGCGTCACGGTCGGACCGGTGTACAATATCGACGACGCGGTCGCCGATCCACATTTTCAGGAGCGCCGGATTGTGGTGGATGTCGAAGACCCCGAATTGGGCTCGCTGCCGATGCACAATATCGTGCCGCGGCTGTCGGCGACGCCCGGCGTGTGGCGTCGACCCGCTCCATCGCTCGGTCAGCATACGGATGAAATCCTGGCGCAGGCCGGGCTCGATACTGCGGGAATCGCGCAATTGCGCGCGCAAGGTGGCTGCGCATGAGCGCACACGATCCACCGCTGGTCCGGCGGCGCAGCTTCACCGCCGTCTCAGTGGATGTTTTCGAACGGCTGATGCCGGACGCCTTCGTGCTCGCCATCGCATTGACCGCAATCGTGGCCGCCGCGGCATGGATGTTCGCGCCGCAGGGCTCTCTCACCACCATCCTGACCGGCTGGTATGCCGGGATATTCAACATTCTCGGCTTCGCGTTTCAGATGATCCTGATCCTGGTGTCGGGACATGCGCTGGCCTATTCCCCGCCGGTGCAGCGCGGGCTCAAGCGGGTGGTGGCGCACATCGCGACGCCGAACCAGGCGGTGGTCGTGACGTTTCTTGTGGCCGCCCTCGCCTCCTGGATCAATTGGGGATTCGGGCTTGTCATCGGCGCCGTGCTGGCGCGCGAAGTCGCCAAGCAGATCCGCGTCGATTTCGCCTGGCTCGTGGCCGCGGCCTATTCCGGCTTCGTCATCTATGACAGTGGGCCTTCGGGCTCAATTCCCCTGTCGCAAGCATCCCCAGGCAATGCGTTGAACATCGTCGAAAAAATCACCGGCCATATCCTGCCCTATAGCCAATCGATCTTCACCACGGTCAATATCGTGCCGACGCTGCTGGTGCTTCTCGTGATGCCGTTCGTGCTGGTGCTGATACGGCCGCGCGCCGAGGACACGCAAATCTTCGTGCCGCCGCCGGAAAGCCCTGCCCCGCAGAAAGTTGCGAATGTTTCCTTTGCCCGCCGGGTCGAAAATTCCCCCGTCGCGAGTCTGTTCCTGGTGGCAGTCGGCATCGCCTATGTCGCCGTGGCGTTTGTCGGGGGGCGCCTGACATTCGATGCGAATATGGTGATCTTCCTGTTCCTGATCGCAGGGCTCGCGCTGCACGGATCGCCGCTCAATTTCGCCGAGGCCGTGAAAAGCGGCGCGAAACAGACGGGATCGATGATCCTGCAATACCCGATCTATGGCGGCATCATGGGCATCATGACCGCGACAGGTTTGGCGGCCGAGATTTCCAGCTCGATTGCCGCCTCCGCCTCGGCCTACAGCCTGCCCATTCTCAGCTTCGCATCGTCGATCTTCATTTCGCTGGTGATCCCGAGCGGCGGCGGCCATTGGGCGGTGCAGGGCCCCTTTACCATTCCGGCAGCAGCGGCGCTGAATGCGTCCGTCTCCGCCACGACCATGGCGGTGGCGATGGGCGAACAGGTCGCCAACATGTTGCAACCGTTCTGGGCCTTGCCGGTGGTTGCCATCGCCGGCATCGGCATCCAACGGGTGTTGGGTTTCACGATTGTCACCTTCATGGTGGCTACGCTGATCTATGGCGCGGCATTATTGATCCTGATCTAGTCGCCGCGTCCCTTCACTGTTGCCGGAAACCAGCGTAACTTTACGCAAAATACATCCGGGGGAAGGCGCCGATGTCCAATTCCATCTTCACGCGCAGGCAGGTGAATGTCGGGCTGGCCTCTGCAGGCGGCTTGATTCTGATGTCCCCACGCGCCCGCGCCGCAGACATCACGCTGCAGCATAACCACAACCTCCCCGTCGAAAGCCCGCTGCACAAACGCGCGACCGAAATGTGGGCGGCCGTAAAAGCCGAAACCAACGGACGGGTCGATGTTCAGATCTCGCGCGGCGATGCCGGCCTCGACAAATTGGTGGGCGGCGATCTCGCCTTCATGACGCTAGCCGGCAATGGGCTCTCCTCGCTGGTGCCGGCGGCGGACGTGCAGGCGACGCCGTACGGCTTCCGCAATCCGGCGCAAGTTTATGCCGCGCTCGATGGAGAACTCGGTGCCTATCTGCGCCAGGAGCTGCGCGCCAAGGGCATCTACGCGCTTCCCGGCGGATGTTTCGAGAACGGCATGCACCAGATCACGTCGAACAGCCGCCCCATTCGCACGGCGGCCGATTTCCAGGGCCTGAAGATCCGCATTCCCGGCTCGCCCGTGTATCAGGATTTCTTCAAATCCATGGGCGCGCAAATCGTGACGCTGAATTTGACGAAGCTTTATGAGGGGCTGAAAAGCGGAATGGCCGAGGCGCAGGACGATCCCTGGGATGTGGTCGAACTGTTCAAGCTCTACGAATTCCAGAAATATGCCAGCGTCACGGAACATTCCTGGTCCGGCTACAATCTTCTGGCCAGCCAGAAGGTGTGGCAGGGCCTGCCGGCCGACGTGCAGCACATCATCGAGACCAATACGCGCAAATTCGTGAGCCTGCAGCGGGCCGACAATGATTCGCTGAACAACGAGTTGCGGGCCGATCTCGCCAAGCGCGGCATGGTCTTCAACGATGTCGACAAGGCATCGTTCCGTCCCGCACTGACCGCGTTCTATCCACGCTGGAAGCAGCATATCGGCCAACGCACCTGGGAGCTGCTGGAAGCCCATGTCGGCAGTCTCGGATGAATCCTGAAGGCCACATCATCGCCGTCAGCCGAAGCACGGCCC
>DATLVC010000418.1:0-5020 GCA_035577685.1 Micropepsaceae bacterium | reverse complement strand
TGGTCGGCGACGGCGACGTCGGCGGATTGGTGGGCATCCATTTCCGCGAGGAGATGAAGCACCATTACCCCATCGTCTCCATCGACGGGCTGGAGCTGAAGGAATTCGATTACATCGACATCGGCGCGATTTTGGATTCCTCCGGCGCGGTGCCGGTGGTGATCAAATCGCTGATCTTTCCGTCGACGGCCGCCCTCGGCAAAGTCGCCGCGAAAGAGTCCGCCGCAAGCTGAAGCGCTATTTCATCTTCGCTTGCCACAGACCGATGACGCCGCCGGTCGGGTCCTGGATGATCGAGAACGAGCCCATATTGGGGACTTCCGAGACGTCCTTGATAACAACGCCGCCGGCGGATTTCGCCTGCTTGGTGGACGCGACGACATCGCTGACGAGGATATAGGGAATCCAAATCGACGGCGCGCCCTGCATCGGATGCTTCATCAGGCCGCCGCCTGTCCCTTCACCGACTTTGATCAAGGTGTAGGTCATGCCGCCGCCCATATCGACATCTTCCAAGGTCCAATCGAACAGGGAGCCGTAGAAGGATTTCGCTTTCGCGGGATCGGTCGTGCTGAGTTCGATATGTACGAAGGGATTGCCCATGATGATCTCCGTGTTCTGTTAGGGAGCAACAATTTAGGAGCGTACGCGAACACGGGGCAATTGTTCCTGCAGTCGGTGACATTTACGCGACAACAGCCATAAGTTCTGATCTGCCTATGCTGCAGTACGACAGATTACCTCGACACCGTTAATTTCCGCATCAGTCGTGATAATAACGGCAAGATTGGTTGGCGCCGCACCCGACTGGCTAAGGCTGAGATTCACAATCTCAGCAATGCTTTCATCAGGATAGAAATAGGCAGTTAGAGAACTTCCGATTGCGTAATTTTGATCAACATAAAAAGCCGAAGCCCTAACGAGGTAGTTATGGGCGCCTACCGACGGCACACTGCCATTGGCTATTAAACGCAATGCCTCATCTCGAGAAATTCCAACAAAGTTCTTTTGCGCTAACCGCTGTTGCGCTCTCAGCTGCTCGGGTTCGACAACAACGTGGATATTGTTGTTTGCCAGTTGAATGGAACGACCTTGGCGGACAGTGGTGGGATTAATAACGCACCAAGGAACCGGGTTCTTGTCTTGTGCATGCGCCACTGTTGGAAACACAGTGGAAAATGAGCAAATTCCGACAACGACGGATTGAATTACTAATTGCGTCCAATATCTTCTCACCGTGGCAGGTCGCTTTTGCCCATCAGAAAGAGATCGGCGGCGCGCGCGGCCTGGCGCCCCTCGCGGATTGCCCACACCACCAGCGATTGCCCGCGCCGCATGTCGCCGCAGGCGAATATCTTGTCCACCGAGGTCCGATAGTCCGCGACATTCGCTTTCACATTGCCGCGCGGGTCCAGTTCCACGCCCGCCTGCTCGATCAATCCGCGCTTGCGGGGGCCGACAAAGCCCATCGCCAGCAGCACCAGATCGGCCTTCAGCGGAAATTGGCTGCCTTCGAGTTCCTTCATCTGGAACCGGCCCGACGCATCCTTCGCCCAATCGACGCGCACGCATTCGAGCGATTCAATCCTGCCATTCGCGCCGGTGGCGCGCTTGGTCAGCACCGCCCAATCGCGCGCCGCGCCTTCCTCTTGCGAGGAGGAGGTGCGCAGCTTCAGCGGCCAATCGGGCCAGGTGAGCGCCTTGTTTTCCTTCTCCGGCGGCTGTGGAAGAATTTCCAATTGCGTGATGGACGCCGCGCCCTGACGGTTGGCGGTGCCGATGCAGTCCGAACCCGTGTCGCCGCCACCGATGACGATGACATGCTTGTCCTTCGCGCTGATGGTGCCGCGCGGCGCGGCACGATTTTCGTCATCGCCCGCGACGCGCTTGTTCTGCTGCGTCAGGTAATCCATCGCGAAATGGATGCCCGAAAGTTCGCGCCCCACAACTTCGAGATCGCGCGGGGCCTCGGCGCCGCCCGACAGCACGATGGCGTCATAGCTTTCCATCAGCGATTTCACCGAAACGGTGACGCCCACTTCGACACCGGGGCGGAATTCGACACCTTCGGCCTCCATCTGCCGCATGCGCCGATCGATCAGCCGCTTCTCCATCTTGAAGTCGGGAATGCCGTAGCGGAGCAGCCCGCCGATGCGGTCGCTTTTCTCGAACAGCGTGACGGCGTGGCCCGCACGCGCCAATTGCTGCGCGCAAGCCAGGCCCGCCGGGCCGGAGCCCACCACCGCCACGCGCTTGCCGGTCTTCTTCGGCGCGAGATAGGGATGAATCCAGCCCTCTTCCCAGCCGCGGTCGACGATCTCGCATTCGATGGTTTTGATGGTGACGGGATTGTCGTCGATGTTGAGCGTGCAGGAGGCCTCGCAGGGCGCGGGGCACACGCGGCCGGTAAATTCCGGAAAATTATTTGTGGAGTGGAGATTTTCGAGCGCCAGCTTCCACTGATCCCGATACACCAGATTGTTCCAATCCGGGATCTGGTTGTTGACCGGACATCCCTGGTGGCAGAACGGAATGCCGCAATCCATGCAGCGCGCGGCCTGGCTCACGACCTCCGCATAGGGAAGCGGATGCACGAATTCCGTCCAGGTTTTCTTGCGCGCGTCCGGCTTTTCGTAGCTGCGGTCGCGGCGCGCGATTTCCATGAACCCGGTGGGCTTGCCCATCTTCCCCTCAACACCATGCACCGCGGATTGCGGGCCATGACTTCACTTATTGCACAGAATTCATCCTTGGCAAGGAACTGGCCGCCTCACTCCGCGGCGGTACGGCGCTCTGCCTGCAAATCGAGCAGAGCGCGCCGGAAATCCATCGGCATCACCTTGACGAAATGGGGCAGTGCCTCGTCCCAGTTTTCCAGGATGAAACGCGCCCGCGCGCTGCCGGTATAAAGCAGATGCCGCTCGACCAGGATGAGCAGACGTTCGGCATCGAACCGCAGCATATCGCCCATACCGGCATCGAAAGCCGAGATCGAACGCTGACGCGGACGCTCCGGGTCGTCGGCCGCGCCGGATGCCGGCGGAATGGTTTCGAGCTTCACCATCGCCAGATTGCAAATGTCGCGGAACCGCCCCTTGGGGTCATAGACATAAGCAATGCCGCCCGACATGCCGGCGGCGAAATTGCGTCCCGTCTCGCCCAGCACCGCCACCACGCCACCGGTCATATATTCGCAGGCGTGATCGCCGGTGCCTTCGACAACCGCGATCGCGCCGGAATTGCGCACGGCAAAGCGCTCGCCCGCGACACCCTCGAAATAGGCTTCGCCGGCGATGGCTCCATAGAGCACCGTGTTGCCGATGATGATATTTTCTATCGGGTCGCGCTTGGCCTCTTTGGGCTGGCGCACGACGACACGGCCGCCCGAAAGTCCCTTGCCGACATAGTCATTGGCATCGCCGACCAGATCGAGGCTCACGCCGCGCGCGAGGAACGCGCCCAGGCTCTGCCCGGCCGTGCCAGTGAGCTTGACGGAAATCGTGTCCTCGGGAAGGCCGGCATGGCCGTAGCGCAGCGCCACTTCGCCCGAAAGCATCGCGCCGACGGTGCGGTTCACATTGCGGATGGGGCTTTCGATGACTACCGGTTCGCCGCGTTCTAAGGCCGGCTGCGCTTGCGCGATCAGAGCGTTGTCGAGCGCCTTTTCCAGGCCGTGGTTCTGGTGCTCGGAATTGAAGATGGCAACGCCGGGTTTGGCCGGCATCTGATACAGCACCTTCGACAGATCGACCCCGCCGGCCTTCCAATGCGAAAGGACACGGGTAGGATCGATGCGATCCACGCGGCCGATCATCTCGTTGACGGTGCGGAAGCCCATCTTCGCCATGATCTCGCGCAGCTCTTCCGCGACGAAAAAGAAATAATTGATGGCGTGCTCCGGCGTGCCGGTGAATTTCTTGCGCAACGCGGGGTCTTGCGTCGCCACGCCCACCGGGCAGGTGTTCAGATGGCATTTGCGCATCATGATGCAGCCGAGCGCGATCAGCGGCGCGGTGGCAAAGCCGAATTCGTCGGCGCCGAGCAGCGCGCCGACAGCCACGTCCCGGCCCGTCCGCAAACCGCCGTCCACCTGAACCGCAATGCGTCCGCGCAAGCCGTTCAGCACGAGGGTCTGCTGCGTTTCGGCGAGCCCGATCTCCCACGGCGATCCCGCATGGGTGAGCGAGGTCAGCGGGCTCGCGCCGGTTCCGCCCTCATAGCCCGCGATGGTCACATGGTCGGAGCGCGCCTTCGACACACCGGCCGCCACCGTGCCCACACCCACTTCCGAAACCAGCTTCACCGAAATGCGCGCGCGCGGATTGGCGTTCTTCAGATCGTGGATGAGCTGCGCCAGATCCTCGATGGAATAGATGTCGTGATGCGGCGGCGGCGAGATCAGCCCGACACCCGGCGTCGAATGGCGTACCTTGGCGATGTCCTTGCTGACCTTGTGGCCAGGCAATTGACCGCCCTCGCCGGGCTTGGCGCCTTGCGCGATCTTGATCTGCAGATCGTCGGCATTGACCAGATATTCGATGGTCACGCCAAAACGCCCCGAGGCCACCTGCTTGATGGCCGAACGCATCGAATCCCCGTTCGGGAGTCTTACGTAGCGGTCCGGTTCTTCGCCGCCCTCGCCCGTGTTGGAGCGGCCGCCGATCCGGTTCATCGCAATGGCAAGCGTAGTGTGCGCCTCGCGGGAGATCGAGCCGAAGCTCATCGCGCCGCTCGAAAAGCGCTTCACGATTTCCGAGGCCGGCTCGACCTCTTCCAGGGGAACCGCCTGGTCCGCCCATTTGAATTGCATCAGCCCGCGAATGGTCAGCAACCGCTCGTTTTGATCGTTGATGCTCTTTGCAAAGACCGCATATTCATCGGGCAGCTTGCCGCGCACGGCATGCTGCAGCTTGGCGACCGATTCCGGTGTCCAGGCATGATCCTCGCCGCGAATGCGGAAGGCGTAATCGCCACCGACATCGAGCATGTTGCGATAGATCATCGCGTCGCCATAGGCGTC
>DATLVC010000417.1:0-5421 GCA_035577685.1 Micropepsaceae bacterium | reverse complement strand
CATCAATTCGCAATTCGCCCAGGCCGATGTCGCCTATGTCATCGGGGCCAACGACGTGACCAATCCCGCCGCCAAGACCAATCCGCAATCGCCGATCTTCGGCATGCCCATTCTAGATGTGGAAAAGGCCAAGACCGTGCTCTTCATCAAGCGCGGCATGGGTTCAGGCTATGCCGGCATCGAGAACGAGCTGTTCTTTCGCGACAACACCATGATGCTATTCGCCGACGCCAAAAAGATGACGGAAGAAATCGTCAAGGCGCTGGGGTAACCGTTCCAAGTCATCCACGTTGTCATGGCCCGGCTTGACCGGGCCACCCAGCCGGCGCGCGTCGGCGCGCCGATAGAATCCATGATCGTCTGGATGGCCCGCTGTTGCGGGCCGTGACATATTGGATGGGGGAAAATAGCCGGTGATGTGCGCATGAAAACCCTTTCCCATTTCATTGACGGCAAGCATGTCGCGGGCACGTCCGGCCGTTTCGGCGATGTGTTCAACCCCGCGACCGGCGAAGTCCAGGCACGCGTGCCCTTCGCGTCGCGCGAGGAATTGCGCAGCGCGGTGGAAGCCGCCGCCAAAGCCTTTCCCGAATGGGCCGCGACCAATCCGCAGCGCCGCGCCCGGGTGATGTTCAACTTCAAAGCGCTGATCGAAAAGGAGATGGACAGCCTCGCGGGGCTGCTCTCCAGCGAGCACGGCAAGATCGTCGCCGATTCCAAAGGCGACATTCAGCGCGGACTCGAAGTCGTCGAATTCGCCTGCGGCGTTCCGCATCTGATGAAGGGCGAATTCACCGAAGGGGCGGGCCCCGGCATCGACGTCTATTCCATACGCCAGCCGCTCGGCGTCGTCGCCGGCATTACGCCGTTCAATTTCCCGGCGATGATTCCGATGTGGATGTTCGCGGTCGCCATCGCCTGCGGCAATTGCTTCATTTTGAAGCCGAGCGAGAAAGACCCGAGCGTACCCTTGCGCCTCACCGAATTGCTGATAGAAGCGGGCGCGCCACCCGGAGTGCTGCAAGTCGTGAACGGCGACAAGGAGGCCGTGGACGCCATTCTCGATCACCCGGACATCAGCGCCGTCAGTTTCGTCGGCTCGTCGGCCATCGCCGAACAGGTCTATGCGCGCGGCGCCGCGCACGGCAAACGCGTGCAGGCCATGGGCGGCGCCAAGAACCACGCCATCGTCATGCCCGACGCCGATCTGGATTCGGTCGTGAACGAGTTGATGGGCGCCGGCTACGGCTCGGCGGGCGAACGCTGCATGTCGATTTCCGTCGTGGTACCGGTGACCGAGCGCATCGCCGAAACCCTCGTACACAAATTGAAGCGCCGCGTGGAAGCGTTGCGGATTGGTCCCGCGACGGATGCCGAAGCCGCTTACGGCCCGCTTGTCACGGCAGCGCATCGCCAGAAGGTGCTCGATTATATCGCGCTCGGCGAACAGGAGGGCGCCGAACTCGTGGTCGATGGGCGCGGCTTCTCCTTGCAGGGCTACGAGGACGGCTTCTTTCTCGGCGGCTCGCTGTTCGACCATGTGACGCCGAATATGAAAACCTATCGCGAAGAGATTTTCGGCCCCGTGCTGCAAGTCGCGCGCGCGCGGGATTTCGACGAAGCCCTCGCGCTTCCCTCGAAGCATCAATATGGCAATGGCGTTGCCATTTTCACCAATGACGGCGATGCCGCGCGCCAATTCGCATCCCGCGTGAATGTCGGCATGGTTGGCATCAACGTGCCGATCCCGGTGCCGCTGGCCTATTATTCCTTCGGCGGCTGGAAGCGTTCGGCATTCGGCGATGCCAACCAACACGGGCCGGACGGCGTGCGTTTTTTCACGCGTCTGAAGACCGTGACGTCTCGCTGGCCCAAAGGCTTGCGCGATGCGAGTTTCGTCATGCCGACGATGCGCTGACCCCGACGAACCATGGATATCTATCACGGCTGGTGCGATCTGAAGCCCGGGGTCAAAGACACCGCCTTCGCGCGCGCCTTTACGACCTATATGGATCATTTGAAGGAACGCGGCGCCATCGAAGGCTGGCGCTTGACGCGGCGCAAACTCGGACTCGGACCCAAAGAACTGGGCGAGTTCCATTTCATGATCGAAACGAATGATCTGGCGCAACTCGATGCAGCATTCGCGTTGGCTGCGTCACGCCAGGAGCCGGTGGAAACGGTCCATCACGGCGTCAATTCGCTGGTCTGCAATCTGACCTTTGCGCTCTACCGCGATTTCCCCGATGCTAACCGCCACGAAGGCGATGAGAAATTCTGACGCAGCCCATTTCGCCATAGCCCGCGCCGGCATGGAAGCGGTTGCGGAAACGGACGCGCTGATCCGCGAGGCCGCGGACTGGCTGATCGCCAAGGGCGAACCGCTGTGGGGGCCGAACGAAACCTCCTATGACGAATTGGTTCGGGTCGCCCGCGCGGGCGAACTGGTCATCGGACGTGTGGCCGCGGACCTCGCCGCCTGCATGTATCTGCACCACGAAGATCGGCTGTTCTGGCCGCAAGACCTACCGGGCGAGGCCTTCTACGTTCATCGCCTCGCGGTGGCGCGGAAATTCGCCGGGCGCGGCTATGCGCGAATGATGCTGGATTGGGCGGAAACCGAAACGCGCGCCAAGGGCCGGAACTATCTTCGGCTGGACTGTGAGCCGCGCCCGAAGCTCCTGTCCCTTTACCGGGACGCCGGGTTCACGCGCATCGACGCGACGCCCATCCGCGTCGGCGAACATTTCGTGGTGCGCCACGAAAAACGCGCATTACAGCAGCGCGCATAGAAGTTCCGCCCTTTTGTACTTATATTGTTCGCAGCATTTCCGCGGGATCTCCATGAGCGAGCTTCACGACCACGCCGGGAACCACGATCACGTCTATCTGGGCGCAGGTCATGCGCGCGCCGAAGCCCGCACGCGGTCGGTGGTCATCTTCACGGCGGTCTTCATGGTGGTGGAGATCGTCGCAGGCCTAGTCTTCGGCTCCATGGCGCTGCTGGCCGATGGCGTGCACATGGCGACCCATGTGGGCGCGCTCGGCCTCGCTGCCTGGGCCTATTGGATGGCCCGCCGCCACGCGGGCAACCGGCGCTTTTCCTTCGGCTCGGGCAAGTTCGGGGATCTCGCCGGGTTTTCCAGCGCGCTGGTGCTCGGGATCATCGCACTCGGCATCGGCGTGGAATCGGCGACTCGGCTCATTACGCCGGTGCCTATCCATTACAACGAAGCGATCATCATCGCCACGATTGGCCTTCTGGTGAATATCATCAGCGCCTTCATGCTGGCCGACCACGATCACGGTCATGGCCACGGGCATAGTCATGACCACGACCACGACGATGATCATGATCATGCCGCGCATGAAACCAAATCCGGACACCAGGATCTCAATATGCGCGCGGCCTATGTGCATATCCTGGCCGACGCCGCGACATCCGTGCTGGCGATCCTGGCGCTCAGCGCCGGTGCGCTATTCGGTCTTGGCGCGCTCGATCCCCTCGTAGGGATCGTGGGGGCCCTGGTCATTGCAAGCTGGGCGGTTGGCCTGATGCGGCAAGCCGGGCGAGTCCTTCTCGATGTCGAGGACGATCCCACCCTGTCGGAGGCCATCCGCCACACTTTGGAGGACGATCTTCACGCGCGCATCGCCGATTTGCACCTGTGGCGCCTCGGTCCGGGGCACCGCGGCCTGATCGTGTCGCTGATCAGTCCGGTTCCCTGTTCGGCCGACGAGATCAAGGCCGAACTACGTCGCCGCCATAACGGGCTTTCCCACGTCACCATCGAAATATCGGTTTGCCTGGATTGCGCCACCGCCTGACGGCGGGCCCACCGGAAATACAAAAGGCCGCCTCTCAGCGGCCTTTTACTTCCGAACCCGAATAGCGGTTAACGCGGCAGCAAACCTTCGCGCTGCAACCGCTTGCGCTGGAGTTTGCGATAGCGGCGGATGGCTTCCGCCCGTTCGCGTGCGCGTTTTTCGGATGGTTTCTCGTATGCGCCCCGGAGCTTCATCTCGCGGAAGATGCCTTCCCGCTGCATCTTCTTTTTCAGCGCTTTCAGCGCCTGATCGATATTGTTGTCGCGAACGATGATCTGCAAGCGAGGCTCCTTCTTCTAAATCCGGCGCGGGTTCCTATCAGAACCCCGTCAAACTGTCTACTACGGGGCTTTTCCCGGCGATTAAAATCTGACAGGAAAGGAACCATGCGCACCAAAACCGCCCTCACCCTCGCAGACGCCCATAAAATGATGGCCGCCGCCAAGGCCGAAGCCGAAAAGCAGAAATGGGGTGTCACAATCGCCGTCGTGGACGACGCCGGGCTGCTCCTGATGCTCGAACGCATGGATGGGGCCCGCGCCCAGACCGCGGAGGTGGCACTTCTGAAGGCACGCTCGGCGGCCGTCACCCATCGCCCCGGCAAGACCTGGGAAGAAACCGTCAAACAGCGGCCCGGCACGCTGAATTTTCCGGACGCGTTCCACGTCACCGGCGGGGTGCCAATCCTCTATCAGGGCGACGTCATCGGCGCGGTTGGGGTCTCCGGCGTGCAGAGTTTCGAGGACGAGCAGGTGGCCATGGCCGGCATTGCCGCCCTCGGCCTCTGACCCCATATTTCCGCCATGGCCATTCTGAAAATCGCCCGCATGGGGCATCCGGTGCTGGCAGGGATCGCCTCCCCGGTCCGCGATCCGACCGCGCCCGAGATCAAGCGTCTCGTGGCCGACATGATCGAGACCATGCGGGACGCCAATGGTGCCGGCCTCGCCGCGCCCCAGGTGCATGTGCCCTTGCGCGTGGTGGTGTTCCAGGCCCCGGCGGGACGAGCCGAGTCCGACCTCTCCGAGTCCGAAGTCTTCGACCATACCGCCCCGCTGACGGTGCTGATCAATCCCGCCATCGAAGTGGTGGATGCCACCGGCGAAGGCGGTTGGGAAGGCTGTCTCTCGGTTCCCCGCATGCGCGGATGGGTCGAGCGGCCGCGCCATATCCGCTATACGGGCTATGACACCGACGGCAAGCGCATCGTGCGCACCGCCAAAGGGTTCCACGCCCGCGTGGTCCAGCATGAATGCGACCACATCGAAGGCATTCTCTATCCCCATCGCATGCGCGACCTGTCCAAGTTGATCTTCGAAAGCGAGATCCATCATTGGCTGGACAAGCGCGGGAGTGAAAAGGCGGCCGAATGAGCGACACCGTCCGCGACCGGGTGATGGCAGAGGCGCTGCCCGAAATTCCCAAGACCGGCATTTCGGATGTGACCCTCAGCAATGCCGCGGAGAAGGCCGGCGTCACCAAACGCCAGCTTGCGGATTCCTTTCCCAAAGGACCGGCGAGCCTGGTCGAAAGCTTTTCGCATTGGGCTGACCGCCGCATGGAAGAAGTCCTTGCCGCGCGGGGCAAGCAACG
>DATLVC010000416.1:0-3379 GCA_035577685.1 Micropepsaceae bacterium | reverse complement strand
CCCGCTCAGGATCGGCGATCAGATCCTCGTATTTGACGTGAACGACCTTGATGCCGTCACGATAGAGCAGCGACCGGATGCGCTGCTCCCATTCGGCCCAACGCTTCAGGAGATTGGCGAAACCGATGCGGCGATATTCCTTGAGGTCGCTGAAGAAACTGCCTTTCTTGGCAATCTGCGACATGGCGACGTCACGGCCGTCGCGCGTGATGTGGATGTAGAATGCATCCGGCATGAGCTTCAGCAGAAAATCGAGATGCCGGATGTCCGCCGGCGTCTTGAAGGCAAGCCTGCTCTTGCCGCGGCGCCTTAACACCGGTTCGAACATCGTCTCCAGAAAGGAACGCCCAGCCGCAAACACGTGATCGGGTTCGACACCGGCGACATTGCGCACGGTTCCGTATGGCCCCTCGATCATGCCGTTGATAACACCGCGCAACGCGGGATCCGGACCATAGGCCCCGAGAAGCCATGGCGTTTCCGGCAGCGCCGCGATTTCGGAATGGCTATCCAGCAATACGCGCAGCAAAGTCGTGCCCGACCTCGGCACGCCGATAATGAAAATCGGTGCGAAGCCCACTTCTCACCCCAGTAGACGCAAACGAGCTTGAGATGTGCGGACCATAGGTGGGGACGATGACGGCCATGTGACAACGAGGATTCTGCAGGCGAATACGCCGTAACCCGTAATATTTAAGCAGAAGCGTAAGCATAGATTGATCTTCGTCAAATAAAGTTCGATTCACTTAAAATGCAACCATTCAAAATCAACAGGTCTTAACGGCGTCGCCCCTAGCCTCCTCGCGCGAATAGCTCGAGAGGCGCCAATGCCGGTCTTCAGGCGATTTGTTGCGATAGTAATCCTCATCGGTCTTTCGGCCTGCGCGTCTCCGAACTTGAGCGTGACCGCGCCGACCCAGGCGCTTCCTTCGACACAGGCGGCCGAGCCTGCGCCGGCCAATTCGGTGATCAATGCCAATGCGGTTCTGCATGGTGCCCCAGCCAAGCCGCCTTCCGGCTATGTCGCCTTTTGCGCCCGGGTTCCCGATCAATGCGCCATGCCGACCAACGCGCCGCGCGAGATAAATCTGACGGACGATGTCTGGAACACACTGGAAGCGGTGAATACCGCCTTCAACAAAGCCATCGCCCCCGAGGATGACCGCGATCATTACGGCACGACGGAATATTGGACCATTCCCACCGACGGCTATGGCGATTGCGAGGACTATGTCGTGGCAAAGCGGCAGGCCCTGATCAAAGCCGGATTGCCGGCGCCGGCTTTGCGCATCGCGGTGGTTTTTGCGCCCCATTTCGTGCGCCACGCCGTGCTTACAGTCGCAACCGACAAAGGCAATTACGTGCTCGACAATTTGCGTTCCGGGATCGTGACCTGGGACAAGACTGGGTATGCCTTCATCGAGCGCCAGGATCCGGCCTCCAGTTCAGGCTGGGTTTCGCTGGAATAGGCTTAGTCGTCGCCTGCGGCCGAATGACCGGCAACAGCGCACACACTGTCACAAACCATTCACGATCCGCGGGTGATATGCCCCCGATTTTCGGCCGGAATTTGCGGCCGGGCGGAACGGGGCTGAATGAACCATTTGCGGATTGTTATGGAGAGCCGGCCGGAGCCGTGCCGCCTTTGCGGCGGGCCGACCACCGTCAGCTTTACGGCAAAGATTCTGAAGAAATATCCCGCCGATTTCCACCGCTGCGACCGGTGCGGATCGATGCAGACGGATTCGCCCTACTGGCTCGATGAAAGCTACGCCGTCGTCCATTCGGCGACGGACACGGGCATGGCTGCCCGCACGCTTCAAATGGCGCAACTGACGAGTCTGTTGTTACGGATTGTCGGCGTCGGATCGCAAACCCAATGCCTGGATTGGGGCGGCGGCAACGGCCTTTTCTGCCGCATGATGCGCGACCAGGGCTACAATTTCTTCAACTACGACAAATATGCCGAACCGTTCTATTGCGCAGGCTTCACCGCGAAAGACGCGGGCATCGCAAAATGCGACATCGTCACGGCTTTTGAGGTCTTCGAACATTTGCCGGATCCGAAGACCGAACTCGCGGACATCCTGCGATTCCAACCGAAATTGTGGATTTTCTCGACGCAGCTTTACGAGAATCAAGGACCCGATTGGAAATATTTTGGACCGGGACTTGGGCGCCATGTTTTCTTCTACAGCGAACAGGCATTGCACGAATTCGCCGGCGCGCATGGTTATCGCTTCATACGCGGCCGCCATCTGCATTTGTTCGCGAAACGGTCGGACAACCCATATTTCAGAAGCGGATTCGTTCAGCGTCGCATCCGGAGGATTCTGAACGGCGGCAAATTGGCCGGACTCGCCGCCGGGTTGCATTTCCTCGTGCGGCAGCATCACGCCTACCGCTATTGGCAGTCCGATTCCGACCGGGTGCGTGTCCAAACGGAGCGGTCCGAGCGGCCATGAAACCCCGGCTCGCCTTCGTTTCCCAATGGGACGCATCTCAGCCCAATGTGGAGTCGGGCTATCCCTATTCCATGCGGCGCCAATTGCAGAAGCGCTTCGACGTGATCGATCTTTTCCCGTTCGATCTTCCGGGCGAATGTTTTTGGTTTCCCGTCCGGGCGGCCTACCGGCTTTCCGGGCGCTATCACCATCCAATGCGGGAACCCTCGCTGCTGAAGCGGCTGGCCGGCCGTATCGAATCCGCGCTTCGTACGGCCAAGCCCGATATCGTGTTCGCGCCCTCTTCTCTTCCGATGAGCTATGTCGAGGCGCCCTGCCCCTGGGTCTATGCCACCGACCAATTGTTCTGCGATTTTGTCGATTCCATTTACATAAGACCGCCTTCAGACCGCTTCCGCCGCCTCGGTCATGAGCAGGAAGCGCGCGCGCTAGCCCATGCTGCGGGCGCGACCTACCCGTCTGATTGGGCCGCCAGCAGCGCCGTGCGTCATTACGGCGCCGACCCGAGCAAGATCGCGATGATTCCCTGGGGCGCCAATCTGCCCCGCGACATCGGCGAAGAAGACGTTGCGGCGGGAATGGCACATCGGCCTTTCGATTGCTGCGAGATGGTCTTTATCGGCCGCGATTGGCGGCGCAAAGGCGGCGATACGCTCGTGGCCACGGTCAGCGAATTGAATCGCGCCGGCCTTCCCACCCACGCCACCATCATAGGGTGCAATCCGCCCGGCCTTTCGAAAGCGCATTTTACGATTCATCCTTTTCTCGACAAAGCTGAACCGGAATCCTTCGTGCGGTTTGCAGCAATCATGCTGAAGGCGCATTTCCTGTTCCTCCCTTCTCATGCAGAAGCCTATGGGCAGGCTTTTTGTGAGGCCATGGCTTTCGGCGTGCCGGTGATCGGCTCGACGGTC
>DATLVC010000415.1:0-2760 GCA_035577685.1 Micropepsaceae bacterium | reverse complement strand
GTCGGCGTCCGCGCCTACACGCAAACCACCGGCGCCTGGGTGCGCGGATTTCTGTCCGAGGATTACGGCATCGATCTGAATGGCGTCACCTGGGTCACGTTCGAGGACCCGCATCTGGCCGAATATCGCGATCCGGCCAATGTGGTGCGCGCCGCCGAAGGCAAGGTGCTGAAGCAGATGCTGCTCGACGGCGAGATCGATGCGGCGATTCTCGGCGATGTCGCCGAAGAGGGGCCGATCAAGCACCTCATCCCCGACCATGAAGCCGCCGGGCGCGATTGGGCGCGCCGTCACGGCGGGGTGCCGATCAATCATCTCGCCGTGATGCGCGAATCCATCGTAAAGGCGCGTCCCGACGTGGTGCGCGAGGTCTATCGCGTGCTGAAGGAAAGCCGCGCTGCCGCGTCCTTGCCCACCGGCACGGACGATCCCTTGCGCTTCGGCATCGGCGCGATCCGCCAATCGCTGGAGCAGCTCAGCGCCTATGCGGCGCAGCAGAAATTGATTCCGCGCGCGTTTTCGGCGGACGAATTGTTCGCCGATGCGGCGCGTATCCTGGGGTCCGCGGCGGACTAAATTTTCACGTAGCCTGTTGCGATCTTGTCGCGGTTGAGGATCGCGTGCATCACGATCAGCGGAATGCCGCCGGTGACCACGGCCTGCTTCAGGAGCATCCGCACCAGCAGCGGCAAGGCTTCATAGGCCGGTCCCGTCACGAACAATCCGCCCAAGCCGAGCAGCAACGAGAACCCGGCGATGATGAGGTTCTTGTCGTTCCATTCGACGGGCGCCAGATGTTGGATCGCATGCACCATGATGATGCCGAACAGCAATGTCGCGATGGCCGCCAGAACCGGCGTCGGCACGATCACCAGCAGCATGTCGAATTTGATGCAGGAGCCGAGCACCATCAGCAATATCCCGCACATCAGGACAGCATAGCGGGAGCCCACGCGGGTGGAGCGTAACAGCCCCATATTGTCGGGATAGATCTGTGTGGTGTAGGTGCCGAGCACCGACGCCAAAATGCCGCCGAGCGCCACGCTCATCAGCCCGCCGGACATGCGTGCGGGCGTCAGTTTTTCATGTCCCCATTCGGCGACCACAGTGTAAAGCGCCATGGAGCCGATATTGGCCGGCACCATCACGAGCAGATACAAAAGCACGATGTCGGCCCTGACTTCGAAGCCGTAAGGGAAGAATTGCGGCGTCACCAGCCAGGGGGACGCGAGCACGCGGCCGAAGGGAAGCGGTATCAGGCTCGCATAGAACAAGGTACCCAGAACGGTGCCCAATAGCATCGCGATGCGGCGAAGGCGCTTGCCGCCCCACAATGTGAGCACGATCAGCGTCAGCACGGAAATACATCCGGCCACGAAATTGATGGAGGGAAAGCCCGGGCTGTTGCGCTCGCCCAACCAGGCGGGCAGCGTGTTGTTCCCGAGCTGCACCATCGCGAGCAGCACCATAACGCCCGAAATCAGCGGGCTGTGCATATAGCGCGCGAACACGCCGGCCACGCTCCAGCCGCGAATCGGAACGGTGAGCAGGAGCCAGATGATGCACGCGACGAAGCACGAGCCGAAGGCCAGCCCCAACCCTGCATCCGGCATCGCGCCCAGCGCCAAAAGGGCGGTGAAGCTGCCGACGAACGGTCCGTGCACGATAGGCAATTTCAAGATCAGCAGCGCCTGGCAGGCGGTGACGAACCCGGACACCAGGAAGGTCATGCCGTAAAGATGGGCGGTCTGCTCGACCGATAGATGCAGCACAGCTCCCGTGATGCCGGGAAACACGAACATGCCGATCATGCCGAAAATGTTCTGGAAGCCGAGCGCCAGCAATTGCCCAAACGGCAAACGCTCGTGAATGCCGACATCGAACACCGCGGAGCGTGGGGCCTCGGCAGTCGGCGCGATGTTCGGCCGCGCCGCCGCTTCCACGGTGGTATCGGAGGCCATGCTAGTGGCCCTCGCCCTTATGGGTTGGGTTGGGCGGAGCCTCCACCGTTTTCACCGGCGTTTCGGGCTTCAGCCCTTTGCGTTGGCGCGTCAGTGTTTCCCTGCCGCTTTCTTCCCAATCGCCCGCGGTCGCACGCGCCGCGAATACGTCCCAATTATCGCTCCAATCGCCCAGCGTGTAGCCATGCCAGGGCGGCGTGACGGTCAGCGCCGGCAGACCGAGCTCGTCCCAAAGCGCACGCGCATGCTCCATATATTCGCGCGCGGGCAGTGCCAGCGGCGGCATGGGACCTTTCAGCGTCGCGTCGATCAGCATGGTGGAATCGGATTTCTTCACACCGTATTGCGAGCCTTGCAGGCTGGTATGGTAGGGCGCGATATGCACGTCCTCGACCGGATTGGAACGGTAGGCGAGCGACCACAAGACCGCATCGACGCTTTGCGGATCGATGTCCTCGCTCACCGCCACAACGATCTTGCCGCAGCCGCCTTGGAAGTTCGCCGTGCCATAGAGCCCGCGCCACACTTCGGTTTTCGGCGTCGTTTGCGCATATTGCAGGAAGATCACGGGTCTGAGATTGGTCAGCCGTTCATGCATGACCACGCGGCGGATGCCCTTCACGCCCAGATGATCGCGCAAATGCGCCAGGAAGAACGGCTCATAGGCGACCTTCTTGATGACGCTCGACTCGGACGGCGTCACCTGGCTGATGATGGCGGCGAAGACGGGCTTCCGCCGCATCGTGATCGCCGTCACCTGCATCTTCATGTTGAACGCTTCGAGCGCCACATAGCCATT
>DATLVC010000414.1:0-4367 GCA_035577685.1 Micropepsaceae bacterium | reverse complement strand
CGCCCGCGCGGCAACAGACGATGAGAAAGGGTGTACCGTGCCGTTGCGCCAGGGTTGCGAAGAGGTCTCGATGGTGGGCCTCCAGAAAGGCCGCATCGACGATTACCGACATCCCGCCCAGAAGGCAAGCCTCCGCACATGAATATAGATGCGTATAGGTGACCTGGTTGAATTGCGCCGTGTGAATCTGATGGGCCCCGGTCCTGCATTGAAGCCTTTTTCGCTCCACATCCGACCGAATGCGCACCGCACCGAGCTCTTCCGCAAGGCGCGCACCGATTGTGGATTTTCCCGAGCCGGACAATCCATGCATGATGATCAGGCAGGGTGGCTGCGCCGGCAGCAGGGCGAGTGCGGTTTTCAGGCGACCGCGGCACCGGGCAAGGTATTCGCCGCGCAACTCGCTCTGATCCTCGGCGGCCAACTCGTCGACCATGGCGCGCACCAGCGCGCGGTATATTGAATAGAAGCGCAGTAGACGAACGCCATCGTAGTCCCCACCGCGGGCCAGGTAAGCATTAAGGAAGTCAAAGGCCAGATCTCTTCGGCGGTGCGAGATCAGGTCCATGAAGAGAAAGGCCACATCGCTCATAACGTCGATCCAACGCAACGCAGGGTCGAACTCCAGGCTGTCAAACGGCACCAACTCGCCGCCCCACCGAACTATGTTGCCGGCGTGCAAATCGCCGTGGCATTCGCGAACGTGACCGGCTTGTTCGCGTGTGCCGAGAAGAGGCTGGTAGTCGTGCAGGAAGTCGTGGATCCAATCCACCAGTGCCCCCAAATCAGGCAGGTGCGTCTCAGAATCAAGATGACACAGGAGCGTGGCAAGATTGCCGAGCACGGCATCGTGCACTTGCTGCGCGGCTTGCAATTCCGCTGCCCGCGGCGCCTGCTGCCCGCTCTGATGGAAATCCGCCAGCCGCATCGCGAGCGCCTGGAGTTCCGAAGCATCGACAGCGCCCCGAGCCAGCAGCGCGGAGAGCTCCTGCGATGCCTCGAATTGCTTCATCTTCACGGCATATTCGACCGTGGGGCCCCGACCGGCGACCCGCAGGCCGTCAGCGTCCCGGGTGATGGGTACCACCCCCTCATAGAGATCGCTCGCCAAGCGCCGATTGAGCCGCAGTTCTTCTTCGCAGAGGGCCTTGCGGCGATGGAGGGTGGATTGATCCACGAAGCTCAAAGTCACACTTTTCTTGATCTTGTAGGCGTATTGGCCCGTCAAGATCACCCAAGCAAGGTTGGTCTCGCGAAGGCGCAGACCGCTGATCGGGTGGGGGAACGCCGAGCTGCGCAAAAGGCCGGCAGGGTGGAATTCCTCCTCAGTCTCACTCATAGCCGTATCCCGCATGCAAATGATGGAAAGAGCGTAGTGGGTTCAGTCGGGGGATGATATCGGAGGAAATGCGCAGCCCCTACGAGTTTACCCCGAGACCGGTTCGCCCATCGGCTGCTTGCGGCGGTCCGCAGTTTTGTGGGTAAAAGTCCGGATACCGATTTTGATGCAACGCGCCTAAAAAGGAACCTGGCGCCAGTCGTTCAGGCGACGCGGTGCCGCAGCAATCCGATTGAGGCTTTCACATGCATGCCATGGTGCTGACATCTCCCCGAACACCCCTCGAATGGTTGGAACTACCCGATCGAGACCCGGGCCCCGACGAAATCCGTGTCACCGTGAGCGCCTGCGGGGTGTGCCGCACGGACTTGCATGTGGTCGATGGGGAATTGACACACCCCAAATTACCCCTGGTACCCGGTCACGAAGTGGTAGGCCGGATCGATGCGATGGGCGCGAGTGTCGATTTAGGTCTCAAGATAGGCGAGCGCGTCGGAATCCCCTGGCTCGCGCACACGTGTGGGATATGCAGCTTCTGCATCCATGGGCATGAAAACCTGTGTGACGATCCACAATTCACCGGCTATACGCGCGACGGCGGATTTGCCACATCGGTCATCGCCAACGCGCGATATGCCTTCCCCTTACCCGATGACTATGCCGACGCTGCGTTGGCGCCTCTATTGTGCGCCGGACTGATCGGCTGGAGGGCCTTGGTCCGGGCGGGAAGCGCGCAACACATCGGATTGTATGGCTTCGGGGCGGCGGCGCACTTGCTGGCTCAAATTGCCCGATGGCAGGGTCGCTCCATATATGCGCTGACTCGGCCCGGTGACACGTCGAGCCAGGCTTTTGCACGATCCTTGGGGGCGACTTGGGCGGGAGATTCGACGCAATTGCCGCCGCGAGCGCTCGATGCTGCCATCATTTTCGCCCCCGATGGGAATCTTGTGCCACTGGCGTTGCGTGCGGTGCGCAAAGGCGGCCGCGTGGTCTGCGCCGGCATTCATATGAGCACGATTCCAGCTTTCTCCTATGACCTGCTCTGGCAGGAACGCGAAATCGTTTCCGTTGCAAACCTTACACGCCAGGACGGAATCGATTTCTTGAGTTCCGTGCCGCATTGGCACGTTACAGCTCAAACAACACCTTACCCGCTCAAATGCGCCAACGACGCCCTCGCCGACCTTCGCGCGGGCCGGTTCGATGGCGCCGCGGTTCTGATACCTTGAGACCACGACTCTCATCATTGGGAAGACACATGAGCGAAAAACTCGATCCAGCCTACATTGAAGCCAAGCGCGCGCATCTCATGAATCTTCGCGATCAGCTGCAAAGTGCAACGAAAGGCACGGAAAGTGAAAACCACGTCGTTCAGCGGGAATCCCCCGAGGCGCATGAGTATGAAGATGACGCGCAAAAACTCGATATGCTGGAAAAATCACGAAATCTACTGCTGCACGATGCGGCGAGACTGGCGCAAATCAATCGGGCGCTGCGCAAGATAGAAGAGGGCACCTACGGGTATTCGGATTTCAGCGGTCAGCGCATTTCGACCGCCCGTTTGGATGCCTTGCCGGAAGCAACCAGCACCTTGGAAGAGCAGCAGGCGCACGAGTAAGAGCTTCGCGATCGGTATTAGGGGAGCGTTATGGTCGCAATTCGCCGAATTTTGGTCGCCGTGAAAGAGTTCACCGGCAAGCCCTTGCCCGCGGTTCTCAAGGGGGCGCAGCTTGCCCGGGCATACGGCGCCAAGTTGGAGCTATTCCACGCGCTCACGTCGCCGCTCTACACGGACCCTGTATTGGCAGGCATCCAACAGTTGGGCCCGCTCGAGGAAGATCTGCGCCAGAAGGCGCTTCGCCGGCTGGAGGCGATCAGCGACACGCTGCGCGAGCATGGTATCAAGGTGGGGATCTCCGCCGAATGGGACCATCCGGCTCATGAGGCTATCATTCGCCGTGCGCAGACGATAAAAGCGGACCTCATTGTTTCGTCGGTCCATGCCGGGCGGCACCGCATGCCATGGCTGCTGCGGTTGACGGATTGGGAACTAGTGCGGCTGAGTTCGATACCCGTGCTATTGGTGAAAAATCCGCATCCCTATCGCCATCCCGTGGTCTTGACGGCGATCGACCCCGCCCACGCGCATGAAAAACCGCTGCAACTCGACAAAGGAATTCTCCGGGCCGGCAAGTCGCTGAGTACGATGCTGCATGGAAGCTTGCATGCAGTGCACGGTTACGCGAGTTACGCGGTGGCCGTCCCTCCGCAAGTGCTCACTCCCGGGACCTTGCAAGCCATGCAGGCGGAGGCGGAGCGCTCCGCGAAACTGCGTTTGAGCCGCGCCGTACGAACGGCACGGATCGCCCGTTCTCGCCAATATGTCATTCCCCGCCAACCTGTCGCGGCAATCGCGGAGGCCGCGCGCACCAGTCGCAGTGCCATCGTTGTGATGGGAGCCATTTCACGTTCAGGATATAAGCGCTTGCTCGTCGGTAATACGGCCGAGCGGATATTGGACGATCTTTCCTGCGATATCTTGATCATCAAGCCGGCGAATTTCCCCAATCGCGTGCCACGCGCCTCGCGCGGAGCGAAATTGCGAATCGCTGTTCCGGCTCGCGGCTTGGGGTGCGCATTCAGTTATCAATGGGAATAAAGCAATGCAAAATGGAATTACACGTCGAGCGGTGTTGTGACACCCAGGCCTGGCGCGCCGCGTATCAGAATTCTCATGGCGATCGCCGCCTTGTTGGCGTTAGCGAGCCTCGGCGCCCGCGCGTCGGAGGAATCCGTGGACCGAGCGACCCAAACAGCACTCGCGTTGGATGCACATCCGGATCGAGGCGCCGCACAGTTCGGCCAGTATTGCGCGCGCTGCCACGGATCCCAGGCTCAAGGCGACGCCGGCCGTGCGATTCCCGTACTGGCGGGGCAGCGCTTTGCTTATCTCATCCGGCAGTTGGCCAATTTCTCAGGCCGTGAGCGCGACAGCAACACCATGCACGGCGTTTTGTCACAGATG